>JAQBQL010000147.1 GCA_028287035.1 Labilithrix sp. | reverse complement strand
CCGACGCGGGCGGCGCAGGCCTGGGCGCGGCGGGCGGAGCGGGCTCGGTGAGGCCGAGGGCGCGGGCGCTCTCCGCCGCGAGGCGCGCGTCCTCGAGGGCGTCCTCGGCCTCGTCGAAGCCGCCCGGGCCGTGCGCCGCCGGAGCCGGGACGGGAGTCGCCGCGGCCATCGCCATCGGCGCGCGCTGCGCCTCCGTCCCGCAGCCGAGCGCCTTCACGCGCGCCTTCGCGAAGTCCCGCGAGACCGACCGCGGGGCGGCCGCCCAGCGCGCGATGACGCGCTGGTAGGCCTCGCACGCGTGCTCGGTGTTGCCGAGCGCTTCGTGCGTCTTGCCGAGGTCGACGAGCGACCACGTGTGCTCGATCGCGTCCCACATCCAGCTGCAGTTGTTGGCGGTCTTCTCGAGCGGCGCGAGCGCCTCGTGCGGCTGCCCGGCGAGCAGGTACGCGTGGCCGAGCGTGCCCGACGCCTGCGGGTCACGGCAGATCAGCTTTCCGGAGGGCTGCTCGCTGGAGATGGTCTCGTAGGTGCGGATCGCCTCCTTGGCCTCGGCGGGCGTCGTGATGGCGACGCCCCAGCCGAGCGTCCACGCGAGATCGAGCGGCTGCCCGGACGCCACGGTCTTCGCGTACCAGGCGTCGCGCTGGGTGGTGAGCTCGCTGGCGGAGGTGAGACCGCCGCGCTGCATCACGCGGAGCAGCGGGATCACGATATCCGTGCCCTTGCGGGTCGGGATCCACGCGTCGCGCTTGGCGAGGAACTTCTGCGCGACCTGCGCCGCCTCGCGGGACTTCCCGAGCTCGACGTCGATGAGGACGCGCAGCCCCGCGAAGTTCTTGTGCATGAGGACGACGGGATCGTCGGCGACCGCCTTCTCGCCGATCGCGATCTGCGCCTCGGCCTCGGCGAACCGGCCGCGGGCGAGCAGCAGATGCGCGCGCTCGAGCGCCTCGAGCGCCCGCCGCTTGTCGTCGTCGGGCATGACCGACCACTTCTGGTGGAACGCCTCGAGGACCGCGTCGTCGCTCTTGCCGGTCGCGACCAGCGCCGCGGCCCGCGCCTCGTGCCAGATGTGTGCGGCCCGCGAGGAGCTCGTCACGCTGCGCCGGAGGTCCTCGTCCATGCGGGCGCAGTCGCCGAGCATCCCGTAGATGTGCGCGCGCTCGCCGAGGCAGTCCGGGCTGAGCGGCGAGACGCTCATGCAGTGCTCGATGGCGGCGAACGCCTCCTCGGTGCGTCCCTCGTTCGTGAGCGACTGGGCCATCACCTGCCAGGCGTCGGCGAACTGCGGGTCGATGGTGACGGCCTTGCGCGCCGCCTCGAGCGCGGTGCTGCCGGCGCCGAAGTCGGCGAGGTAGTGCCAGAGCTCGGCGTCGTCGGGGTGCGTCTCGAGGAGCGCCTTCATGCGCTCGCGGAAGAGCCGGCTGTCCGGCGGCTCGCGCATCACGATGGGCTCCATGGCCATCATGAGCAGCTGGTCACGCTCCGAGAGGGTGCCGCGCAGGGTCATGGCGCGCGAGAGCGCCGCGCGGGCCTTGAGCGGCGCGTAGCTGTTCGTTCCGCCGATGATCGCGAGACGGAGGTGCGCGGCCCCGAGCTCCGCGTCGGCCTTCACCGCCTCGTCGAGGTGCTCCTCGGCGTTCGCCCAGTCGGCGTCGCGGATCGACTGGAGCGCCTGGCGGTACTCGGCGAGCGCCTGCGGGCTGTTCGAGCGGGGGAGCGGGATGTCGGTGATGGCGAGGCCCTTCTTCGCACCGGCGCCTCCGTCGGCGCTGGCGGCGGCCGCGGCGGAAGCCACGGGGCTCGGGTTGCGGAGGGGGCGCATCGTCAGGGCGAGCGCGATCGCTGCCGCGAGCCCGAAGGCCGGCGCGGCATACGCGAGGAGCCGTCGCCGCGGCGTCACGGGGGGCGCCCCGCCGCTTGCCGGGGTCGGCGTCGGCACCGTGCGCTGCTCGCGCTTCGAGGTGACCCACGCGTCCTCGAGCGCCTGCTCGAGCACCTTCACCGAGGCGTGCCGGTCGTCCGGCGACTTGGCGAGGCAGCGGTCGACGACCTCACCGAGCGCGAAGCCGACCTCGGGGCGGAGGACGTCGACACGCTGCGCGGGATCGCGGAGGAGCGACGTCACCACGTCGGCGCGTGACGGACCGGTGAACGGACGCTTCCGCGACAGCATCTCGAAGAAGAGGACGCCGAACGAGAAGATGTCGGAGCGCGCATCGACCGCCTGCCCGCGCGCTTGCTCCGGGGACATGTACCCGGGGGTGCCCATGACGAGGCCGTCGCGCGTGGCGTGGGTGCCGGCCGTCCCCGCGCCCTGCTCGCCGCCCTCGCCGCCGGTGTCGCCGTCGAGCTTCGCGAGCCCGAAGTCGACGAGGCGCACGCGGCCTTCCTTCTCGACGAGCACGTTCTCGGGCTTGAGATCGCGATGCAGGAGGCCGGCCGCATGGGCGTGGCCCAGGCCCGCGAGGATCTGCCGCGCCAGGTCGACGGCCTCGTCCACCGACAGCTGCCGTTCGGCCATCAGCTCGCGCAGGCTACGCCCGCGGAGATACTCCATCGCGATGTACGCGCGGCCCTCGTGCTCGCCGACGTCGTACACGGTGACGAGGTTGGGGTGGCTGACCGCGGCGGCGGCGCGCGCCTCCCGGAAGAACCGGCGGCGGCGCTCCTCGTCGGCGGCGAAGGAGGGCGGCAGCAGCTTGAGCGCGACCTTGCGGCGGAGCTTGTCGTCCTCGGCGAGCAGCACGATGCCCATGCCGCCCCGCCCGATCTCGGAGACCACCTTGAAGCGCCCGATGTTCGTGCCCTCGAGGCGCACGCGGTCGCCGGCACTCGGGGGGCGGCGATCCTCGACCCGGGCCACCTCGCGCAAGAAATCGTCCGACGCGTCGTCCTCGTCGTCGAAGTCTTCGTCCGGATGCTCGGGAGGGATGGTGCTCATACGCGGGCCTTTGTATTGCTGTAGCGATGGACCCGGCCGAGCGCGAGAACCTGGAGAAGGGTATCCGCGAGAGGTGGGAGCAGCGCGACCTCGCGGGCGCCGCCGATCTCGCGGTACGCGGGTACGGGGCGGAGGTCTACGGGTTCCTCGTTGCCTTCCATCGGGACGAGGAGGACGCCTCCGAGGTGTGGTCCCGCGTGACCGAGCGCCTCTGGAACGGGCTGGATCGCTTCGGCTGGCATTCCTCGTTCCGCACCTGGATCTATGCCATCGCCCGCAACACGTCGATCCGTTACCGCCAGGAGAGGCGGCGCCGCAACGAGGACCCGCTCCCCGACGAGTCGCAGGCCGAGGTCGCCATCAAGGTCCGTACCGACACCGCCGAGTGGCTCCGCACGTCGGCGCGTGACCGGTTCAGCGCTCTCCGTGACTCGCTGCCCGAGGATGATCGCATGCTGCTCGTCCTCCGCGTCGACAAGGGGCTCGCCTGGAACGACCTCGCGCGCGTGATGCATCCCGAGGATGCCGGCGCGCTCGACGAGGTGACGACGAAGCGCGAGGCCGCGCGGCTGCGGAAGCGCTTCCAGCACATCAAGGAGCAGCTCCTCGATCTGAAGAAG
Source organism: Labilithrix sp. (assembly GCA_028287035.1). Next base: position 50,361 of record JAQBQL010000147.1, on the reverse strand, counting down.
GCGATCGCTCCCGAGTAGCATCCGGGCTCAGCCGCCGTGGAAGCGGAAGCCGGTGCCGCGGGCGCCGCGGGCGAGCTCGACGCCGCCCAGGACGATGGTGCGCACGAACTGCTCGTCCACCTCGATGGCCTGATCGGCGACGATCACGGTGCTGCCGACCACGTACTGGTCGCGCGGGACGACGTAGGACTTCTTCTCGAGCGGCAGCACGAGGCGGACCCACTCGGCATCGCGCGTCGTGCGGTAGGTGCTCCAGGCGACGAGCGGGGTCGGCACCTTCTCGCCGCGCGCGCCCTGCACGGGGGCGATGATCCACGGCTCGTCGCCGGGCACGGTCCACGTCTCGCGCTTGCCGCCGCGGTCGACGACGACGGTGTGCGAGGGCGCGTCCAGGGTGACCGTGATCTGGGCCTCTGCGCCGTCACGGGTGCGGGTCTCGGCGTGCACGAGGCGGCCGGCGGGGTCGAGCCGCACGTCCTCCTCGACGGCAATCCAGGCGAGGCGGTTGCCGGACGGGATGGCGGCGCGCGTCGTCGCGTGCCACGACTCGCCGGGCTCCCTGCGCTCGAGGCGGGCCTCCGAGCCGGGCTGCGGATCGGCAGCCTCGGCAGGCCGGCAGGCAGCGACCAGCAGCGCAGAAGAGAGGCTGAGGGCGAGAGCGGCGGCGAAGGGCTTGGTGTTCGAGTACATGATCGTCTCCTCGCGGGGTGAGACTCAGTCGCCGCGAGTTGTGACGAAATTTCAGAAATTCGTCCCGGGCGGCGAGGTGCGCGACCTCGTGCGTCAAAGTCCCGTGTGGGTCGCGTTCAGGGGGGCGGCTGGTGCGGAGACCGGCCTGATGGCATAACGGTTCACCCCATGCTCCGGCGCCTCTCCCTCCTCCTCTGCTTGTCGACGATGGTTGGTGTGCCGCTCGCGGCGTGCGGGAGCGACGGTGACACGCCGCTCGATCCGACCCCCGATGGCGGACCGGGACCCGGGCCGACGGGCACGGCGACCGGCACCGGGACGACCCCGCCGCCGCCGCGCGACGGGGGCGCCGACGCGGGGCCGAAGACGTATCCCATCAAGCACGTCGTGATCGTGGTGAAGGAAAACCACACGTTCGACAACTACTTCGGCTCGTTCCCCGGCGCCGAGGGCACGACCACGTACAAGAAGTCGACCGGCGAGACGGTCCCGGTCCCCTACTCGATGAGCCAGACGAGCCACGACCTGAGCCACGCGCACTCCGCCGGGCTCATCGACTGGAACAACGGGCAGATGAACGGGTGGGACCTGCCGGGCTCGAGCTCGAAGGGCGACGACCTCGCGTACAACCAGTACCGCGAGTCGGACATCCCGAACTACTGGCAGTACGCGCGGCACTTCACGCTCGGGGATCACTTCTTCTCGGCCATGATCGGCCCGAGCTTCCCCGGCCACCTCGCGGTGCTCGCGGCGCAGGCGGGCGGCGCGATCGGTAATCCGAACGGGACGCCCTTCTGGGGATGCGACGAGCTCGCGACGACGCGCATCGAGATCCAGGACGACGTGACGTGCATGACGAAGTCGGTCTTCCCGTGCTTCGACATCCCGACCGTCCCCGACGTGCTGCCCGCGGGAACCGACTGGAAGTTCTACGGCACGAACTTCTACGTCCTCAACGAGATCTGGTCGATGTTCAACGCCGTGAGGTCGATCCGTCAGGGTCCCGGCTGGGCGAACGTCGTGCACACCGACGAGTTCGAGAAGGACATCGCCAACAAGACGTTGCCCGCGGTCTCCTGGCTCGTGAACCAGGACATCAACTCCGAGCACCCCGGCATCCCGCTCACCACGCCCTGCCGCGGTGAGAACTGGACGGTCCACAAGCTGAACAAGCTGATGGAGTCCGAGTACTGGAAGGACACGGCGGTCATCTTCACGATGGACGACTTCGGCGGCTGGTACGACCACGTCCCGCCGCCGCGCAAGTACGGCTGCGATCCCGCGCAGCCCTACGGCCTCGGCTTCCGCCTTCCGCTCATCGTCATCTCGCCCTACGCGAAGCCCGGGTTCGTGTTCAAGGAGGTCGCGGAGCACGCCAGCATCCCGCGCTTCATCGAGAAGATCTTCGGCGCCACGAAGACGCTCCACGACATCGACCCGGCCGCGCAGGACGCGCAGGCGAACGACCTGATGGGCGCCTTCGACTTCAACCAGACCCCGCTGCCGCCGCTCGTCCTGACGGAGCGCACCTGCAATTGAAGCTCGCGGTCGCCGCCGCGGTGGTGCTCGTCGCCTGCTCGGGCGACGGGGGCTCGGCGGGCAGCGGAGGCTCGGGCGGCAGCAGCGGCTCGAGCGACGGGGGCTCGGGCGGCAGCAGCGGCTCGAGCGGCGTCGTGGTGCCGCCGGGCGACGGGCCGCCCGCCGGCAATCCGGACGGTCACTGCGCGGTGCCGGCCGAAGGGCAGGCGGAGGACACGAGCACGCCCACGAACGTCATCGGTGACGGCACGGCTGCGAGCTGCACGGGCGCCGCGGTCGTCGCGGCGGTGGCAAAGGGCGGGGTCATCACCTTCGCGTGCGGCCCGGACCCCCTCACGATCGCGATGACGGAGACCGCGCGAATCGTGAACGACACCGGCCCGAAGATCGTCATCGACGGCGGCGGGAAGGTGACGCTCGACGGCCGGAACGCCGTCCGCATCCTCTACCAGAACACCTGCGACCCGAAGCAGAAGTACACGACGTCGCACTGCCAGGATCAGGACCACCCGCAGCTCACCGTGCAGAACCTCACGTTCGTGAACGGCACGGCGAAGGGTCAGGACGCCGAGCCCGAGGGCGGCGGCGCCATCTTCGTGCGCGGCGGCCGCTTCAAGATCGTGCGTTCGCGCTTCTTCGGCAACACGTGCGACGTAGCGGGGCCGGACGTCGGCGGCGCGGCGGTGCGCACGCTGAGCCAGTCGGGCGGCAAGCCGGTCTACGTGACGGAGAGCACGTTCGGAGGCAAGGACGGCCTCGGCAACGTCGGGTCGAACGGCGGCGGCCTCAGCAGCATCGGCGTCTCGCACACCATCACGAACAGCCTCTTCTCGTTCAACGGCGCGATCGGCAAGGGCGCGAATCCCGCGAAGGACGGCACGCCGGGCGGCGGCAGCGGCGGCGCCATCTACAACGACGGCAACACGTTCACCCTCTCGATGTGCGGCACGCGGATCGAGGACAACCACGCGAACGAGGGCGGCGGCGCCATCTTCTTCGTCTCGAACGATCGCTCGGGCTCGCTCGTCATCGAGGACTCGGTCCTGCGGCGCAACCCGAATGACGGCTTCTCCACCGCGGGCTATCCAGGCATCTTCGTCCTGGCGAAGGGCCCGCCGCGGGTCACCGGCTCGATCATCGAGTAAGCGCCGGGCGGGCGCGTGAAACTCGTTCGGATCCCCTCTCGATGCTCGCGGCACGCGGGGGGGCCGAGGCACGCAAACTCGTTCGGTTTCCTGTCGATTCTCCACGTCCCCGGGGGGGGCGGCGCGCCGAAACTCGTTCGGATCCCTGTCGATCCCCACGTCACCGGGGTTCGGCGCGCCGAAACTCGTTCGGATCCCTGTCGATTCACCACGTCGCCCGGGGGGTTCGGCGCGGCGAAACTCGTTCGGATCCCTGTCGATCTCCACGTCACCCGGGCGGGGTCGGGGCGCCGAAACTCGTTCGGATCCCTGTCGATCGCCTCGGCGCGCGCCTGTCGCGCAGCACCGTGAGGGATCCGAACGAGTTTGGGGGTGCCCGAGGCGTCGGGGAGCGCGCGGACCGTGAGGGATCCGAACGAGTTTGGGGGTGCCCGAGGCGCCGGGGAGCGCGCGGACAGTGAGGGATCCGAACGAGTTTTGGGGTGCCCGAGGCGCCGGCGGGCGCGCCGACCGTGAGGGATCCGAACGAGTTTCGCCGCTGGCGAGCCCCGCGGCGCCCGGGGGCTCAGGGGCAGCGGCCGATCTCGACGCGCAGCATGTGGACGCTGGTGAGCGGCTTGTCGTTCGCGTCGCGCGGCGAGGCCGCGACGGCGATGGCGGTCGCCGTCTCGCACGTGCCGAACACGTTGTAGTCGGCGGCGGGGCCGGTCCCGACCACGATGTAGAACTGGCTGCCGCTCGCCTTGCTCGAGGCGGCCATCGCCAGGGTGCCGAGCGGCTCGTCGACGTGGTTCTCGTCCGGCAGGTCGAACCCGGGGCCGCCGAAGCCGCTGCCCTCCGGGTCGCCACCCTGGATGACGAATCCCGGGATCACCCGGTGCCACACGAGGCCGTCGTAGAAGCGGCCGACCTGCCAGTCGCCGGTCGTCTTGTAGGGGCGCGTGCCGCGGGCGAGGCCGACGAAGTTCGCGACGCTGATCGGCGCCGCCGCCTCGTCGAGCGTGCACTTGATGACGCCCTTCTCGGTCGCGATCGCCGCGGTCAACGTGCCGCCGCCGGACGGGAACCCGGCGAGCGCCATCGCGAGCGTGAGCTTGCCCTCGCCGATGGGGTCCGCGGCGGACTTCGGATCGAACGACGGCGGCGTCGCTCCGGGATCCTGCGTGCAGCCCGGCAGGAGGCTCGGCAGCGCCGCCTCGGAAACGGAGCCGTCCGCGTCGCCGGAGGAGCCGGCGTCGCTCCCGGCGTCAGGATCACCGCCGGTGGTCGTCGCCGTCGAGCTGCCGGAGCAGGCGACGAACGAGGCAAGCGCGAGCCCGAGGGCCGCAGGAAAGAGGCGCCGAACGGAAGGATGCATCCGCGACGTCTAGCAGCGAACGTCGCGCGCCAGAAGGTCGGCGGAGACGCCTTTGAAATCGACAAGGTCGAGGACGGAGCTACCGTTTGCGCCTCGCATGAGGCCTGTCCGCAGAGACGTCCCGAGGATCCGCAAGATCACGCGGCCTCACTCGTTCGTCGGTCTGCGCACGGCGGTCGCGGCCCCGCCGGTCGACCCGAAGCTCCTCGAGCCGGTGTGGCTGGTCTGGGTCGACGGCGGCGAGCCGGTCGGCCCGGTCTCCGCCGACCAGGTCGCGCGCGGCCTCCGCGCCGGCAAGGTGCCGAGCGACGCGAGCGTGCGTCACCACGAGCGCGATCTCTTCTGGACCGACCTGCTGGACGTCCCGGACATGGTCGCCGCCCTCAAGGCGGTCAGCCTCGAGAGCGAGCCGCCGCCGCCTTCCGCCGTGCCCTCCTCGGCCTCACCCGGCCTGCAGGTCCGTCAGTTCATGGTGTGGGTCGACGATGCCGATCCCGTCGGCCCCGTGTCCGCCGATCAGATCGCCCGCGGCATCCGCGCCGGGAAGGTCCCGACGCACGCCAGCTTGCAGCGCGTCGGCGACCTCTTCGCCTGCGACCTGCTCGACGAGCCCGACGTCATCGCGGCCCTCAAGCAGATCACCGAGTAGCGCGACGCCGACCTACAGCTTGCGGCCCTTCAGGAGGTCCGCGAACGTGCCGAGCGACGCCGGCGCATTGGCCCGCCCGCGCGCCGCCTCGAAGTCGGCGCGCTCCTCGGCGTCCTTCGCGCCCTTGACCGACAGGCGGAGGCGGCCCTCGCCGGTCTCCAGCACCTTGGCGGTCACCTTCGTGCCCTCGGGGAACACCTTGCGGAGGTCGGTGCCGCGCGCGACGCCGAGCTCGCCGACCGGCACGAGCCCGCGACCGGCGCGGCCCTTGGTGCCGTCGATCTGGACGAACACGCCGTACGTCTCGATGCGCTCGACGACGCCCGTGACGACCGCGTTGACCTTCACCGAGACGGTCCCGGCGCCGGCGATCGTCGAGCCCGCCTCGGCGCCATCGGGCGCGAGGACCAGCGAGACCTTCTTCGCGACCTTGTCGATCTTCTTCACGACGACGAGGATCTCCTCGCCCTCGTCCGCCTTCGTGGCCTTGCCGAGCTCGGAGACGTGGAGCAGGCCCTCGATGGCCGGGGCGAGGCGCACGAAGCGACCGAACTCGGTGCTGCGCACGACCGTGCCCTTCATGACGCGCCCCTCCGCGATGTCGAGCTCGGCCCACGGGTCGGCGGTGAGCGCCTTCAGCGACAGCGTGATCTTCTTCGTGGGCGCCCCGGGGCGGGCCGCCTCGACGTCCTTCACCTCGCGGACCTGCACCTCGACGGTGTCGCCCGCCTTGAGCGCGTCGTTCAGCTGGACGCTGCGGTCGTGCGAGACCTCGGAGCGCGGGATGAGGCCCTCGAGCCCGCCGAGGTCGACGAACGCGCCGAAGTCGCGGACGCCCGTGACCGTGCCGCGGAGGACCGCGCCCGGGACGATGTCGCTGAGCGCGCGCGTCGCCGACTCGTTCGCCTCGCGCTGGAGGAGCGCGCGGCGCGAGAGGACGACGTTCTTGCCGCCGTCCTTGATGTCGGTGACGAGGAAGCGGAGCGACTGGCCGACGAGCGCCTTGGCCTCGGCCTCCTCGATGCGGCGCGCGTCGATCTGGGACATCGGCACGAAGGCGCGGACGCCGGCGAGCTCGACCTCGAGGCCGCCCTTGTTGACGTTCGTGACCTTGCCCTCGACCGCGACGCCCGCCGCCTTCGCCTGCTCGAGCGCCGCGACGCTGCCCGGCTTGCCCATCGAGCGACCGAGGCGGATGGCGCCCCGCGCCTCGTCGATCTCGATGACGTGGGCGGTGACCTTGTCGCCCTCCTTCACGCTCATCGTGCCGTCCTCGTCGCGGAGCTCCGCGGCCTCGAGGAACGCCTGCTGCTTTCCGTCGAGCTCGACGAAGACCGCGTCGCGGCCGACCTGGACGACGACCGCTTCCAGACGGTCGCCAACGCGCACCTCCCGACGCTTGCGCGCGGGGACGGAGGCCTCTTCGAACATGGCGGCGAACGAGTCTTGTTTTTCGGTCATGACGGGGACGCCCTCCTTAGCACGGGTCAGCCGGGTCGCCTGCGGCCGGCACGAGCCGTGCTCGCACATTGTGCGTGGGCTCGCGCAACACCGGTTCGGCACCCCTGATCTCCCGTGATTCCCTGACGATCGAGGCGGGGCCCCTGGATCGCGGGCGAGTGGCCCGGTGGATCACCGGCGCCGCCCTGAGCGTCCTCGTCGCGGCGGTCGCCGCCTGCTCGGGGTCCGTCGAGGACGACGACTCGAGCGCTGCCGCCGCGAGCAACGGGCGCTGGACGCTGCCCTCGGACGTCAAGGCCGCCGGCGCCAAGGTCCGCCTCGTCTACGACCCCGCCCCGAAGTGGACCACCGCTGCCGCCTGCGGAGGCAAGCTGCGACCGGGCGGCCGCATCCTCGGCGAGCTCCTGATGGACTCGTTCGGCACCATCAGCTCGGTCGGCGGCTACGCGTGCCGGCGCAACACTGCCGACGTCGGCCGCATGAGCGTGCACGGCACGGGGCGGGCGCTCGACGTCTTCATCCCGATGGTGGCCGGGAAGCCCAACCCGAAGGGCGACAAGGTCGCCAACTGGCTCGTGCGCAACGCGCAGGCCGCGGGCGTCCAGCTCGTCATCTGGGATCGCTCGATGTGGCGGTCGAACGGCACCAACGACGTCCCTTACGGCGGACCCGTCCCGCACATCGATCACCTGCACGTCGAGCTCACCGAGGAGGCGGCGGCCAACACCGCCCTCTGGTTCGAGCCGACGGACGCGGACGACGGCACCGACGCAGGATCCATGACCGCGGACGCCGGCACCGACGACGGCTCCACGGCCGACGACGGGAGCGCCGACGCGAGCACCGTGCCCGACGCCTCGAGCCCGCCGCCCGATGCCTCGAGCCCGCCGCCCGACGCCTCGACCCCGCCGCCCGACGCCTCGAGCCCGCCGCCCGACGCCGCCCCGGAAAGCGACGCGGCGCCCGACGTGGACAGCGGCGCCGAGGCGCCCGTCCCCGAGGGCGAGGAGACCGGCGACTACGGCGAGTCGAGCGCCGACGACGAGTCCGGCGAGGAGAACTCCCTGCCGAGCCGTCCCACGCGACACGGCGCCGATGACAGCCCCACCATCGCCAACGCGGGCTGCTCCACGTCCTCGGGCACGTCGTCGCCGCTCGGCACCGCCGGGACCGCGCTGGCCATCGCCGCGGTCGGCCTCGGCGCCCGCCGCCGGCGACGCCGCCGCTGACGTGGCGATCACCGCGCCTCTCCTGTGGCTCGACGGCGAGCTCGTCGACGTCAGCGCGGCGACGACGCCCCTGCTGGGCCATGCGGCGCAGCGCGGGAGCCTCGTGTTCGACGTGGGCTCCTTCCACCGCACGCGGCACGGCGTGGCGCTCTTCCGCCCGCGCGAGCACGTCGAGCGACTGGTGCAATCTGCACGCATCGTGGGGCTCGGGGTCGGTTTCGACGTGCCCGCGCTCGTCGACGCGGCGGCCCTGGTGGTCGCGCGCTGCGGGGGCGAGGCGGGCCTCGTGCGGTGGTCGGTGCTCTATGCCTCGGGCGAGTCCGACCTCCTGCCCCGCGACGCGCGCACCCGCGTGGTGGTCGCGGCGCAGCTGCTCGAGGACACCGCCCCGGCGCGGCCGCTCCGCGTCGCCATGTTCGATGACGCGCGGAAGGCGAGCGCCGACGTGCTCCCGCCCGAGGCGAAGGTGGCGGCGGCGTATCTCGGTCCGATGCTCGCTCGTCGACGGGCGCAGGCGGCGGGCGCCGACGACGTGGTGCTGCTCGATCGCGACGGCAACCTTGCCGAGGCGCCGGTCGCGAACGTGTTCGTGGTGAAGGACGGCGTCATCCGCACGCCGGCGCTCGGCAGCGTGCTCCCCGGGATCACGAGGGCGACGGTCCTCGAGCTCGCGCGCGAGGAGGGGCTCCGCGCCGAGGAGGTCTCGCTGCCCGCACGTGCCCTGACCGAGGCCGACGAGGCCTTCTTCACGGGCACGCCGCTTCCGCTGCGCGCCGTCGGCGAGGTGGACGGACGCTCGCTCGGCGACGGTCGCGAGGGACCGCTGACGCGGCGCCTGTCGGACCGCCTCCGCCGCGTGCTCGCCGGCGAGGACCCGGCGCACGCCGCCTGGCTCCACCCGGTCTGACCCGGGCTATAGTGCGCCCATGGAGAGCGAGGTCGAGGTCACCCGCGAGGGGGCGGTGCTCCTCGTCACCATCAACCGTCCGCACGCGCGGAACGCCATCAACCGCGCCGTCGCGGAGGGCATCGCGCGCGCGATGGACCAGCTCGACGGCGACCCCTCCCTCGTCATCGGAATCCTGACCGGCGCCGGCGGCACCTTCAGCGCGGGCATGGACCTGAAGGCGTTCCTCGGCGGCGAGCGTCCGCATGTCCCCGGCCGCGGCTTCGCGGGGCTCGTCGAGGCGCCGCCGAAGAAGCCGCTGCTCGCCGCGGTCGAGGGCTACGCGCTCGCGGGCGGGTTCGAGATCGTGCTCGCGTGCGATCTCGTGGTCGCCGCCGAGGACGCGAAGCTCGGCCTGCCCGAGACGAAGCGCGGCCTCGTCGCCGGCGCGGGCGGCCTCCTCCGCCTGCCGTCGCGGCTGCCGCCGAACGTCGCCCTCGAGTGGATCCTCACCGGCGACTTCTACCCCGCGACCGAGGCCCACCGGCACGGCCTCGTCAACGTGCTCACCCCGAAGGGCGGCGCGCTCGACGGCGCGCGCGAGCTCGCCCGCAAGATCGCCGCGAACGGGCCGCTCGCGGTGGCGGCCTCGAAGGCGATCGTCGCCGGGGCGCGCAGCTGGCCGCCCGGTGAGCAGTTCGCCCGTCAGCGCGCCATCGTCGACGAGGTGCTCGGCAGCGCCGACGCGAAGGAGGGCGCGCGCGCCTTCGCCGAGAAGCGCCCGCCCAGCTGGAGTGGCACGTGAAGGAAGGCATGACGTCATGAGCATCCGCGTCGTTGGTCTCGGCGGGACCCATCGCCCGCAATCGTCGACCGAGCAGGCCCTCCGCATCGCGCTCGCGGCGTGCGCCGAGCTGGGCGCGGAGACGTCGCTCCTCGGCGCCGACGCGCTCGATCTTCCGATGTACCGGCCGGGCCCGCCCGGTCAGGAGCTGGCCGCGGCGCCGGCGCGGCTGCTCGGCGAGGTCCGCGGCGCCGACGCGCTCATCATCGCTTCGCCCGGTTATCACGGCGCCATCTCGGGCCTCGTCAAGAACGCGCTCGACTGGCTGGAGGAGACGCGCACCGACGCGCGTCCGTACCTCGACGGGATGGCGGTCGGCTGCATCGCCACCGGCGGGGGCTGGCAGGCCACGATGACGACGATGACGTCCCTCCGCGACGTGGTGCACGCGCTGCGCGGCTGGCCGACGCCGCTCGGCGCCGCGATCAACACGACGGAGGCGACGTTCGCCCCGGGCGGGCCCTGCAGCGTGCCCGCCATGCACGAGCAGCTACGCATGGTCGGCCAGCAGGTCATGAAGTTCACCCAGCGCGGTCACGCCCGCTGAGCCATCGAAGAGGAGAAGAAAGCATGACGACCGTTCCCACCCGCAAGCTCGGCACCCTCGAGGTCCCGGCGCTCGGCCTCGGCTGCATGGGCATGAGCGACTTCTACGGCACGCGCGACGACGCCGAGTCGATCGCAACCATCCACCGCAGCCTCGAGCTCGGCGTGAACCTCCTCGACACCGCGGACATGTACGGTCCGCACACCAACGAGGAGCTCGTCGGCAAAGCCATCGCCGGCAAGCGTGAGCAGTTCCTCGTCGCCACGAAATGCGGGATCGTCCGCGACCCCAACGACCCGACCAAGCGCGGTATCAACGGCACGCCCGCGTACATCAAGGCGTCGTGCGAGGGCAGCCTGAAGCGCCTCGGAACCGACGTCATCGATCTCTACCAGCTCCACCGCGTGGACCCGGCGACGCCCATCGAGGAGTCGGTCGAGGCGCTCGCCTCCCTCGTGAAGGCCGGAAAGGTGCGCGCCATCGGGCTCTCCGAGGCGAGCTCGGCGACGCTGCGCCGTGCCCATGCCGTGCACCCGATCGCGTCGGTGCAGACGGAGTACTCGCTGTGGAGCCGCGACCCCGAGGACGACATCCTCGCCACGTGCCGCGAGCTCGGCATCGGCTTCCTCGCCTACAGCCCGCTCGGCCGCGGCTTCCTCTCCGGGCAGATCAAGAAGCCCGAGGACCTCGCCGCAGACGACTTCCGCCGGACGAATCCGCGCTTCGCGGGCGAGGCCTTCGCGAGGAACCTGGCGCTGGTCGCGAAGGTCGAGGAGCTCGCGAAGCAGAAGGGCGCCACCGCCTCGCAGCTCGCTCTCGCCTGGGTGCTCGCACAGCAGCCCTTCATCGTCCCCATCCCGGGCACGAAGCGCCGCACGTATCTCGAGCAGAACGTCGGCTCGCTCGACGTGCGGCTCACCGCCGAGGACCTCGCGGCCATCGAGGGGGTCTTCCCGCGCGGCGCCGCCGAGGGACCGCGCTATGCCGAGGCGGGCATGCGAACGGTGAATCTCTGAGGTCAGTCGCCCTGGAGCAGCACGTCGTCGAAGAACACGTCGCCGCCGAAGTTGTCGACGTCCTTGACGCCGAGCTGCAGCAGATCCGGGGCGGCGTTCAGCGTGCTCGACGGGCAGTTGGTGACCACCTCGCCGGCGCTCAGGGCGTCGGCCCCGTCGATCGTGACGCGCGCGACGAGGCTCGCCGAGGCGACCCCGGCCGCGGTGGTGGTCGACAGCCTGAGTGACACGCGGAACCACGTGCCGTTCGCCGGGTTGTGCGTGATCGGGACGTTGCCCATCGACTGCCCGCTCGGCCCGACGGGCTCAAGCTGGTCGCGGCTCACGTCGCTGCCCAGCCGGAGCCCGAAGCGGCACGTGATGGGCGCATCCTTGTTGAGGACGAGGTCCGTGGTGACCGCGCTCGTCCCGACGCTCGCCGCGATGCGCATCGCGTAGCTGAGCGTGCGCGAGTGGGATCCTGCCTTCGGCGTATCGGCGGATGCGTAGATGATCGTGCCGCTCTGCGGTGAGAACGCGTGGAGTGCGTGCGCGCTCTCGAACCCCGCGTCCTCGACGGCCATGACGCCGGTCCCGGTGGTGGGCCCGATCGCGGCGGTGAACGCGCGTCCGTCCTCGAAGTCGGCGCACAGCGCGGCGGGCTCCGACCGACGCGCGCAGAACGGACCGAGCGGCCCTGCCTCCGCGTCGGCCGCTGCCGCGTCGCGCGTGGCGACTGCGTCCACTTCGTCGGCGTCGCGCCCCGAGGCGTCGGGGACGACGTCGCCGCCTTCGCCTTCACCGCCGAAGGAGCTGCACGCGCCGGCGGCGCCGAGGACGCAAAGGCCGGTCGAGAAGGCGAAAACCGTGAGGCGCAGACGCACCTCGAGACCTTATCACTGGTTCCGGCGGATCACGTGGAACCCGAACGGCGTCTCGACCGGGTCGCTCGTCTGGTCGACGCCGAGGGCGAAGGCGGCGTCGCTGAACGCCTTGTTCATCTTGTCCCGCGTGAACTTGCCGAGGCTGCCCTGGCGCTCCTTCGCGGCGGGATCGTCCGAGTACTCGGCGACGAGCTTGCTGAAGTCCTCGCCGGCCCTCGCCTTCGTCACCACCTCGGCGGCGCGCTTCCTTGCCTCGTCCTTCGACCGCGTCACGCCCTTGGGGGCGCGCTCGGCCCCCTTGTACGCGACGAGGACGTGCTGCGCCGCGATCGCGTCGGGCGCCGCCTGGGTCGACGCTTGCGGAGCCGTGCCCCGTGCGAGCACCGCCGCGGAGGAGGCGGCGGCAGCGGCGTGGGCGGCCGATGCCACCGCCTCGTCGAGCTGCTGCGTCTGGCGGCTGCTCGGCCGGGGCTCCTCCTCCTGCGTGCTCCGCGAGCAGCCGAACGGCGCGCCGGCGACCACGAGAAGGCCGAGGAGGAGGACGGACGAGACGCGCGAGCGCGGCGAGGTCGACATGCCCTTCGATACCACATGGCCCCCGCGTTCTTCGACCGCGCTCGTGATCCCGGGGGAGGGCAGGGGGCCGGGCGCGTACGATCGTCACGATGCCGCGCGTTCGTCTGTTCGCCGCGGTCTGCTCCCTCCTCGTCGTGGCCGCGTGCGGCTCGGCCGACCTCCCGGGGGGTGCGTCACCGCCGCCCCCGCCGCCGCCCGCGAGCGATGGTGGTGAGACCGACGCCGGAGCCCCCGAGGCCGCGGTCGGCGACGCGGCGGAGACCGACGCCGGCCCCGACGTGGACGCGAGCGACGGCGGCCTTCCCGGCGGTGAGCCGGCGACGGTCACGCCTGGCGCTGCCGACCGCATCCTGCTGAACGGTACGGTCGTGACGGGCGCGGCGAGCTTCGCCGGACAGGTGCTGGTCGAGGGGACGCTCATCACGTGCGTGGCCCCCGGCCTCGGCTGCCAGGGTCAGGTGGGCGCGACGGGCGCGACGATCATCGACACCCACGGCGTCATCGCCCCCGGCCTCATCGACACGCACAACCACATCCTGTTCGACATCTTCGACGATCAGGACTGGCTGCCCTCGCAGACGTACACGAACCACAACGCGTGGACCGCCGAGCCGCGTTACCAGGCGATGCTCGACGTGAAGCAGTGCCTCGAGGACGCCTCGCAGGGCAAGCCCACCTGGTGCCCGTCGACGTACGACGGGCCCGGCAGCCTGAAGTGCGAGATGGACAAGTGGGGTGAGCTGAAGGGGCTCGTCGCCGGCACGACCTCGATCGTCGGGCTGGCCGGGACCACCTCGGCTTGCTTCGGCTCCGTTGCGCGCAGCATCGACGCCGTCCAGAGCGGCCTCGGGCAGGACAAGGTGCAGACGAGCGCGCTGTTTCCGCCCTCGAAGTCGGCGGCCGACGGGGTATGTGCAAACTACACGTCAGGCAAGACCGACGCGTACCTGATCCACGTCGGCGAGGGCACCGACGAGGCCGCGCGCGCCGAGTTCGCGCGGCTCGGCACGGCGTCGACCTCGGCGGGATGCCTCTACGCCGGCCAGACGACGATCACCCACGGCACAGCGTTCGGCAGCGCCGAGTTCACGCAGATGGCCGCCGCGGGCATGAGGCTCACGTGGTCGCCCGCCTCCAACGTCGCCCTCTACGGGACGACGACGGACATCCCGGCCGCGCTCGACGCCGGGGTCGGCATCGCGCTCGCGCCGGACTGGTCGATGGGCGGCAGCCAGAACCTGCTCGACGAGCTGCGCTTCGCCGACGCGTGGGACGACGCTCACTTCGGCAACCGGCTCGGCGCGCGCGAGCTCGTGGCGATGACGACGACCAGCGCCGCCGCCGCGCTCGGGCTCACCGGCCGGATCGGGAGCCTCGTCGTGGGCGGGCTCGCCGACCTCATGGTCGTCACCGCGGCGAGCGCCGACCCGTACGCGTCGATCGTCGCCGCGCGGCCGAAGGACGTGCGCCTCACCATTGTCGGTGGGCGCGTGCTCTTCGGCGACAAGGCCCTCGAGCCCGCCGCGCCCACGGCGCCCGGGTGCGAGTCGATCACCCTCTGCGGCACGGCGAAGTTCCTGTGCGTCGCCGAGGACAGCGCGGCGTCGAAGCTGAACCAGACGCACGCGATGATCAAGGCGGCGCTCGAGGCGGCGCTCACCGACGTCGATGCGGTGACGCCCGACGGCTACGACTTCGCCCCGCTCGCGCCGCTCGTGAAGTGCAACTGATCAGGACGCGAGCCGCGTGAACACGGCGACCTCCTCGAGGACGCACACCCGCGGATCGAGCTGGTAGCCGGCGTCGCTGCGCCGGACGACATCGGCGAGCCCGAGCCGCCGCAGCTTCGAGATGCCCGAGTAGACGCGGCCCGCGGGATCGACGGTGACCTCGCCCGGCCACCCGGCCGCCCACACCTCGGCGACGGTGAGGCCGCGCAGCGGCTGCTCGCGGTGCGCCTCGACGAGCCGCTGGAAGATGCGCCGGAGCGGGCCCTTCGAGGCGAGGTCGACCTTCGGCCCGCCCGAGACGCTGAAGTACGCGGCGGCGCGGGCGACGAACAGCGAGCGCCCCGGGATGTGGCGCGGCGAAAGGGTGAGGCGGCTCGCGAGCGACGGCGTTTCGGACATCGAGCGGGTCTGCTGCAGCGCGCGTGCCGCTCGCCGAGGCGCGGGATCCGCCGTGATTCACGGGCCCTCGCCTCAGGGAAGCACGGACCCGGGTCCGGCTCCGGGCCAAGGCGTCGACCATGCGAACGATCCGATCATCCTGCCACGCGGCCGCACCCCGCTTGCCGGGTCGGGGCGGGAATGCAAACCTGGGCCGGTGACGCTCTCGCTCGAAGAGCTCGGCTGGTCCGCGCGGGTCGCCGAGCACGTGACCGACGAGGATCGCGCCCTCGGGCTGCGTCCGGCGCGCGTCGCGTCCGTGTACAGTGCACACGTCGAGGTGTGGCTGCCTCACGCCGAGCCGCAGATGATCACGCTCCGTGGCCGGGCGCTCCGCGACGCGCCGGAGGGCGGCATCGCGGTCGGCGACTGGGCGCTCGTGGGCGCGACCGTCGCCGGCTCGGAGGACGTGGTCCTCGAGCGGATCCTCCCGCGGCGCACCGCCTTCGTGAGGCAGGCGGCGGGCGAGCGGTCCGAGCCGCAGGCCATCGCCGCCAACGTCGACCGCGTGCTCGTCGTCACCTCGGTCGACGGCGACTTCAACGAGCGGCGCCTCGAGCGCTACCTCGTCGCCATCGCGACCAGCGGCGCCGATGCCCTCATCGTCGTCACGAAGGCCGACCTCACCGAGGAGGCGGAGGCGCTCGCCGCCCGCAGCGCCGGCATGGGGCCGACCCTGCTCACGAGCGCGCGCACCGGTCAGGGCTTGGGCGAGCTCCGGGCCGCGATGCCTCCGGGAAGCACCGCGGCGCTCGTGGGCTCCTCCGGCGTCGGCAAGTCGGCGCTCGTCAACGCGCTGCTCGGCCGCCCCGCCCAGCCGGAGGGCGCGGTCCGCGAGCACGACAAGCGCGGGCGCCACACGACGACGCGCCGCGCGCTCTTCGCGGTGCCGGGCGCGGGCCTGCTCGTCGACACGCCGGGGATGCGCGAGCTCAAGCCCTGGCAAGCGGGCGCCGCGGACGAGGACGCCGAGCGCGCCTTCGCCGACGTCGCCGAGCTCAGCGTCGCGTGCAAGTACACGGACTGCCGCCACGTGAGCGAGCCCGGCTGCGCGATCCGCGCCGCCATCGCGGCCGGTACGATCTCCGAGGAGCGGTACCGCTCGTGGGAGAAGCTCGAGACCGAGCGGGCCGAGCGCGCCGCCCGCCAGGGGGTCTTCGCGCAGCTGCAGGAGAGCCGTCGCGCTCGCTCGAACGCCGTCCTCCTCCGGAAGCGTCTCGTCGAGAAACGCGGGCGCTAGGCCTCGAGGCCGGCGAGCAGCTGGGCCGCCTCGCGCAGGGCGATCGCGAGCTCCTTCGCCGTCGGGCGGTCGCGCGGGTCGTGCGAGAGCGTCCGATCGAGCAGCGCTCCGATGGCGGCGGGAAGCGTGGGGCAGGCCTCCGCGAACGGGTAGGCACGGGGCAGCTCGTGGCCGTTCAGCTTCGCGGTGACGGGCGCCTCCGCGAAGGGGCGCTTCCCGGTGAGCACCTCGAACGCGATGATCCCGAGGCTGAACACGTCGGACGCGCGCGTCGCGTTCTTCGTGCCGGTCGTCAGCTCCTGGGCCATGTACTGCGGCGTGCCGAAGATGAGGCCGGCCTCGGTGAGCGGGGTGTCGGGGACGCGCTTGCTGCGCGGCCGTCCTGCAGCGGGCGCGCTGGCGGACGAGGCGTCGGGGGGCGGCGCCCGGTGCTCGCGCTCGGTCGCCACCTCGGTGAGCGCGTCCTCGTCGACGTGCGTGGTCGGGAGCGCCTCGGGGCGGACGCTCGTGATGACGCCGGTCTCGGAGTCGGGCGGCGCCGACGCGCGCGGTCCCGTCGCCGGCGCGGCCCGCGCGCGTTCGAGGTCGGAGACGCGCACCGGAGGCGGCGGGCGCACCGAGAAGGGATCGAGCTCGTCGTGGTCGCCCGCGTGCTGCGCGATCATCGCGGCCCGTTCCATCGCCGAGATGCGCGTCCCGTCCGGCGCGAGGCTCGAGATGCCGAAGTCGGTGATCTTCACGAGCGGCCGCCGCCCGTCATCGCCGCGCGAGAAGAGGATGTTTCCAGGTTTCAGATCACGGTGGATGATGCCGGCCTCGTGCACCGCATCGATCCCGGCCGCGACCTGGGCGAGGACGCCGAGGCTCCACGGCACGTCGTGCTCGCGCCGGCGCACGTCGTGGAGCGTCTTGCCGGCCGCGACGAGCTCCATCACGAGGAAGATGAAGCCCTCCTCGGCGACGTCGATGTCGACGATCGAGATCACGTTCGGATGGCTGACGTTCGCGACGATCTGCGCCTCGCGCGCGAACCGCGCCCGCGCCTCGCCGCCGCCGCCGGCCGCCAGCACCTTGAGGGCGAAGTGCTTCTGGTCGGAGAGTCGCTCGACCTCGTACACGGTGCCCATGCCGCCCGCGCCGAGGACGGAGACGACGCGGTACCGGTCCTCGATGACGTCGCCCGAGGAGAGCTCCGGCGGCGGCCCGAGCTCCTCGTCCCCGCGGCTCGCCAGCTTCTCGGCGAGCTCGCGGCTGCGCGCGGCGATCTGGCGACGGAGCTCGTCGTTGAGGAGCTCGACCTCGCGGTTCTTCGCCGCGAGCAGCGCGAGCCGCTCCTCGAGCTCCGCGTTCAGCTCGCCCGCGCGCTTCAGCGAGACGAGGTGCTCCCGCGTGAGCGCGGTCGCCTGGTAGAGCGAGATCCCGAGGATGCCGAGGCACGCGGTGCGCACGCCCGACGTGAGCTCCCCCTGGCCGAGCCACGCGAGGAGATCGGGGAGCCCGAGCAGGACCGTGAGCGGCCACGCGAGGGCGAGCGCGTGAACGAAGACGCGCTGCGTCCGCTTCTCGCGTCCCCAACGCGCGAGGAACACGAGCTGCGCGACGGCGTTCGCGAAGGTGAGGAGAAGGACGAGCGGCCCGAGGACCAGCATGGCGACGAACGGGCTGCGGGCGACCACCGCGGCCACCACGAGCGCTCCGAAGGCCGCGAACCAGAGACGGCTCGGCGGCGGCTCTCCGACGTAGGCGCGCGCGAAGAACATGGCGGCGATCGACCCGAGGCCGAGCGCCGCCATCATGAAGGGCACCTCGTGGACCCCGAGCACCGGCTGACCGATGCCGAGGAGGAAGGCGGGGTAGGGCATGCCGCAGACCGCCCCGAGCGCGAACCACCCGTAGACGGCGCGGCGCCGATCGCGCAGCGACACGAAGAGCACGCCGTAGAGCAGCGCCACCACGAGCCCGGCGGCGAGCGCGCCGATCGCCGCCGCGACGACGATCTGGTGGATGATCTCGAGGCGCGCTCCGCCGCGGAGATCGGTGGTGAGCACCGGCGCGCCATCGATCCACGCGCTCTGCACGAAGCGGTGGGCGATCACGAGCTCGAGGTCGAGGTGGCCGTCGCGCGAGGCATCCTCGGTGACGCGCCAGCGGTGCGGGTTCGAGGCGCGGTAGCGATCGAGGCTGCCGGCGTCGATCGGCGTCGCCAGGTTCCCGTCGACCCGCAGGGTGGCGAGCGCCCAGAGGTGGGGCACGACCAGCGTGAGCGGCAGCCCGCGCATGTCCTCGGGCACCTCGACCCGCGCGCGCAGCGTGTACGCCACCGGGCTGCGCGGCAGGAGCGCGTCCAGGTGGATGGGCAGCGTCACGCCGAGGGGCGCGGCCCGTCCGGGGAGCTCCGACGTCCAGGCGGGGACCGCGAGCTCCCGGACCGGCCCGGCCGATGCACGATCCGTGCATCCTGCAGCCAGAACGATGCACGCCAGCCCCAGGACGAGGCGCGCGAGCCTCGCCGCGAACGGGCGCGGCGCTTCGGACCTCGAAGGCACCGGACCATGATACGGTAGAAACACGATGCGCTTCCTCTATGGAGACTCGGCGCCGTTCCCGCTGAACTACAACTTCCTCGCGACGCTCGAGGTCTTCATGACCTCGGCGACGCGGATCGTGCAGCTCGAGAGCGATGCTCGCGAGAGCGCGGTGCGCGCCGAGGAGATGGGGAACGCGCGCATCAAAGGGCTCGAGGCGCTCGAGCAGTTCCACAACGTCGTCATGCGCGCCGTGCAGGAGACCGCCCAGAAGGTCCAGCACGTCCACGCGCTGGAGTACGCGCGCCAGGTCGCCGGCTTCGCGTCGTCGTACGTGGACGAGCACCGGCGCACCGCCAGCACCACCAACGAGCGGGAGCACGCCCAGGTCCGCGGCGACAACGACCGCCGCGTCCAGGAGCAGCGGACGCAGCTCGAGACCTTCCTGCGTGCCGCGCGCCTGCCGGTCCTCGCGAGCCGCATCTCGATGCAGCTCGTCGTCGAGGGCAAGGACGCGCAGAACACGATGAGCGCGATCTTCGACAACCCGGACGGCATCCAGACCGCCTTCGCGGTCGGCACGTCGCGCTCCTCGACGTGGTCGATGCCGCGCCGGGTCGGCGAGCTCGCGCCGGGCATCGAGCTGTCGGTCGGCGTCGACAAGAGCTGGCTGCGCGGCACCGTCACCCCCAAGCTCGTGAGCGTCGATGACTGGGTGATCACCCAGTTCGACCTGTCGGACCAGACGTTCGGGCTCACCATCCGTCGCAAGCTCACCGAGCGCGAGACGCTCCACTTCGAGCTTCGCCGCACCGAGCAGGGCATCACCGGCACCGTCGAGCATCCGAACGCGACCAACGCCGAGGCGCTCGACGGTCAGCTCGCGAGCTCCGACGCGGCGTCGCTCGATCGGCTCTGGGTCGCCATCGCCAGCGCCTCGCTCGACGTGCTCGACAGCAAGGAGCAGCTCCTCACGGTGAGCCTCGACGGCACGCCGGTCTTCGAGGGCGGCCTCGTCATTCCGTTCGTGGTGCGCCTCGTCGCGATGTTCGCGCCCACCGTGCAGGAGATCGCGAAGCGCAGCCCGAACGAGTTCGAGCTGTCGCTGAAGCAGGAGCACGACGGCGGCCGCCGCGAGGAGGTCTACCTGAAGAAGGAGCAGCTCGTGAGCCGGCTCCAGCCGCTCTCGTCGGTCGGACGCGAGGTGTTCGCCCCGCTCGGCCTCGACACCTGGGTGCCGGGCGTCACGTCCGTTCCGCCCGCGGTCCTGCCGGCCCGGAGCGTCGCGCCGCCGATGATCGCCGGAGCGGTGGCTCCGGTGCTCTCGCCGGGATCGTCGTCGACCTCACCGGGCGTGGCGCCTCCGCCGCCATCGGCCGCGGCGCTTCCCAGCGCGTCGCCTTCGGTGGTTCCGGCGGCGCCCGGGTCGAGCCGCTCGCTGCCGCAGAGCTGAGGTAGACTCGGGGCCATGCGCCCCGGTCTGTCTGTCTCCTCCGTCCTCGCTCTCGTCCTTCTCGCGTGCGGCGCGTGTGGCGGCGGCAAGAAGCCCGCGGCGAGCACCCACGCGAAGGACGCGGCGCCGCCCGAGACGTTCGCCGAGGTGAACCCGGCCGACCTCGCGGAGCTCGACGCCGGCAGCGCGCCTGCGCCGGCCGCGTCGTCGTCGTCCTCGGCGTCCTCCGGCCCGGCGTCGCCGCCCGACGACTGCACGCCGGTGGGCGTCGACTTCGAGAAGCGCGCCCGGCCGAAGCTGAAGGACTGCTACGCGCAGGGCAAGAAGAAGGACCCGAACCTCACGGGCACGGTCCGCCTCGCGGTCGAGATCGGCCCCACCGGCAAGGTGAAGTCCACGAAGGTCGCCGAGAAGACGCTCCCCGACGCCGTCACGCAGTGCATGTTGAAGGTCCTGAAGGCCACCCCGCTCCCCGACGCCTCGAAGTGCCCGGGCCGTACGCTGACCATCCCGATGTCGTTCCCGACGAACTAGCCGCGCGTCTCACCCCTGCCGCTTCACCTCGCCCGGCATGTTCGGGTGCTGCAGGAGGAGCTTGCGGAGCGGCGGGATCTTGCGGACGAACGGGGTCTTGTACAGGTGCGCCAGCAGCGCCGGCGGGGTCGCCGGGAATTTTGCGTAGTTCTGGATGAACAGGATCGAGTTGTACTGCTTGCCACACAGGATGCTCGTGGTGCGCGCGTCGAAGGTGCAGCCGGTCATCAGCACGAGACAGCGGCCCTCGGTCTTCAGGATCAGGTCGGCCCGCTCGTCGGACGCCGCCTTTCCCCACTTCTGACGGAGGAAGCCGCGGCCCTTCACGCGCGTGAGCTCGGGCACGTCGCGGTCGATCGCGATCTTGTAGGTCTGGAAGAGGCGTTTGCTCCCGAGCACGCGGCCGAGCACCGTGTCGCCCGACATCGGGTTCTTGAGGAGCCGCCGCTCGACGAGCATGTCGCGAAGGAGCTCGGTGCGCCGCGTGATGATCTCGAGCCCGGTGGCGGTGCGATGGTGCAGCGCGATGAGCCGCACGTGCGACAGGCCGCACGTCGGGTTCTCGAGCACCGCGGCGACCACCCGGGGATCCACGTCGAGGCACAGCGCGAGCAGATCGCTGCCGTGCGCGACCTTCGCGAGCCCGACCCGTGCGTCGGGGGGCAGCGCGTGGAAACGCGTCTCGTAGATCTTCCGGTAATCCTGCTCGTTCGCGCTGCGAAGCTCCTCGGACTCCTCGGCGTCGGCGGCGGCGTTGGCGGCGCGTTCGTCGTCCTCGCTCTCGGCCGGCGCGTCCTCCTCGTGCACCTCGTGCTCGGGCCCGAGCTCGACGAGCTCGTTCGCCTCCGCAGGCCGCGGCGCAGGGCGGGCGCTCCGCGTGGCGAGCGGCACCGCGCCGTCATCCACCTCGTCCTCGGCGACCGACAGCGACGCCGCGAAGTCGGCGAGGGATGCGGGGCTCACCTCCTCCAGCGCGCGCTCCGGGGGCGCCGCGCCGCCCGCGTCGAGCACCACCGCCCCGCGCGAGGCGAGCCGCGAGACGATCTCCTCGACCTGCGCGCCGCCCATCCCGGTCAGGATCCCGAGATCGTCGACCGAGAGGTTCCCATCGATGCGTGACAGCACGAACCCCTCCTCGGGGCTCAGGGGATCACCGGTCAGACCGTCGCCGGCGCGCTTCGGCCGCACACTGCTCATCGCGCCCTGGATCGTACCTCAGAGCGCGGGCCGCTGCAGGCCGGCCTTCGCTCCCGCCGCTCCGCCCCAGGCGCTCGCCTGGAGCTGCGATGGCGTCTTCACGATGTCGGGCTCGACGAACACCCACCGGATCTCGGGCCGCGCCCGGCGGAGGCGGTCCTCGAACGCGTTGATGACCCCGCACACCTCCTCGATGCTGCAGGCGGCGACGAAGGCGATCTTGACGTGCACGAGCACCTCGCCGGGGCCCTGCTGCATCGTGAGCACGTTGAGCACGCGCTCGATCTCCGGCGACTCCTTCGCCACCTGACGCGTCACCGCATCGACCTCGGGGTCGGCCGCCTCGCCGAGCAGCAGCGAGCTCACCTCGGTGGCGAGGAAGATGGCGACGCCGACGAGCACGAGCCCGATGGCGATGCTCCCGATGCCGTCCCAGCGCCCGTCACCGGTCAACGACGCGGCGCCGAGCGCGATGATCGCGAACGCGAGCCCGAGCACCGCCGCCGAGTTCTCGCCGAACACGACGACGAGATCGGAGTCCGTCGTGTCGCGCAGGTACTGCATGAACGCCTTCTTTCCGCGCCGCTTGTTCAGCTCGCGGACGTTCGAGAGGCAGGCCCCGCCCTCGAGCACGAGCGACACCGCGAGAATGCCGACGCCGAGCCACACGTGCTCCACCGGCTCCGGGTCGCGGACCTTGTGCACGCCCTCGTAGATCGAGAAGGCGCCGCCCCCGAGGAACAGCATCATCGCGACCATGAACGACCAGAAGTAGATGGCCCGGCCGTACCCGAACGGATGCTTCTGGTCGGCGGGCTTGCGCGCCTGGCGCACGCCGATGAGCAGCAGGATCTGGTTGCCGCAATCGCTGAACGAATGCAGCGCCTCGGCGAGCATCGAGCCCGACTTCGTGAAGTACGCCGCGATCGCTTTCACGATCGCGATCGCCACGTTCACGAGGAGCGATTGGATGATGTGCCCGGTGCCGTGCTCCTCGCCGTGTTCGCTCATCGCGCGGCGAGTATATCAACCTTGTTGCGTCAGGGTGCCGGAACGCAGACGGCAATGCTGCCGGCCTGGCAGCGGAATCCGTCCTTGCAGGCGACGCCGCTGCCACAGGCAACGGTGCCGAGCAGCGTCTCGTCGGGATCGACCACGAAGGAGGCGGCGGCCCTCTTCGGGTGGAGGCGCTTGCTCGCGGTCTTGCCCGTCACGTCGACGGTCACGCGCTCACGCTGACCGCTCGCGTCGACGAGGTCCACGGCGAGCGGGAAGACGAACCCGCCGCTCGGCCCTCGCGTCTGGAGCTGCTCGACGGTCACCTCGACGTCGCCGCCCGGAGCGGCGGCGAGCGAGACCTTCACCTCGGGGTGATAGGTGCCGTAGACGAAGCCGGCGAAGAATTTCGAGAGATCCTTGCCGGTCTTCGCCTCGAGCTCCTTCTGCAGATCGGCCGTCGTCACCGCACCGAAGGCGTGACGATCGAACCAGCCCGCGAGGAACCCGGTGAGCGTGTCGGCGCCGACGATGCCCTCGAGCGCGCGAAGGACGAGCGCTCCCTTCTGGTAGCTCGTCGCGTCGAAGATGGTGAGCACGTCGACCTCGGGATCGGCCGGTCTCACGGGATGCCCACTGTCGCGATCGGCGTCGAGCGCCTGGGTGAGGTAGCCGCGGAAGGCCTTCGTGCCGGCGGCGGGGCCGTCGTTCGCCGCGAGGAAGCGCGCGGTCAGGTACTCGGTGAAGCCTTCGCTCAGCCAGAAGTCGTTCCACGTGCGGATGCGCACGAGGTTGCCGCTCCAGTGGTGCGCGAGCTCGTGGAAGGCCGTCGTGCGCGCCTCGGCGGGCGACGGGAAGAGCGTCTCGTCCATGCTGATGACGGTCGCGTGCTCCATGCCGCCGCCGAAGATCGGCTCCTCGATGAAGCTCGCCGCCGGCCACCGGTATCTGCCGAACGTCGTCTCGTAGAAGTCGAGCGCCTTCGGAAGATCGTCGTAGACCTGATGCTGCACGCGGTGCGAGCCGCCGTAGACGTACGTGGAGATGGGAATGCCCGACCTGCTCTCGGTCTTGTCGAGCGTCCAGTTCTCGTAGGCCGAGACGTGGAAGTCGTACGCCGGCATGGGCGTGAGCGACTCGTAGCGCCACGTCGCCGTGCCGTCGTCGTTGTTCTTCATGCCGACGTTCCGGCCGTTCGAGAGCACCGTGAAGGTCTTCGGGAACGTGAGGTTCATCGCGACCATCGCGCCGTCGCTCGGGTGATCGCGGAGCGGCAGCCAGCGCCGCGCCTTCCGCGGCCAGCTGAGGCTCGAGAAGATGCGCTTCTGCTCGGCGTTGTGCTGGCGCACGTTCAAGCCGCCGAAGGCCGCGAAGTCGTTCGGGTCGGCGCCGTCCGCCTGGACGACCGCGCCGTGGTAGCGGACGCGCGAGGTGAACGTCTTGCCGCTCGCGACGCGCGCCGGCAGCTGCACGACGAGCTTGCTCCCGTCGTGCCGGTAGGTCGCGTTGCGGCCGCCGACGGTGACGTCCTCGATCGTGTTGCCCTCGAAGTCGAGCGACAGCTCCGCGAGATCGCGCGTCGCCACGTACGTGCCCTTCACGTCGGCCGCGAACGTCTCGCTGCCCGGATCGCCGCTGACCGCGAGGTCGACCTCGTAGCCGATCGCGTCGACGTCGGGCAGCGACGTGTCGACGGTGGTGGCGCGGAAGCGGAGCTCGTCCTCGCTGGAGGCCTCGGGCGGCGAGGCGCCCTGCGGGTTGAAGCAGGCGGCGAGCGTGGGCAGGGCGGCGAGCGCGAGGAGCAGCGCGCCGCGCAACGGCAATCGATTCACGTCCCTACACCTGCGCACCGCGTGCCGACGCGCCCGCTCAACGATTTCAACGCGTTGCTCCGGGCGCGCCTGGATCTTCGCGGACCCACGCGATCACGGATAGCCCATGACGCTCTCGGGGGAGAGGAGGTCGCCCCCGCTGACGCCGGTGCCGAGCTGGCCGCGGTCGTTCGCTCCCCAGCAGAGGATCGTGTTCGGCGTCGTCGCGCACGAGTGGTTGCCGCCCGTGCCGATCTTCACCGCGCTGCTCACGCCGAGCACGCCGGTCGGCTGCGGGACCGCCGCGCCGGCGTCGCGCGCCTGACCGTCGCCGATCTGGCCGTGCTCACCGAGGCCCCAGCACGAGACCGCGCCGCCCCGACGGACTGCGCACGCGTGATCGGCGCCGGCCCAGAGCGCGACGGCGTCGAGGTTGCCGACGAGGCTCGGCGAAGGGTTGGGCGTGCTGTTGGCGGCGCCGCTACCGAGCTGACCGACCGAGTTCTCGCCCCAGCAGTACACCTCGCCGGTGTTCTTCAGCGCGCACGTGGAGCGCGCGCCGCCGGCCACCGCGCGCACGTCGCTGATCGCCGGGACCGGCGTCGGCACGAGCTTGTTCTGCTGCTCGCCGTTGCCGAGCTGGCCGTCGAAGCCGTCTCCCCAGCACAGGAGCGAGCCGTCGTCCTTCACGGCGCAGGCGTGCGACTCACCCGCCGTCATCGCGACGACATGATCGAGGCCGGTCACCGGCGTCGCCGTCGGCTGCACCTGCGCTCCGCCGTTGCCGAGCTGCCCGGCGAGGCCGTTGCCCCAGCACGTGACGCCGCCCGAGGCGAGCACCGCGCACGAGAAGCTCGCTCCGCAGGCGATCGCGGTCGCGCCGGTCACGCCCGTGACGTCGACCGGCACGTTGGAGCGCGTGTTCGTCTTGCCGTCGCCGAGCTGGCCGTCGAAGTCGTCGCCCCAGCAGGAGACGGTGCCGCCCGCGTGCACGACGCACGTGTGGTTCTTGCCGGAGGCGATGCGCACCGCATCGGTGACGTTCACGGGGGCGGGGACGAGCACGATGCCTCCGTCGCTCGCGCCGCCGGTGCCCGTCTGGCCGGCGCTGTCGTCCCCCCAGCACTTCACGGTGAGGTCGGGTTTGCGCGCGCACGTGTGTGCGAGCCCGAGCGCCACCTCCAGCACGTTCTCGAGGACCGGCGCGTCGGCATCGGCGCCGCTCTCTCCGCCGCCGCTGCCGTCGACCCTCGCGCCGCCGTCGCGGCGGAGGCGCACGTCCTCCACGCCGACCAGGCTCGCGCAGGCGACGAGCGCTGCCGGGGCGGTCAGCGCCGCCACCGCGAGCAGCGTGCGGCCCGCGCGCATCAGAACGTTCCGCGGAGCTGGATCGACCCGGGACCGACGCCCACCTGCGCGGCGCTCTTCTTGCCGCTCGGCGCCGTGAAGAAGAGGATCGCGCCGCCCGCGACGAAGACGCCGCCGGCGATGAAGGTGATCGTCGAGACCGTGCCGGCGTTCTTCGCCGAGGTCGCGAGCTCGACGCCGGTGCGGTCGCAATCGGTGCCGGTGCAGTGGTCCTGCGCCTCGGACCACTTCGACGACGTGCGCAGGCCGTAGATCGTGCCGAGCACGAGGCCGACGCCGCCGACGCCCATCGCCACGCCGCCGAGCAGGCGCTGCGTCCCGCCGTCGTCACCGCGCGGGGGATCCGGGCTCCGCGCGGGCTCCTCGGTCGCGGCAACCACCGGCGCCTTCTCGGGATGGTCGGGATCGATCTCGAGCGCCGGGATGTCCACCGAGGGGCTCCGCGATCGCTCGCTGACGTCGACGCTCGTCGCGTACGGCTTCTTGCCCTTCGCCGACGCGTCGACGGTGTGCTTGCCGGGATCGACGGGCACCGCGGTGCCGAGCGCCGCCGCGTCGAGCGCGGTGCCATCGAGCTTCACCTCGACGGACGGATCCTTCGCGTTGATGGTGAGCCTGAGCAGCCGCGGCTCCAGCTTGTCGGCGCGGTCACGGGCGGTCTTCTCGCGGTCGGGTCGGCCCAGGCGCTGCGCCAGCCCGACCGCCTCGTGGAAGCGCACCCAGGCGCTGGCGAGCTGGTTGTTCCGCTCGTAGCAGTCGGCGAGGTTCAGCAGCGTGCCGACCGCCGGCGCCAGCTTGTGGCTGGCGGCGAGCTTCGGGCACGCCTCGCCGTAGCGCTTCGCGTCCATCAGCTTGCGGGCTTCCTGGAAGAGCGACTCCGCGGCGGCCGACTGGCTCTCGCTCGCCTCGGCCCACGCGTCGCCGGCGTGCCCGACGACGCCGGCGAAGACAGAGGCCGAGAGGATCATCGCGAGAGCGCGGGCCTTGCCAAGCATTCCGCTCCGAGTCTCACCCAGAAGGTCAGTCTCGGGTAGACGGAATTCCGTCGCCGGCGCTCTTCGCGGTCGGGGCGGCGGGGTCGTGGGCTGCCGCGGGTCGACCCTTCCGGCCACCGCTGCCGACGGCGGCGGCGCGCGAGCGACCCGTGTCGACCGGCGCGGCGGGCGCCCTGGGCAGGAGCGAAGGCGACGTGAGGGGCGTCAGGGCCGCGCCGTTCGGGTCGTCGAAGGCCCCGCCCGCCGCCGCATCGACGAGCGCGCCGCCGGGGTTGGCGACCGCGGTGGGCGCGTTCACGACCGCGACGGGATCGGCGCCCTGGCCGGCCGCCGCTGGCCGCGCCGGGTGACGCGTGAGCGCCACGGCGATCAGGATGACGCCCGCGAGCGCGGCGAGGGCGGTCGCCGCCCAGATGACCACGTTGCGCGGGTCGCGCCGGCCCTCGCCGTGCGTGCCGACCCAAGGCGCCGCCGTCCCCGTGTCGCTCTGGCCGGCCGGCAGCGAGACGCTCCCGCTGCCGTGCTGCGACCGCGGATAGGCGATCTCGCCGGAGCGCGGAAGCTGCGCGAGGTTCAGCGTGCCGGCGGCGCGATCGGCAGCGGCGCGAGCGCGGACCGGGTCGGCGGCATACGGCGCGAGCGCGTACGCGAGCTCCGCGACGTTCGGATACCGGTAGGCGGGATCCTTCTCGAGGCAGCGACCGACCGTCTCCGAGAAGCCGGGCGGAAGATCCGGACGCACCATGGCGAGCGGATCGGGCGCCTCGTGCATGACCATCGTGAGCAGGCGTCCCAGCGTGTCGGCCTCGAACGGCGGCCGGGCCGACACGAGCCGGTAGAGCACCACGCCGAGCGACCAGATATCGCTGCGCGGATCGACGGTCCGGGGGTCGCGCATCTGCTCGGGCGACATGAACCGCGGGCTGCCGAGCATCGACGAGGTGCGCGTCATCTCGTGCTCGGACTCGCCGAACGGATTCACCTTCGAGATGCCGAAGTCGAGCACCTTCACGAGCGGCGACCCGGCATGACCGCGCGTCACGAAGAGGTTCGCGAGCTTCACGTCGCGATGGACGATGCCGAGGCTGTGCGCCTCGGCCAGCGCCTCGCACGACTGGAGGATGTAATCGACCGCCTCCTGGACCGGCAGCGCCCCGCGCGCCTTCGTCAGAGCCGAGAGGTCCTGCCCGTCCAGGTATTCCATGACGATGTACGGCTCGCCGCCTTCGAGCGTGCCGACATCGAACACGCGCGCGACGTGCTCGTCCTTGAGGCGCACCACGGCCTTCGCCTCGCGGAGGAAGCGGCCCGTCGCCTCGGTCTCGTCGAGCTGGCTGCCTCCCTTGCGGAGGAACTTCATCGCGACCAGCTGATCCAGCTGGAGGTGACGTGCCGCCACCACGTAGCCCATGCCGCCGCTCCCGAGTACGCGCTCGACGCGGTACTTGCCCGCGAGCACATCGCCGGGACGGACGGTGGACATCAGCACGAAGCTTACGTTCCACGCGCGAGACCAGCAAGCAAAGCCAAGCGATCTCGATGGGATGGACATTTCGATCCAGGCGTCTTCGCCCCGCTCGCGGACCGATCACTGAAGGGACGCTCACCCCGGGGAATGTGGGATGATCGCGCGATGGAAGCCCAGGATCTCGGTCCGCTCCGCGCGCGGACGATGCTGAAGACCACCGGAACCACGCCGAAAAGCGCCGGCGCTCCGCCGCTCACAGTCGTCCTCTTGCACGGCTTCGGTGCGCCGGGTGACGACCTCGCCGGGCTCGGCAGCGCGCTCGACGTGCCCGCGGGCACCACGTTCGTCTTCCCGGAGGCGCCGCTCGCCCTCTCCGACCCCAGCATGCCCTTCCTGCAGGACGCGCGCGCTTGGTGGATGATCGACGTGGGCCGCTTCGAGCGAGCGATGCATCAGGGCAAGCTCGACGAGCTCGTACGCGACGAGCCCGCCGGCATGGCCGAGGCACGCGCGCAGGTCGACGGGCTGCTCGACGCGATCGAGGCGAGGACGCCCGGCACGCGCATCGTGCTCGGCGGCTTCTCGCAGGGCTCGATGATCGCGATGGACGTCGCCTTCCGGAGCACGCGCAAGCTCGCCGGCCTCGTCGTGCTGTCGGGGACGCTGCTCGCGGCCGACGTGTGGCTGCCGGCCTTCGCCTCGCGCAAGGGGCTGCCCGTGTTCCAGAGTCACGGGACGCAGGACCCCGTCCTGCCGTTCCCGATCGGCGAGGCGGTCGCTCAGTCGCTGACGGAGGCGGGGCTCGCGACGACGTTCGTGCCGTTCGAGGGCGGCCACGGCATCCCGCCCGGCGTGCTCCGCGGCCTCGGCACGTGGCTCACGAGCCTCCCGTGAACTGCGTCGCCGCCCAGTCCTGAGGTCCCGGCGAGTCGGGCGCATTCACGCGCACCCGGATGGGATGCGTGGCGATGCGCACGCGCTCGCCACTCGCTCCGCCGCTCACGAGCACGTCGACGTCGTACTGGGCCTCGGCCGGTATGTCACAACCCAGCGGCAGGCCGCGCGACTGCACGCGACCCGGCGCAAGGGTGCCCGCGAACGCGAGATCGACGGTCCGCTCCGGGCACACCGGGGTCGCGTAGCCCCGCCTCGTCACGCGCAGAGCGACCCGCACGGGCCCCAGCACGAGGTCCTTCTTCCCGCCGTTGATCATGGCGATGACGAGGCGCGCCGCGTCGGGCCCGCGCGCCGGACGCATGTCCTTCGTGCCGGCCGCGGCCCCGAAGAGCGACGCGTCCCAGGGAAGGTGCACGGGCGGGTTCGGCCCCGGATCGATCTGGACCGGGAAGGCTCCGAGCGAACGCTCCTCGCCGGCCGGCGCACCGCGCGGGCGCCCGCGCATCTCGACCAGGTAGCGGCCGGGCAGAGGAGTCTCGCAGGCGACCTCGCGGAGGAACGTGAACGAGCCGCCCGCCTCGAGCGATGCGGGCCAGCGGTCGTCCTTCACGTGCGGCTCGTCGCAGGCGAAGGAGGTGCCATCGCGCGTCGGCACGAAGCGCACGACCAGCGGCTTCACCTCGAGGGCTGCCTTCGTGGGGTTCGCCATCGTGACGCGGAACTGGTGGGTGGCGCGGCCGAGGGCGGTCGCATCGAAGCCGCGCGGCGCCGGATCGGCGATGCGGAACGTGAGGAGCCCGAGCTCGTCACTCGCGAACGCCGTCGACGCGAGCAAGAGGCCAGCGCCCGCGACTGCGCCCGTCACTCCCCGTGAGCTCCTCGATCGCCGCACGTTCATCGGTGGCACCTCGCTCGCCATTCGGGCCGGAGGGAACGATACGCCTCCGCCGGTCTTCCGTCTCCGCGGACCGGGAGGCGTGGTATTTTTCCGGGATCATCGAATGTGCGAGCTCCTCGGCATGGAGTGCAACGTCCCGACGGACATCGTCTTCTCGTTCTCGGGCCTCGCGCTCCGCGGCGGCGCGCGTGGCCCCCATGCAGACGGGTGGGGCCTGTCGCTCTACGAGGGCAAGGCGGTGCGGTCGTTCCTCGAGCCGTCGGCGGCGGCCGACTCGAAGCTCGCGGCGTACCTGCGAAGCCATCCCATCAAGACGCTCCTCGCCGTGGCGCACGTGCGGAAGCGCACGCGAGGCCCCGTCTCGCTCGCCAACACGCACCCGTTCGTGCGCGAGCTGTGGGGCCGGCACTTCACGTTCGCGCACAACGGCACGGTGCGCGGCGTGAAGAAGCATCCGCTGACGCGCTTCTTCCCGATCGGCACGACCGACAGCGAACGTGCATTTTGCATCATCCTCGATCGGCTCGCGCACGCCTTCCCGCGCGGCTACCCCGCCGAGCGCGAACGCCTGTGGCGCCTCGTGGCCAAGGTCGGCAAGGAGCTCGGTGACGCGGGCACGTTCAACTTCCTCCTCGGCGACGGCGAGCAGCTGTTCGCGCGGTGCGCGACCAAGCTCTGCTACATCGTCAGAAAAGCGCCCTTCACGCGCGCGACGCTCGCCGACGACGATCTCACCGTCGACTTCGCGGAGGTGACGACGCCCCGTGACCGCGTGGCGGTCGTCGCGACCGCGCCGCTGACGCGCGACGAGACGTGGACGATGGGCCGGCCCGGCGAGATGTGGGTCTTCCGGCGAGGGCAGCTCGCGAGAACCCTGAAGTCCTGACGGAACTTCCGCTGACTTCCGCGGCAAGCCTCTCTACTATGGGATGGCTTGTCGAAGGCCGCGACCGGAGAACCTCGTCACGACACCGCCGTGATTCGCCGCGTCCTCGACGCGCGTGACATCAAGGTCGTGTACCAACCGCTCGTCGATCTCACGACGCGGAAGATCTTCGCGTACGAGGCCCTCGTCCGATCGAAGCCGTCCGACTTCGACAGCCCGATGAGCCTCTTCGCGGCGGCGGTCGAGCACAATTGCACCGGCGAGCTCGGGCGGATGATCCGCGAGATGGCGGTCGAGGGTTGCCCCTCGCATCCGCTCTTCCTCAACATCCATCCCGCGGAGCTGAACGAGAAGTGGGTCGTTCAGCCCGACGATCCGATCTTCCAGCACGGCGAGGACGTCTACCTCGAGATCACCGAAGGCGTGCCGCTCTCGCACTTCCGGCTCTGCCAGAGCGTGCTGCGCGAGGTGCGCGGGCGCGGCGTGTACCTCGTCGTCGACGACCTCGGCGCGGGCTACTCGAACCTGAAGTACATCGCCGACCTCCATCCCAAGGTGGTGAAGCTCGATCGCGACCTCATCATGGGGCTCGTGAAGGACACGCGGATGTTCAAGCTCGTGTCGGCCATCGTGGTGCTCTGCCGCGATCTCGACGCGCTCGTCGTTGCCGAGGGCATCGAGACGCCCGAGGAGCTCGAGGCGGTGCAGGAGGCGGGCGCGCACTTCGGCCAGGGCTACCTGCTCGCGAAGCCGGCCTTCCCGCCGCCCGGCATCACGTGGCCGGGCGCCGTCACGTCGACGCGCAAGCAGACCATCCGTCGCTCGGCCGACGGCTCGCTGATCCCGACCAAACCGCGACGCTAGGGCGCCCTCCGGGCCTAAAGCCCGTGCAGGCAGACGCGGTTGCGGCCGCTGCTCTTCGCTTCGTAGAGGGCGCCGTCCGCGGCGGCCACGAGGTCGGCCGGGCTCATCGCGTTCGATTCCGGAAGCGCCGCGACGCCGACGCTGATCGTCACCGGGAGGCGCTTGCCCTGGAAGTCGAAGTTGTGGGACTCGACGCCGGTGCGGATGCGCTCGCCGACGATCCCGGCGTTCAGCAGCGGGATGCCCCGGCAGATGATCGCGAACTCCTCGCCGCCGTAGCGGGCCGCCACGTCCTCGGTGCGCAGCATGCCTTGCGCGATGCGTGCAAGATGCACGAGAACCGCGTCACCCGCGAGGTGCCCGAAGTTGTCGTTCACGCGCTTGAAGTGGTCGACGTCGAACATCACGAGCGACAGCATCGACTTGTGCCGCTTCGCGTACGCGAACTCGGTGTCGAGGCGGTCGATGAAGAACTTCTTGTTGTAGATCTTCGTGAGGCCGTCGCGGAGAGCCGCGTCGTACATCTGCTGCTGGAACGTCTCGTCCAGCTTGTCCTGGTACGTGAACTTCAGCATCGTGTTGGCGCCGAGGCGGATCTTGTCGCCCTCCTTCAGCTCCTGGTGCTGGATCATCTCGCCGTTGACGAGGGTGCCGTTCGCGCTGCCGAGGTCCTCGATGATCACGCGCCCGCCGATCGACAGCACGCGGCAGTGACGCCGCGAGA
Source organism: Labilithrix sp. (assembly GCA_028287035.1). Next base: position 17,535 of record JAQBQL010000147.1, on the reverse strand, counting down.
TGCCGTCGTCGTTGAGGCGGAGCTGCGCGCTCATCGCGCGGCCTACGACCGACTCCGGACCCTCGATCTTGTACATCTCGCCGAGGTTCGTGCCGGCGAGCACGACCAGGTACGCGTGCACCTGCTGGCGGCGCGCGCGCAGCTCGGACTCGAGGCTCGACAGGTTGGTGATCCTGGTCGACTCCCCCTCGTCTTCGTGCGCGGCGGCCCCCGCCCCACGCGCGCTCGGCCGCCCAGGCCCCCACCGTGAGGGCGGATCACTCGCCATGGCACCAGCGTGCCGGCCTTTGGGGTGGGGGTCAAGGGTGCCCGCCCGCGCGCGGCGTCGGGCGAGGAGGGGCGCGCAGGCTCCCGTTCGGGTTCCCTGGACCGCCCCGCACCCCAATGCTGGACAGTTGCGCGGTCTTAGGACTCGTGGACGGTGACCTTGTTCATCTTGACGGGCGTGAGGGGGCGGTCGCCCGCGTCCGTCTTCGTCGTCTCGATCTTCTTCACGACGTCCATGCCGGACGTGATCTTGCCGAAGACCGGGTGCTTCGAGGCGCCCGGCGAGAACCAGTCGAGGTACGAGTTGTGGACCGTGTTGATGAAGAACTGACACGAGCCGCTGTTCGGCCGGCCGGTGTTCGCCATCGAGAGCGTGCCGGGCTCGTTCGAGAGCTTCGCGGTGTGCTCGTCCTTGATGGTGCCCTCGGGGCTGTCGCCGGTGCCGGCGCGCGGGCTCTTCGGGTCCTTGCTGTGCGGGCAGCCGAACTGGAGCATGAAGCCGTTGATGACGCGGTGGAAGTGCAGGCCGTCGTAGAAGCCGCTCTTGGCGAGCTTCACGAAGTTGCCGGCCGTCACCGGCATCTGGTCGACGAACAGCTCGATTTCGATGTTTCCGAGCGAGGTTTCGAGGGTCGCAGTGGGATTTGCCATGGCAGATCGCACGGTAGACGGACCGTCAGCGCGCGTCGACCTCGAACGGCAGCACCATCTGCGAGCTCTGCGCTTGCGGCAGGAATTCCCACGCCCTCACGTGCGACTCGACGCAGCCGCGCATCACCGGTGAATCGCCGCGCGCCTGCGCGCTCCTGACCTTGCCGTCGAGGCCGACCTCGAGGGCGACGGTGAGCTTCGCGAGCGACGGGTCCGGAGCGCCGCGCCAGCACGTGGTGCCGATGTCACGGGCGTGGAGATGGACGACGTCGTCGGTCACCGCGAGCGCTGCCGCCGTCTTCTTCACGCCTGTGCCGTCGCCCGCCAGAACGGAGACGAGCAGGATGAGCACGAGGCCGAGCGCGACGCCCGTCGCGAGGTAGCCGGCCATCGCCACCCACGCGCGCGGCAGCCGCGGCATTCCGGAGACGAGCTCGCGCCACCGCTCGAGCAGCCGCGTGGACGCGGTGCCGAGCGCCGGCGGCAGGAGCGAGGCGCCGCTGTCGAGGACGTGCGGGGCCTCGGACAGGCGGTCTCCCCGCTGCGCCTCGGTACGGACGAACGGCGACGGACCCATCACGTCCAGGGGACGTTGCAAGGCCGGGGCCGGGCACGCAGCCCGCGATTTACCGGCGATCTTCGGTGTAGGCGCGCCGCGCGAGGCCCGCCCTCGGGGGTTCGCCGATCCATGACCGGCGGTCAGCGGCGGACGACGATGACCGATCCCTTGCCCGGCTCCGCGTTGGTGCCGTGCCACCCCTCGGGCACCGGCGGGTCGGTGAACCGGAACACGCGGAGCGCGTCGATGGGCGCCAGGTTGATGCAGCCGTGGCTACGCGGCAGCCCGAAGTGGTCGTGCCAGTAGGCGGAGTGGAGCGCGTAGCCCTCGTGGAAGTACTGCACGTACGGGACGTCGCGGAGCTCGAAGCTGCCGGCGTGCTTGTCGTCCTCGGTCGGTGAGCTGCTCTCGCCGGACTCGGGGGCGGCGCCGCCCGACTGCGCGGAGCGTCCGTTCGAGTCCATCGTCGTCGTGATGTGCTTGCTCTTCACCCGGAAGGTGCCGCGCGGCGTCGCCTTCGTGGTCTTCGGATCGTCGAGCCCGTCCTGCCCGGTGGAGACCACGGTGGCGTAGACGGGCTTCTTGCCCTCGAAGAGCACGAGCGTCTGACCGTCGATCGACACGTCGATCCACCGGTCGCCGCGCTGCGCGGCCTGCGGCCATTCGTCGGGCTTCGCGGCGACGCCGACGTCGCTCGCCCGCAGCCACGTGCCCGCCTTCGTCTCGAGGAAGCGGGTGTCCTTGATGCGCTTCTGCTGTCCGGTGAGCGCGAGCATCCCGCGCGTCGGCAGCAGCTCGTCGGTCCTCGTCATGCCCTCGCCCTCGCCGCGGAAGACGTGGACGCACGGCTTCGGCGTGCCCTTCGCGCTCGGGTTGCAGGGCCGCGCAAAGGCGAGCGGCAGCCCGAGCTCGCCGTCCTTCAGCTCGACGCCGTGGAACGCGGAGCCGACCTCGGGCTTCAGCTTGTCGACGGGCACGAGGCGCATGTCGACGGTGACGGCGTACTGCCGGTCGTCGGGCGCGGGGCCGCTCGCGAAGGCGCCGATGAACGCGATCCCGGTGTGCCGGTGCACGCGGTTCGCGAACACCGCCCTCGCCGGGACGTCGAACGCCGACACGTTGGGGATGCCGCGCGCTCCGCCCTCCAGCCAGAACGGCACGGGGTCCTGCTCGGTATGGCCGCCGAGGAGGAGGACGCCGTCGACGGCGTTCGAGGGTTGCGGCGTCCTCGCATCTTGGATGATCTCGTGCGCCAGATCGTTCGCGCCGAGCTGGTGGATGCGGTTGGCGGCGTGCCCCTTCCGGTTCCACCACGACAGGTGCGGCTCGAGCTTGAACTCGGTCGCCAGCATCTCCTCCTTCGTCGGTACGCGGAGGTAGAGCGGCGCGACCGCGCGGACGAAGCCGTAGGCGTAGGGGAGGGGCTGCGAGGTGTCGGGCCGCACGCTCGCCGCGCGGAGCAGGGGCGTGTCCGTCTCGAGCGAGGCGTACTTCCCGATGCACACGAAGCCGCGCGGGGCGACGCCGTACCAACCGCCGGGACAGCCGTCGGTGCCGTACGGTTTGTCCGACCGCGCGACGACGCTCCCGAGGCGGAGGTAGCCGAGCTTCTTCGAGGCCTCGTTCGGCGCGGCGTGGACGACCGCGCTCAGCGCGACGGCCGCGAGCTTCGCGCTCGCCGAGATCTCGGGGACGGGATTGTCGGCGTCGATCACCGCCGGCGCCGCGGTGACGGTCGTGATCGAGGCGGGCGCCGCGTCGTGCTTGCACGCCGCCGTGCTCGCCGCCGCCAGCGCGACGAGGACCGCCAGCGCGGAAACCCTCGAGCCCTTGGTCCTCATCGGTGCAAGGTGCATCGATCCACGGTGCGGGCCAAGAAATCGGCGCTTTTCGGGGGTGCGCCGGGCTCGTGCCGCCACGACGTGACGCCGGCGGTGCTAAGAGCGCGCTCCGCATGAGCGCCCACGAGCCTGCCGCCGTCCCGCCCGCTGACCCGCCCGGTTTCCTCGCGACCGTGAAGACGTTCCCGCGGTCGTTCTATCTCGGCTGCGGCGTCGAGATGTTCGAGCGCCTCTCGTACTACGGCGTCCGCACCGTCCTGCCGCTCTACATCGCGCAGGCCGACGACCCGGGCGGCCTCCACTTCAGCCAGGCGCAGAAGGCGTCCATCTTTGCGGTCTTCGCGGCGGTGCAGGCGATCGTGCCGGCGATGAGCGGCGGCTTCGCCGACCGCTACGGCTACAAGAAGGCCATCGCGGCGGCGGTCACGCTCAACGTGCTCGGCTACGTGCTCATGGCGAACGTGCGCAGCTACCCGGCGTTCTTCGCCTCGTACCTGATCGTTGCGGTCGGCACCGCGGTGTTCAAGCCGGGCATCCAGGGCACGCTCGCGCAGTCGATGACGAAGGAGAGCTCCAGCGTCGGCTGGGGCCTCTTCTACTGGCTGGTCAACGTGGGCGGCGCGATGGGCCCGCTGTTCGGCGCGTTCCTCCGCTCGAACAACTGGAAGCTCGTCTTCTACGGCTCGGCGCTCGCCATGGCGATGAACTACCTGATGCTGTTCACGTACAAGGAGGTCGACTCCGGCGCCGACAAGCGGAAGGGCGCGCTGCGGGTGCTCGTCGACACCATCTCGAACCTGAAGGACGTGCGGCTCCTCACCGTCATCTTCCTGTTCAGCGGCTTCTGGATGATGCTCTACCAGCTGTGGGATCTCATGCCGAACTTCTACGCGGACTGGATCGACTCCAGCCCGTTCGTGAGGTCGGCTCACTGGCTTCCTTCGTCGTGGCTCGTCGCCGACGCGCGCGGCACGCAGCTGAAACAGGAGATCGCCCTCAACCTCAACTCCACGCTCGTCGTGGTGTTCGTGGTGCTGGTCAGCTTCCTCGTGGCGCGGCTGCGCGTCATGACGTCGATCGCGCTCGGCGTCCTCATCGCGACGCTCGGCACCGTCCTCTACGGCACGTCGGCGAGCGTGTACGTGCTCTTCGCGGGCATCGTGCTGTTCTCGGCCGGCGAGATGCTGACGGGCCCGAAGAAGACGCAGTTCTTCTCGCTCATCGCGCCGCCCGGCAAGAAGGCGCTCTACCTCGGCTACGTGAACATCCCGGTGGCGCTCGGTCAGGGGCTCGGGGCGAAGCTGGCGGGCTGGCAATACGGCAAGAACGGGGAGAAGGCGGTGCTCGCGATGAAGTACCTCGCCGAGAACACCGAGCACCACGGCGCCGGCGTCTGGGACGGTGACGTCGCGCACCTCGAGGCGTTCACCGGCGTGAAGCGCACGACGGCGTTCGAGACGCTGACGAGCACGCTCGGTCAGGACGCGAACGCGACGACCGATCTCCTGTGGGCGACGTACAAGCCGTACCACGTCTGGTACTGGTTCTCGGCGGTGGGGCTCGCGTCGGTCATCGGGATCATCGCCTTCTCGCAGGTGAGCAAGCGCTGGAAGGACCTCGACGTCTGACGCTCAGGCGAGCGCCGCCTGCACGACCTTGCCCGCGGCGACCCCGCCCGGGTCGACGCCGACGCCGGACAGCAGCGTCTTCGCGAGCGAGGGCAGCGCCTCGAGCGGCTTGATGTCTCCGCCCGGCGTTCCCTTGCCGGTCTGCGACTCGATCGCGACAGCGCCGAAGTCGCCGTCGACCGGACCGACGCCGCCCACCACGCCGCCGCGGAACGGCTTGCCGATGATCATCGACACCTGATGATTGGCATTGTGCTGCCGCCCGTTGTCGTTGCCGGCGCCGAGCGTGCGGCCGAAGACGTTGAGCGACATGAACGTGACCTGGTCCTGCAGGCCGGCCGACGTCAGCTGCTGCATGAGAAAGGCGATCGACGCGACGCCCGAGATCGTCTGCGAGGTCTCGAGCGCGAGGCCGGGGTCCGAATGGTTGTCGGCGCCGAAGGGGATGTTCAGCGACACGAGCGGCGCCACCTTCATCTTGATGAGCGTGACCGCCGCGATGATCTGCGCGTTCGTGCTGTCGTCCTTGATGCCGGCGAGGAGGGAGAGGAGATCCTGGCTGAGGTTTCGCACCTGCTGCTGCGACGTGACGAGCGAGTCGATGAACGCCTTCTGGGCGGGCGTCGCGCTCGTCTTGTAGATGCCATAGAGCTCGTTCAGAGAACGGTCGCGCAGCGGCTGCAGATCCTTCAACGGTCCGCCGGGGTTCGTGAGCGTGGCCTGCAGCGAGCGTGGAGGGATCAGCGGGAGCTGCTTGCCGCCGCTCGTGAGGCTCTCGGCGGGTGACGACGCCACGCTCACCGCTTTTGCCTGCACGGTGCCGAGGCAGGGCGCGAGCTTCTGCGCGAGGAACGACGGCAGCATCTCGCTGCTCTGCACGAGGCCGTTGAGCCTGAGGACGGCCTGCTCGTTGCCGTGCACCGGAGTGTCGGTCATGACGTGCCAGAAGCTGGTGCGGTCGAGGACGCTCTGCGGGAGCGTGGCCCACGGGGCGGCCGCGGTGTGCCTCACACCGCCGAGCGTCAGGGAGCGCGGCGCCATCGCAGCGTCTTGCGGGTGCAGGATGCGTGCGTCCTCGTACATGCCCGGCGCGTTGCAGTTGAGCGGGTCGCCGTGGCTCGACGTCGAGAGGATGACGAACTGGGGCGCGCCCACCCCGCACGACGGCACGTTCCCGTCCGCCAGCGCGCGTCGCGGATTGACCAGGAGCGCGGCGGGCAGCCCGGTGGCGAGCGCGCGCAGACCCACCGAGCCGGCGCCGAAGAGGGAGGTGAGGAGCGCTTGCCGACGGCTGATCATGCTGGATGGTCTCGGTTCAGAGCCCGATGCCGATGAAGGACGGGCTGAGGCAGGCCACGACGAACGTGGACTTCAATGCGTCTGCAGGCGTCGTGCCCGTCGCGAGCGCGTCATCGAAGTGGCGCTGGAGCACGCCGAGCGCCGGAGCCGACCGTGCGTCGGCGGGGGGCAGGCCCATGACGAGGTGGACGAAGTCGCCGATCGCTGCGGCCGGGGCGGCGCTCGACCACTGCTTCAGGCGCGCCGGCGGTGCGGGGGCGTCGATGGTCTCCGTCGCGGCCGCCTCGCAGATGGCCTCGGCGCCCGCGCGGTAGAAGAGCGTCGGCTCGTTGGCGAGGACCGGGGCGACCGTGCCTCGCGCATAGCCGTCGGACGGCAGCCCCGCGGCGATCCTGGAGATCGTCGTGGGCTTCGAGAGCGGACGGAGACCGCATGCATCGTCGAAGCCGAGGCGGCTGTCCAAGGTCGCGCAGAGGTGGTCGCGCCGGCTGACCGCCACGACGGGGCCGCTGCTGCCGGCAGCGACGGTGCGGTTCGCATTCGTGACCATCGGCGACGAGAAGAAGTCGCGGATCAGGTGACGCCACGAGAACCCGGATGCCTGGAACCCATCGACGATGCGCTGCAGCTCGGGATCCGCCGAGGAGCACGGAGCGGAGTTCGCGTAGTAGCAGAGCTTCTGCACCCACGCGGAAGCGAGCAGCGGGTGATAGGCGAGCGTGGCGCCGAGGTCGGCGACGTCGTTCACGGGAGTCACGACCCCGCGGAACGCGAAGAGCCCTTTCTGGGCGACGAGCGCCGGGTCCGACTGGCGGTGGTAATACCAGGAATAGGTCGACGAGAGGATCGAGCGGGTCGGATCCATCGTCTTGTGACAGGCAAAGCAAGCGGGGTTGCCGGCGTGCACGCCATCGAGACCGGGCTCGGACGGCGGAAGCGTGTTGTCGGTGCCGTCGATGGCGGCGCCGGTGGCCACGATGAGCGTCTGGTTCGCGATGACACGCATCTGGTTGCTGGCATTGGTGGGCCAGTTCGCGAAGAACGCGGGCGTGCTGAAGAAGCCGACGCGCGGCGTCTCGAGGACGAGCTCACCGGTCGTGCGCAGGAGCGGGAGATCGTAGAACGCGGTCGGCTTCTCGCCGGCGCGCGGAGGACGGATCGTCACCATCTTCCACGTGGTGAAATCGGTGGCCGTCAGCTGCGCGGCGTTCGCGCTTCCGTCGATACGGGGGCAGAGCACGCTCCGGCGGTTCAGCGTACCGCCGAGGAGCAGGTGCAGCGTGAACCCGACCTGCCGGTCCGGGAAGACCACCGGGTCGGCCGCGCAACCCGGGTGGGCTGCGCCGGTCGTGGCGACGTCGGGATTGTACCAGTGCATGTAATTCGGATGTGACGGGTCGAGCGTCTCGCTGATCGGGATGGGGCCCTGCGCGGCCTCGGCCACGATCGTGACGTTCGGGTGCGTCTCCGCGAAGACGTCACGGGGCTGGCCTGCGTTGTTGACCTGCCACCCGTCGAGGAACGCGTAGAGCTCCATGAGCGCAGGCGTCATCATGAAGCGCTGCGTGGTCATGGTCTCGATGAACGGGCGATCCTGCGCAACGAGCTCCAGCGCCGTCCGGGCGAAGCTCTCGGCGACGTTCTGGACCATGCGGGGCGCGATAACCCGGTTGGCCGCCGCGAAGTTTGGATAGAACTGCGCGTTCAGGTCGATGCTCGAGATCTGCGTCTGCTGGAACGCGAGCTGGAAGAACCGCAGCATCTTGGATTCGTAGTCGGGAGTCGCCATCCAGCCGTCGATCAGCGTGCCGAGGCTGCCCGGGTCACGCTCGATCGCGACGAGCTCCTCGTCCGTCGGCGGCAGACCGACCAGGATGTTCTTCACCTTGGCGAGGTCGAGCGGCAGCGGCGCGCCGGGGGCGGCGTCGACCTCGGTGCCTGCGTCGGCTTCGGCCGGCTCCTCGTGATGCACGAGGGGCGCGGAGAGCGAGTCGTCGGCGGCGCCGCAGGCTGCTGCCCCGGCGAGCGCGAGGGCGAGCAGGAGCTCGGCGGGAAGCCATCGTTGCGTCGTGTTCATCGTGCTGTCCTGCGGGCGAGCCATGGTCGGCGCGTTCAGTAGAAGGAGCCGCCGAGGGTGGGGAGCGCGGCGCCGGCAGCAAAGGGGCGTGCGTCGAAGCGCGCCGCATTGCCGAGGGCCGGCGCGTAGTACACGTAGCGACCGTCGAACGAGGCGCCTCGCAGGTTCCGCACGCCGCCGTCGAGGCTCGTCATGTCGAACACCGACCAGGAGGTGGCGAGCGTGATGTCGGCCGTCGTGTCGAATGCAAGCGTCAGGCCGTGGTACGCGCCGTTGTAGCCGGGAGCCAGGATGAGGCGCCGCCCGTCGAAGGCCGCTGCGTTGAAGCCGCGTGCCCCCGGGTCGACGGCGCTTGTATCGAAGAACTTCCACGAGGCGCGCGCCGCGAAGGGGGCGAGGGTGTCGTAGCGCGCGATGGTGCTCGTCGCCCACGAGGGCGTCGGGGCGGTCCAGCCCGGTACGAGGTACAGGTAGCGGCCGTCGAACGCTCCGGTGCGGTAGCCGGCAGCGTGCACATCGAAGGTGGCGAGGTCGAGCGTCGTCCACGAGGCGGCGCTGGTGAAGGAGGCGTCGGCGTCGTAGCGAGCGATGACGCCGCGCGGGCCGGCGGCGCCGCCGTTCGGGACGTAGTAGACGTAGCGACCCGCAGCGACGGAGCCGACGAAGGAGATGGCGGCGGGGTTGACCGACGAGATCTTGAAGGACGACCACGAGGTCGGGCTCGTCATCGCGCCCGCCGTGTCGTAGCGAAGGGTCACCGTCGAGTCGGACGGCGTCAGGTACACGTAGCGGCCGTCGAAGGTCGCTCCGACGAACCCGGCGGCCTGGGTCACCGTCTTGAGGTCGAAGAGCGTCCACGATGCCGGGTCGGCATAGGGCTGCAGCGTGTCGTACCGCGCGAGGGTCGCGCCTGCGCCGCTCGGGACGAGGTAGACGAAGCGGCCGTCGAAGACGGCGCCGCGGTAGCTTCGCGCCTTCGGATCGAGCGCCGTCACGTCGAAGGTCGCCCAGGCGCGCGCGCTGGTGAATCCGCTCTTCGTGTCGTAGCGCATGACCGGCCCGCCGAACTGGGGCGCGAAGTACACGTACCGTCCGTCGAAGACCGTTCCGCTGTAGGACTCGGTGGCGACCTGCGTGAGCTTCGTCGTCGACCACGCGGCCACGGTGGTGACCGCGCTGTAGGTGGGCGCCGCGGTCACGGCGGGGGGCTGACAGCGACTCTCCTCACACGTCCAGGTCGCGGTGCAGTCCTTGTCGGTGACGCACTCGACGTCGCACGTGCCGGCTCGGCACACGAGCGCCCCCGGGCAGTCGCTCGCGATGATGCATTCGGTTCCGGCTTCCGCGGTGTCGGTCGCGCACTGGGTCTTCGGGGCGCCGGCGTGCGCCCACGCGGCAAAGGCTGCGATCTCCTCCGCGGCGAGCGGCTGCGACGGCGGCATCGGGTTCGTCGCGCTGGTCATCCGCTCGAGCGCGAGCTCGTAGACCTTCTTCGATGCGTCGGAGCGAGCGGGCGCCTGCAGATCGGCAAGCGTGATGAGCGGCATCGGCGCCGACGGATGCGAGGAGTGGCAGCTCTGGCAACGTGACTTCAGCACCGCGCCGACGTCGCACGGGATCCCGGAGCCCCCGGCGTTCGCAGCGCCGCCGTCGCCGGCGGTGTCGTCATCGGACGCGGTCACGTCGTGGACGCCGAAGTCCGGACCGTTCATCGTGTTGCAGCCGCCCAGCCACGCCGCGCCCAGCGTGCTGCACGCGAGCACGAGCGCGCTGCCGATCCATCCCATCCGCGGCTGCCGATTCATGTCTTTTCCCGTCGTCGAGTTGTTTGGGTGAGTCACGGCCGGACGTGCGCCGACGCCTACGTGCCGCCGTGCCGCGTCAAGAATCCGTCGCTGTGGACGATGCCGATGACGAGGTCGCGCATGCGATGGCCTCCATGCACGAACGTGGCCGTCAGCCCGGCGAGCTCCGGCTCGTCGGAAGGTCGCGGCGCCTGACCGGTCGCGTGCGCGTACAGGTTCCGGGCAGCGCATGCGGGGAAGCGCGGATCGCTCTTGATGGCGCTCGCCAGCGTCGCGGCGCCGTCGAGGTGCTCGCCTCCGCGAGCTTCGGCGGTCGCGTCGACCGGCACGCCCTGGTCGGCCTCGCGCCAGCGGCCCACCGCGTCGTAATGCTCGAGCGGGAAGCCCAGCGGATCGATCGTGGCGTGACACGATGCGCACGACGGGTGCGCCGCGGCGTCGGTCATCGCGCGCCTCGTCGCGTCGGCGGAGGTGTTTGCGGGAAGGGTGGGGTGCAGCCCCGGCTGGGTGCCGTCGGCTGCGCAGAGCAGCTCCGCGTTGACCCACGCGCCGCGCTGCGCCGGCGACGTACGCTCGGGCAGCGCGGTCATCGTGAGGACGCTCGCATGGGTGAGCAGGCCTCCGCGGTGGGTCGCGGCCCACAGCGGGATGCGCATCCGCCGCGGGCCGACGATGCCGGGGATGCCGTAGTGCTCGGCGAGCCGCCCGTCGAGCGACGTGAACGGCGCATCGAGGACATCGAGGAAGCTCCGGTCCTCGAGCAGGAACGTGGTGAGGAGGTCGGTCGTCTCCGCCTCCATCGAGGCACGCAGCTCGTCGTCGAAGGTCGGGAAGAGCGCCGCGTCCGGCGCGGCGTGCGGGAGCGCGCGGAGCAGCCACTCGCGGGCGAGACCCTCCGCGAGGCCGGCCGCCCGCGGATCGGCCAGCATCCGCGTGACCTGACGGTCGAAGGTGGCAGGCTGCGAGAGCCGGCCCGCCTCCGCGTAGGTGAAGAGCGCGTCGTCCGGCATGCTGCTCCACAGGAAGTAGGAGAGGCGGCTCGCCAGCTCGAATTCGCTCACCGGATGGATCGCGTTGGAGGTCGGATCCGGATCGCGCTCGATGCGGAAGAGGAAGCTGTCGGACACGAGGGTCGACTTCAGCGCTGCGCGGAGCCCCTCCGTGAAGCAAGCGCCATTGGCCGCCGCGTCGTGGACGCCCTGCACGAGGCGCTCGACCTCGCCCGCTGCGGCCGGCCTGCGCCATGCCCGCGTGACGAAGCGCGCCAGGATCTTCGTGGCGCACTCGTCGGTCCCGAGCTGGACGGGATCACAGATCATCACGCGCGGCGCCTGCAGAGCCTCGCCGGCGAGCTGGTCGGCGGCGGCGTCGTAGGCTGCGCGGAGGCGCGGCCCGAGCGTCAGCGCGTCGGGCACGTTGGTGCTGGGCGGCTCGGGCTCGTCGTCGGGGAACGTCGCGGCGAACCGCGCCGTCGTCCCGATCAGATCGCGGACGGTGTTGTCGTACGCGGCGCCGCTCAGCCGCCGGATCCCGATCGCGGTCGGGTCCGGCGAGAAGGTCGTCATCGCGCCCGCATCCGGCGCGGCAGGCGGCGCTGCGGGCGGGGGCGCGGACGGATCTCCGTTCGCGCCGCCACCACATGCTGACGAGGCGACCACGAGCGCGGGAAGCCACGCCCGCCGCTGCCACCGCGAGCGTCCTCGACCGTTCCCCTGCATGAGGAGGATGCTGCAAGGCTCGCGCCCCGTAGCGCTCCGCAGATCGCTCAGGATCACGCGCGGATCGTGCCGCCCCGTGCGCCATCCGGGTGGCGCCGGCAGCGTCAACGACATGCCGTCGCCATGCCGCTGACGCGCCCACGCCACGCTCGCGCGCATCGTTCGGATCCCCCCTCGACTTCCGCGCGCCCCGGCGTGTGTCGGGCGGCGAAAGTCGTTCGGATCCCCCCTCGACTTCGGCGCGGCGCGGCGTGTGTCGGGCGGTGAAAGTCGTTCGGATCCCCCCTTCGACTTCCGCGCGGGCCGCTCTGGCCGAAGAGACGGGGGCCACGCGCCGAGAATGGCGGGGGATCCGAACGACTTCACGGCGGCGGCGCGCGGCGAACGGCAGGGATCCGAACGACTTTGGGCCCTTCGCACCCCCTCCGTCGCTGCGGAATGGGAGGGGGATCCGAACGATTTCCCCCCGCTCCGCCACGCGCCCATGCGGCGCGAGCGCCGTCTACTCGGGGCGCTCGAGGGCGACCAGCTGCAGGCCCCGCTTCGGGCCGAGGTCGTACAGGTGGGCGACGAGCGGGCCCTTCGAGGCGCCGTTCGAGACCTGCACCGTGACGTAGCGGCTCTTGTCGTCGTCGCTCGCGCCGCCATCGGGCTGCCGCGAGGGGACGGGGATGCACACGCGGCCCGCCTGGCCCTGCGTCATGACCGCCGGGTGCTCCGCCTTGTCTGTGTCGGTCGTGCCGCGGAGCACCTGCGACAGGTAGCGGAACGAGCCGCCCGGATAGGTGTTCGTCGCCCGCGCGAGATCGGTCGCGCAGAGGTTGTCGCCCTCGAGGCGCGCGTCGCTCAGCGGAGAGACCTTCGCGAAGTAACGCGCAAGGATGATGTGCTGACGCTGCATGAGGATCTCGAAGAGAAACCTCGTGTCCTCCGGCTTCGTGAGGTCGCCGGCCTTCAGCGCCGCCATCACGTGCTCGGGGCCGAAGCGCGCGATGATGCGCGCCGCCCACGCCGCGTCGCCCTCCTGCATGTTCTGGAACGCCGGATTCGGGTACTCGCCCTTCCATTCGTCGGGGTCGAACCACCGCGCGCCGAAGTAGCCGTAGTCCTCGAAGCCGGGCGTGCGCTTCACGTTGTCGTCCCACGGGCGCGAGATGGCCCCGAGCGACGCGAAGTCCTGCAGGATGTAGCGGAAGTCGAGCAGGTACGAGTACCCGAGCCGCTTCGACATCGCGTCGACCGCCCACTCGCTGCCGAAGCAATCGCCGAGGTCGATGTACCAGTGCCTCGTGACGCCGCGCCAGGGCTGCGACTTGTCGGTCGGCTCCCAGGTGATCATCGAGTTCTGCTCGCGCGAGTCGAAGTGGTTCAGCCAGGCGGCGATGACCCGCGCCCCGCGGAGGTCGCGGCGGTGCTCGTGCGGGATGACGTCGCCCGGGTCGTCGTCACGCCGGCCCTCGTACATGAACGGCCCCATCGGGGCGCCGGGCAGCCATCGCGAGGCCGTCGCGCGGAGCAGGTTTCCGCGTCGCGGAACCTTCTCGAGGATCTTCTCGAGAAGCGCCTCGTCGAACTTCTTCGGAGGCCCGACGTTCGCCTTGATCGTGAGCCCGGGCTTCAGCTTGAGCAGCTCGCGACGGAAGTAGACGACCGCGTCGCACGGAGCCCACCAGCCTGCGGCGTAGTAGAAACGAGTCGCCATGGCGGTCGCGGCCGTGGCGCGCTCGCCCTGGCTCTCGTCCGTCTTCATCATGAACTTGGTGTCCTTGAACTTCACGCGGAAGCCAGGATTCGCACCGTTGTCCTTGCCGTGGTCGATGACCCAGCTGCCGTCCTCCGCCTCGGGATCGAGCATCACTCCCGGCTTGCAGAAGCCCGCCTCGACCTCGTCGGGGGTGAGCGGCTTCTGGCCGATGCGGTTCGTGAACCAGCTCGAGTCGGGCACCTCGTCGAACGCGTTGACGTTCCGTGCGTCACCGGCGCGCTTCAGGAGAAGCGCATCCGACGCGGGACGGAACACCGAGTTGTCCGCGGCGTCCCACGCGAACGACGACTCGTAGATCTCGGGCGCGCACTTCTTCACGTCGCCCTTCTCGGCCTTGCACTCGATGTTGAAGGGCTCGAGATCCTGATCGCGCGTGACCGGCGCCCGCAGGCGAAACCGGCGCGGATCGTCGTGCGCGCAGGCCGCGGTGCCGGCGATCGCGGCGCACGCGAGGAGGAGAGAGGAGAGCCGACGACGGCGTCCGGAGCTGCGGTCAGAAGCCATGATGGGACCCGAAGACGAGGCGGAAGGAGGAGACGGCGAAGCCCTCGTCGAGGGGATCGCTGCCGATGGCGAAGAGGAGCTCGAAGCCCGAGTCACGTTCGCCGTTCGAGCGGACACCGAGGCCGGTGCTGAGGCGGCTCGACTTCACGTCGAACCCCTCGTACCCGGCGCCGTAGACGTTGCCGAGCGCGGCGTGCACGACGCCATCGAGGAAGACCCAGATGGGCCAGCGATACTGGAGCTGTCCGACCACCGAGCTGCGGCCGTACAGGCGGCCGCGGAGGTAGCCTGGCATCCAGTTGTCGCCGCCGAGCGTGACCTGATCGGGGAACGGGATGTCGTTGCCACTGCCCTGGATGGGGTCGATGAGCTCGGTCGCGAGCGTGAGGCCGAGCACGCGCTGGGTTCCGGTGAGATCGACCGCGGCGCCCACCGAGCCGCCGTACTTGACCCAGCTTCGCTTCGCCGCGCCCGTCTCGGCATCGACGGGGAACACGGTCTCCTCGTGAGCCTCGACGCGGATGCCGCCGCCCGGCTCCGGCCGGGGCCTTCGCGAGTCGATCTCGAAGTCGACGCGCTGGAAGCCGGCCACGTAGCCGCGCCCGTAGCCTGGCGCGGTGAAGCGATGTTGCTCGAGCGCGGTCTCGACCGCGTCCTCGCCGCAGCACGTGCCCTCCTGGAAGAGCAGCGTGCGCGAGCCGGCCCGCGCGGCGAAGGTGCTCGAGCGCCAGAAGTCGTGCGTGTAGCCGAGGGCGAGCTCGCTCGCGGTCGACTGGTAGCGAGCGCGGTCGTCCTGCGTGCTCCGCGGCCCGTATCCGAAGTACGGATTGTCACGGCGCCGCACGAGCGAGCCCTCGAAGTAGACGCGCTGGGTCTTCGACAGATCGTAGGTGTCGCTGCCCTTCACCGAGATCCAGTTCGGGCCCCAGGTGCCGAAGTGCAGGCGCGCCGTGTTGTGCTCGGCTCCGAAGTACTTCCACGAGGCGTTGAAGCCCACGCTCGGCTTCAGGCCGAAGTCGAAGAGCGCGGACGGGAAGACGACGATCTGCTTGCGTTCGCCGAAGGTGAAGAAGCTCGTCACCTCCTCGATCCACTGCCCGGACTCCGCGGCCTTCACGAGCGCCCCGAGCGGCCGCCGCAGGATGATGTCGTTGACGATGAAGAGCGGGAAGAGGACCACCCGGGCCGGCCACACGAGGACGTCGCCGGCGTCGGTCTCGCGCGGCGGACCGCCGTAGTCCATCGGCTTGCGCTCGTCCTGCTCCTTCGGCGGCGCGCCGTTCAGGACGACGTCGTCATCGTCCTTCTTCTTCTTTTCGTCGTCCTTCTTCTTGTCGTCCTTCTTCTCGTCCGCCTTCTTGTCGTCCTCTTCCTTCTTCTCCGTCGCCTCGTCCTTCGCGCGTTCGGCGGCGGCCGCCTCTTCGTGGGACGGCTTCGGGTCGCCGGGCGCGGCCGAGGCAGGGGGCGGGCCGCCGGGGGTACCGGTCGGTTGCGCGGTCGCGGGAGAGCAGACGAGGAGGCTCGTCACGACGGCGCCACCTGCAGCGAGCCGGGACGCAAGGGAGCGCAAGATCATGAAGCGGACCACTCTACGAGGCCGCCCTCGAAAAGTCGCTGCTGTAGAGCGTCACATCTCCGCTCACGGGCAGCAGTAGAAGGACTCCACCGAGCTGCCGCCCGAGCCGCTGCCGACCACGCATCCCGGCGGGGGTGCGAGCGCGCCGCCGTCGCCGGCGGGCGGGCACTGGAAACGATGAGGGGTGGCCGCCGACGGGCACTCCTTGTCCTGATCGGGCTGCGCCACGCACGCGTTTTCCGCGCAGCAGTAGGTGTCGCCGAAGGATCCCGTGGACGAGGCGAGCACGCAGCCCGCGATCCCGGGCGGGCTCCCGTGGAAGCACACGTACCCATAGGGCGGCAGCCCGCCCGCCCCGCAGGGCATGCTCCTCGCGAAGCCGACGCAGGTCTCGCCCGTGCCGCTCGCGTCCGCTGCGGCGTCGCGCGCCGCGTCGCTCGGCGTGTCGCCGTCCCCGGTCACCGCACTGTCCGGTCCCCCGCCGCTGCTGCCGCTGCTGCCACTGCTCCCGCCGCTGCCGGACGACGAGCCGTCGTCGCTGCTGCTGCAGCCGGCGGCCACCACGGTGGGGAGGCCGATCGAGGAAGCAACGAGGGCGACGCGCAGGAGGAGGGAGGCCATGGATCCCGCTCAGGCTAGGGGACCACGCCGCTGCGTCAACGACGGCGCCGCCGCGCCCGCACGAAGGCGAGACACACGGCCGCGAGGAGCGCCCAGCTCCCGCCTGCCCCCGCTGCGACCGCGCAGCCGCCGCCATCGCCGGTCGGCGTGCCGGATCCGCCGGGTTCCCCCGAGGAGCCCGACGAGCCGGAGGAGCCCGAAGAGCCCGAAGAGCCGGAAGACCCGCCGGGTCCGGTCCCCGCCTCGCCCTCCGTGGCGCCGCCGTCGGGCAGCGCCACCGGCGGCACGCCGAGCGGATCGGCGATCGTGCGTCCCTCGAAGAACGCCCACATGAGCGCGGTGGCATCGGGCCCCCTCGCGTCGCTGTACGAGCCGCCCGCCTTGCCGCCGGGCCACGCGTGGCCCATCCCCTCCACGACGTAGCTCTCGATGACGGAGACCTGCGAGACGCTCTCGCGGTGAACGGCGTGCGTGAACCCGTAGCCCGAGGTGCCGGTGGCGCTCGCCGGCGCATCCATGGTGCGCGGCGCGAGCGTCAGCTCGTTCGTCTTCCGCCACTGCGCGACCACCTGCTGCCCATTGACCGGAGCGACGACGCCGTCGGCGGTGCCCTGCACCGAGAAGACGGGCACGACGCGCGCCTGCGCGCCCATCGCCGTGAACGCCAGAGCCCCCTGCGCGGCCGGATCGGGCCCGCCGCTCTGCGTTGCCGAGTAGCCAGCGCCCAGGCTCGTGGCCGCCTGGTACTCGAGCCCGGCCACGACGCCGATCGCCGCGAAGCGGTCCGGATACGTCGCCCCGAGGATGACCGCCATCGCGGCGCCTGCCGAGATGCCTGCAACATACACGTGCTGCGCGTCGACCCCGTGCGCGGCCACGATCTCGCTCGCCGTGTCCGCGAGCTCCTTCGGCTCGCCCGCACCACGCGCCTGGTGCGCCGGGTCGTACCAGCGGAAGCAGCGCGTGCTCACCGTCGCTTCGGACTGCTCCGGATACGCAACCACGAAGCCTTGCTGCTCGGCGAGGGCCTCCATCCCGGTGGCGTCCGCGAACGCCGCCGCCGACTGCGTGCAGCCGTGCAGCATGACGACGAGCGAGGTGGGCGTCTTCGGCGCGGACGGTACGAAGAGCCGCACGGTGCGCCCCTGGTGCACCTCGCTCGTGACGGTCCCGGCGTGCGCGCCCCTGCTGCACGCGACGGCCGACGCGACCACGAGCCCCGCC
>JAQBQL010000284.1 GCA_028287035.1 Labilithrix sp. | reverse complement strand
GGGATCTACAGACTCTCTCGACCATATGAGATCAAAGGTTACAACCTGTATGGTGGCTACACTGAGTTGACGGACCGGGACCAGCTGGGCCTGCTCCTCCAGATGGCCCAAGATGCCAAGGCCAACCTGGAGATGCCCTTGTTTACCTGTCGGTACGATCGAGTGGATTATGGCTTCATTAACTGTTCCACTCAACCTAGTGTCATGGATGCCCTGGTCGTAGAGCTCAAGGACCGGATGGACCGTGCCCCCAGCGATGTTCCTAATGTTCCTGTCGGCTCGCATGCCAACCGCCACATTCTTCCTGAGGTAGGCTTCACTCCTTCCTGCTACTTTGTCCCTAAGGCCACAACTCTTGGATCAAAGAGGCGCAAGGCATATGATATTATGAAGCTTCCAATGAATGAACGTGCTCACGAGGTCCAACTGGAGATGGACAAGGACCTGGTCTGGCCTCCTGCTTTTATTAATCATAGAGATGATGAAGGTGTCCCTGTTTATTCGGACACGAGTAGGCGATGGTGGGATTGCCTCGGATACGCCGAGGGTAGTTTGTTCTTTGACTGCACAGTATGTGAGTACCCCATCCCTATCCTTTTGGAACAGGTGTATTCGATGAATCCTTTCTATGAGCGTGAGTCCCTGGCATACCCAAGATCAGAGTTCGGTGACCCGGTGAGTCCTTTTCGGATTGCAATGGCATTGTACCCGGGAAAGTCGGAAGATGAATGGCGCAAGCTGTCCCCTCTGAACCTGCAACCTGGAACGCGAGAGTTGGACCTCATCTTTTCGAGATCCCTGCTATTACTGCTCGCTCTGTGAAGGTCTCCCGCCCCCGTTCGAGTAAGGCAAGGGCTGAAGCTGCTACCAAGCTTCCTGAGCCTGCATCTACATCAGAGCCTGCTGCTTCTGCTCCCCCGCCACCTGCTCCTCATGCGCCTGCTGCCCAAGATGCAGCACCTCCTTCCTTCGAGCCTGCTGCCTCTGAGCCAGCTGCTCAAGACCTGGCGCCTTCTGCCCTGGAGCCCGCTGCTCAAGATGCGCTGCCTGCTGCTCTTGTGCACACTACTAAAAGTAAGACACCTCGGGTGCCCTCCAATACGAGTCGTGGACCGCTCAGTGTGAGCTTCATCTCACCTGATGGTACCATGATCAGGCTTGTGCGCAATGCAAAGAAGAAAAAACAAGCGGTTCCCATTGACATCCCTGACGAGGACCTGCCTATGCGCCCGGTGAATTTTTTCGAGATGATCCCCAACCTGCTGCCCCTCCTCACTGACCTGGATGGCTATGCAGTGAATGGCTTCTATCACAATCGATGCGCCAAGCTCCATCAAGTGTTAAGACAAGTTGGTGAGGATTCTTTCTTCAAAGTCCAATATGCGATCCGGTATCTTGTCACCTTGAGCGAGGCAATTGCACAAGTTGGTGTAAAACATTACCTCTTGCTGACCCTCAGCAACGGCAATCACTTCCCGCTGATGTGCAACAATGGCCACAAAGGTGGAAGCAAAATTGTTATCCAGTTTTTGGCGGTGAAGAAGCGCTCCTGGGCAGACGCGAGTGAGACGTTGTCGAAGGGGGCATGTGGCTGCCATCTGGTCGAACATTCGGAATGGTTTCCGAAATTCCTGAACCCGCATAGCTGTGGTGGCCGCTTCTTCCAGTCTGCCGTGAAGGCCATGGCTGACCGGCTCCCTGGCATGGCCAGCTTCGAAGGGGCTGTTGCAAACTATGAACCCTTCGAGTTCAGTGTGCGCAAGTACACCCCTCCTTCAGTGAGTCTGAGTCTGGCGCGTGCCGCTAAGGTTCAAGAAGATGCTGATGTCAAGGAAGGTGACTCTACCTGCAGTGACGGTGAGTCGAGTAAACCTGCCTCAAGCTCCACCTCGGCCTGCTGCTCGTCTGCTGCTTCTAGCAGCACCCCCTCTCCCTTCTGGAGTGGTCCGTTGGCCATGTCTGGTGGATCGAGCTGCAACTCATCACTTGCTTCGGTATCCAGCAGTTGCTCAAGCAACTCTTCTTCTGCGAGCTCGTCTAGCTCATTTTCATTGCCGAGCTGCTCTTCAAGCACAACCTGCTCCAGCTCCTCTTCGGCTGCTCCTCGTACTGGTGTATCCAGTGTGCCTCCTGCTGCTGTGTCGGCTGCTCCCTCCAGCCAGCCTGCTGCCGTGCTAGCTGCTAAGCTTGCTGCTTCCAAGTCGGCTAAGCCTGCTGCTTCTAAGCCTGCTGCTTCGAAGCCTGCTGCTTCTCAGCCTGCTGCTTCCTTGGCTGCTGGTGGCCAGCCTGCTGCTTCTCTTACTGTTGGGCCTGCTGGTCCAGTGAACCAGTTGGTCCCTGTGCCTGCTCCCCTGACGGCTTTCACTCCTGCTGGGACCGTGATCACAGATGCAGGAAGCTTCTCTCGTTGGCGTGCTCAACAACAGAGCCGCATCTTCAAAGCTGAAAAGGCCCAAGATGCTCGTCGTGCTAAGTTGGAACGTGCAAAAGATGCGGTTGACCAAGCTGTATAAGAGTGGCTGATCGATGAAGGTGTAGTGGCCGTCAGTGTTGATCTTGATGGTCTCTAGGCACCTAGCCTTGTGCAGAGGGCCTCTTGCAATTGTGCTTAGGCCCTCACCCCCCCGGGGCAT
>JAQBQL010000108.1 GCA_028287035.1 Labilithrix sp. | reverse complement strand
CCCTCAGCCGCGAAGAAGTGAGCGCCGCCGCGCCGCGCGCGGGGCCGGCCGCGATCGCGCGCTGGCCGGGCCGCGTGCGTTCGCCTGGGGGCGCCCGGTGGCTAGCTGCCGGCGGAGCGCTCCTCGTCGGCGGCCTGCTGTATCTGGGGGGCCCGCGGGATCCGGCGGCGGTGTCGTGGGCGGCGCACGCCGGTCTGGTGGGCTTCGCGCACGGCGTGACGGAGCTCCGTCATGCCGTGTTCGCGGCGGTCGCGGCGCCAGCGTGGCTGCGCGGCTCCGCGTCGGATCTCGCCTACGCGTTCGCGCTCGGCGCAATCTTCAGCGGCACGGGCGCGCGGATGCTCGCGGCGGGCCTCGCGTTCGCGCTCGCGCACGAGGCGGGCCAGGCAGCCGGCGTGTTCGAGGGCACCTTCGACGTCGTCGACCTCTGCGTCCTGACCGCCGGCTTCCTCGGCGCCGCATTCCTGTTCCGCCCGCGCGCCCCCCTCGTCGCTGGTCGCGAGCACTGCTCGTGACCGCAACACGCGCGGCGGCACCCGCACCGCCAGAATCGTTCGGATCCCTCACGGTCCGCCGCGCGGCCTGGCGCGCCCGCACCGCCAAACTCGTTCGGATCCCTCACGGCCTGGCGCGCCCGCACCGCCAAACTCGTTCGGATCCCTCACGGTCCGCCGCGCCCCCGCGGAGGGCGTTCCCAGAACTCGTTCGGATCCCTCACGGTTTGAGCCGACCCGTGGGGATCGAGGATGGGGTGCGCGTCGGGGCGTATGGGGTCGTCAGGGATCCGAACGGATTCTCGGGGCGCGCCCACCCCCAATGCGTCGGCGGATGGTAGGGATCCGAACGATTCCCGGCCCACCGCCCCGCCCCGCCCGGCGCGTCGTGAGGGATCCGAACGACTTTCGCGCCCTCACCCCTCCCCCGGGGCGCGGCCGACCGTCAGGGATCCGAACCATTCCCCGGGCTGCGGAAGGCGCCCTCGACGCTCGCCTCGAAGCTCGTCGCCTCGACCGCGCGATCGCGGCCGCTCTGCTTCGCCTCGTAGAGGGCGCGGTCGACGCGGCTGACGAGCTCGTCCCCGCTCTCGCCGCGACGGAGCTCGCCGACCCCGCACGACACCGATGCTCCGAAGGCTCCGCCCGGGTGCTCGATGCGCAGCGCCCGCATGGCGGTCAGCAGACGTCCGGTGATCTCCGCCGCCTCGGCCTGCGGCGTCTCCGCCAGCAGCACCGCGAACTCCTCGCCGCCGTAGCGCGCGACGACGTCACCGCGCCGCCGGAACGTTCGCGCCAGCACGTCGGCGATCAGCTTCAGGACGCGATCGCCGAACGGGTGCCCGTGACGGTCGTTGATGGACTTGAAGCGGTCGACGTCGACCATCACGAGGGACATCGAGCCCCCCATGACGTTCGAGAGCGCCACGGCACGCTCGAGCCCCACGTCGAAGGCGCGGCGGTTCTGCAGGCTGGTGAGCGCGTCCGTCGAGCTCTCGGTCTTCGCCTCGTCGAGGTCCTCGCGCAACCGCGACAGCTCGGCACGCAGCGCGCGCGTCTCCACTTCCATGCGCCGGTCCTGCTCCTCGAGCGTCTGGTTCACGGCCTCGGCGACCCCCAGCGCGTTCTTGCGGAGCTCCTCGATGGAGCAGCTCTCGACCGACGCCTTCAGGCGGTCGACGCGCGCTCGCAGCTTCCTCGCGGAGCGCCCCTGCTCGATCGACGCACGGCCGAGCACGTTCACCAGCGTGCCGATGGCGCCGCGCATCTCCGCGCCGCTCCGCACCACATGCTCCTTCTCGCGCTGCCGCTGCCGCCCCACGAACCGGACGAGCGACCGCCAGTCGCGACCGGTGCCCGGTGCGAGCGGCGCGTCCCCCTCCTCGAGCGGCGCCGGCGTACGTGCGAGCACGTGCGTCGCCCACCGCTCGAAGCTCGCCTCGATCTCCGCCGCCGGCACGTCCTCGATGTCGAACGCGTGGCGTCCGAACGCGCGGAGGACGCCCGCGGCCCCCTCGAGCGCGCCATCGAGCTCACGGATCGGGAGCGAGACCTCGGCCGGGACGACGCGCAGAGGGGGCTCGCTCTTCTTGCTCCAGAACAATCACCACCTCCGGGCGCACGACAGCCCCCGGAGAGGAACGGTCGTGATGATGCCGCGTTAAGCCCGGATGCCCTGATACAGTGCGCGCCATGAAAGCCCGCCCCGATGGCCGCGCCTTCGACGCGCTCCGCCCCGTCGAGATGACGCTCGGTTTCCACCGCATGTCGGAGGGCTCCGTCCTCTACCGCGCCGGCTCGACGGTCGTGCTCGCGACCGCCTCGATCGACGAGAAGGTCCCCTCCTGGATGGAGGGCAAGGGCAAGGGCTGGATCACCGCCGAGTACCAGATGCACCCGCGCTCGAACCCCAAGGCCCGCGAATCGCGCGACGGCCGCGGCAAGGCCCCGAGCGGACGCACGCAGGAGATCCAGCGGCTCATCGGCCGTGCGCTGCGCGCAGCCGTCGACCTCAAGAAGCTCGGCGAGCGCCAGATCACCGTGGACTGCGACGTCCTCGAGGCCGACGGCGGCACGCGCACCGCCTCGATCACCGCGGGCTTCGTCGCGCTCTGCCTCGCGCTCGACAAGTTCGCGAAGAAGGGCAAGCTCGACACGCCGTGCGTCCGCGAGGCGGTCGCGGCCACCAGCGTCGGCTACCTCGGTCCCGACGGAGAGGCGCAGGAGTCCCTCGCCCTCGACCTCTGCTACCTCGAGGACTCGGCCGCCGAGGTGGACCTCAACATGGTCGCCACCCGCTCCGGAAAGATCGTGGAGGTGCAGGGCACCGCCGAGGGCGCTCCGGTCCCGCGCAAGGACGTGCTCCGCATGATGGACCTCGCCCTCCTCGGCATCGAGACGCTCACGTACACGCAGGAGAAGGTGCTCGCGTCGGCCGGCGTCGAGCTCGCCTCGCTGCTCATCCCGGGCGGCTCGTGACGCACGCGCTCGTCGTCGCAACCCACAACCGGGGCAAGCTCGACGAGCTGCGGGCGCTGCTCGCGCCGCTGGGCGTCGAGGTCCTCTCCTCGTCCGACGTCTCGAAGAAGGAGATCGTCGTCGTCGAGGACGGCGACACCTTCGACGAGAACGCGAAGAAGAAGGCCACGACCGTCGCTGGCCTCACCATGATGCTCACCCTCGCCGACGACTCGGGGCTCGAGGTCGACGCGCTCGGCGGCCTGCCCGGCGTGCGCTCGGCCCGCTTCGCCCACGAGCGCGCGACCGACGCCGAGAACAACGCGGCCCTCCTCGCCGCCCTCGACTCGCTCGACCAGGTGCCGGCGGGGGCGTTCGCCGGCGAGTCCTACAAGGCGCGCTTCCGCTGCGTGCTGGCGCTGGTCGACCCCTTCGTGCGTGACGGGGAGCCGTACGTCGTCGAGGGCACGTGCGAGGGCCGCATCACGCGCACGCCGCGCGGCTCGGGCGGCTTCGGCTACGACCCGCTCTTCATCGTCGACGGCACCGACAAGACGATGGCCGAGCTGCCCGAGGAGGAGAAGAACCGCGTCTCCCACCGCGCCCGCGCCTTCGCCAAGCTGCGCCTCGTGCTCGAGAAGGTCCTCGCCGAGCGCGACCAGCTCACCCGCAAGGTCTGCGGCTGAATTGACGGACCCACGCGCCGGTGCGATAGCCCCGGCGTGCTGCTGGGAAGCTCTCCGAAAGGCCTGAAGGCATTCGGCCGTTACGGGTCGCTCGGCTTCGAGCTGCTCGGATCGATCGCGGTCGGCTACTACGGCGGCCGCTGGCTCGACCACAAGCTCGACCAGCACTGGATCGCGTTCGTGGGCTTCCTCATCGGCTGCTACGCCGGCTTCCGCGCCCTCTACAAGGCGGCGCAGCGGATGCAGCGTGACATCGAGAACGACGAGGCCCTCGAGCGCGGCGAGGATCCGTGGGCGAAGAAGCCCCCCGCCGACGCCGACCGCCCCGACGACCGCGCGCCTCCGGGCATTTGACGGATCGAGCGCCCGCCCCTATCACGCTGACGGGCGGGTCACGGCCGGGCTGGACATCGGTCACGTGCCGGGCGGCGCCCCCATGTTTCGCGGGAATTTGCCCGCAAAACGTGCGCGTTGCGCGGAGCGCTTTCCGCCATCGCAGGTCCCCGATCGTGTTATGGAGCGTCCCGCGACGATGCCGGAGCACACCTCGTTCCTCAGTTACCTGATTGCGATGTTCCCTGCCCTCGGGGAGAACATGCACAATTTCGGTACGACGTTCGTCGGCGGCAAGCCCGTCGATGCGCATGCCGCCGAGCCCCTCGCGGCGAGCGCGCTCGTCGTCATCATCCTCATCGCGCTCGCCCTCGCGGTGCGCGGGAAGCTCACGGACTACGAGAAGTCGGTCATCCCGGACGACAAGCTCACGCTCCGGACCTTCTTCGAGATCTTCATCGGCTACTTCTACAACATGATGAAGGACATGATGGGTCCGACCCGGGCGAAGAAGTTCTTCCCCGTCGTCGGCACCGCCGCGTGCTTCATCCTGTTCTCGAACTTCCTCGGCATGATCCCGGGCTTCCTGCCGCCGACGTCGAGCTGGAACATCACGGCCGGCTGCGCGCTCATCACGCTCGGCGCCTTCACGTACTACGGCCTCAAGGAGCAGGGCTTCGGCTTCGTGAAGCACCTCGCCGGTCCGTGGATGGGCGTGCCGATGATCCCGATCAACATCCTGATCTTCGCGATCGAGTTCCTGTCGACGTTCATCATCCGTCCCGTGACGCTCAGCATCCGCCTGATGCTCAACATCGCGGTCGACCACCTGCTCCTCTCGATCATGCTCGGCATCTTCACGCTGTTCCTGCCGATCCCGATCATGATCCTCGGCACGCTCGTCGCGCTCGTGCAGGTCCTCGTCTTCTGTCTGCTCACGTCGATCTACATCGCGCTCGCGACCGAGGGTCACGAGGACCACGGCGGCGGGCACGGCCACGCCGCCCACGACGACCACGCGGCGCACGCCTGATCGCCCCGATTTTCCAAGTTTCGCAACACCCACCCACCAGATCTTCACGAAGTCTTCCAAGGAGTCAGTCACGATGAGCACCCGCAAGATGGGCGCCTCTGCCCTCGCTTTCGTCGCCGCGTTCCTCGTTCCGTTCGCTGCGTTCGCGCAGCAGGCGGCCGAGAAGGCCGGCACCAACGCCAACGACGTCAAGATGTGGGCTGGCGCCGGCGCCGGCTTCGCGATCGGTCTCGGCGTCCTCGGCGGCGCCCTCGGTCAGGGCAAGGCCGCCTCGGCCGCCCTCGAGGGTATCTCGCGTAACCCGGGCGCTGCCGCCCGCATCCAGACCCCGATGATCCTCGGCCTGGCGCTCATCGAGTCGCTGGTGCTCCTCTCGTTCGTCATCGCGTTCTTCCTCCAGGGCTTCATGACCCGTTGAGGGGGAGATGGCCGCGTCGGGGCCTCGGCCCGGGCCGGTCGTCACGCGGAGGCGCCTGCATGCGAGAGCATGCGGGCGTTTTCGTTTTGTGGGCCGCTCGCGGCTACTCGGCGGTACGGCGCCCGCGGCGACCATCGCGGAGCATGTGCAGCACCAGGGTCACGGCCGAGAGGGCGAGCAGGATGCTCCCCAGCACGACCTGGTGCGGGAAGACCAGCGCGCCCGACAGCGTCGTCGACGCGACCACGAGCCCCGAGAACAACCGGCGCCCCAGGCGATCGGCGGCGACGGGAAGCATCGGGTCGGCCGTCTTCACGACGA
The DNA here is from genome assembly GCA_028287035.1 of Labilithrix sp. The sequence continues at coordinate 42,156 of JAQBQL010000108.1, read as the reverse complement.
GGCGCCCGAGGCGAAGGTCCTCGAGCACCTCGCGCGCTTGGAGCGGCACGTCGTAGCCGGCGCGCGAGAGCTGCTCGACGCCGCGAATCAGCTCGTTGCCGAGCCGCTGCGGCGAGTAGCGCTTCTTCAGGATGTCGAGGAAGTAGGGCTGCGCCTCGCCGAACACGTCGAGGTCGGGATCGAGCTGCTTGCCGATCCCCTCGAGCGTCATGATGGCCTTGCCGACCAGCATGAAGTCGGTCGGGATCTCGATGCCGTACTTCATCGCGCCGGTCGCCAGATCGCGGAGCATCGCCGAGAGATCGATCTCCTTGAGCGGGCGCCCCAGGTACTTCTCGGCGAGCAGCGCGACCTCGGGTCGGTACTCGCGCATGTCGACCTTCTTCGTGGGCCGCCCGATCGTGTAGAGCGCGTCGGCCACCGCGTACGGGTCCTTGCGCACGGCGGCCACCATCATGTCGACGGTGCGGTCGCGGAGCTCGGGGCTGAGCCGCCCCACCATGCCCACGTCGATGAGCCCGATGACGGGGTGCGCCCAGTCGGGCCGCGGCATGATGATGATGTTGCCGGGGTGCGGATCGGCGTGGAAGAAGCCGTCCTCGAAGATCATCTTGATGACGATGCCGACCGCGTTCCTTGCGACCTGCTTGCCGTCGACGCCGAGCGCGACCGCCCTGTCGATCTTGGTCCCGTCGAAGAACTCGAGGGTGAGCACGTGCTTGCTCGAGGCCTGCTTGTAGACCTTCGGGAACGTGGCGAGCGCGCCCTGCGGCGTGCCCTCGAAGTTCTTGGCGAAGCGCTCGGCGTTCTCGCCCTCGATCGTGAAGTTCAGCTCGGCGGTGATCGAGCGATCGAACTGCTGCACGAGGCCGACCGGCGAGTAGATGCGCGTCTCGGGGATGGCGCGCTCGATGGCCGCCGCCATGATGTGCAGGAGCTCGAGATCGCGCTGCACCGTCGCGCCCACGTTCGGGCGCTGCACCTTGACGACCACGGACTGCTCGCCGTCGGGCGTGGCGAGCACCGCGCGGTGGACCTGCCCGATCGATGCCGCGGCGAGAGGCGTCTCGTCGAAGGACACGTAGGCCTTGTCGAGCGCCAGCCCGAGGCTCGTCTCGATCTGCTTCTTCACGTCCTCGAAGGGGACGGGCGGGACGTTCTCCTGGAGCTTCTTGAGCTCGGTGATGACGTCGGGCGGGAGCAGATCGTTGCGGGTAGAGGCGATCTGCCCGAGCTTGATGAACGATGGCCCGAGGTCCTGGAGCACGAGGCGGATGCGCTCGGCCGTCGTGGTCCGCGTCTTCTCCTCCTCGGCCTTCGCGAGATCGTCGGTCGAGATCTCCGGGGCGTGCAGGTCGTCGGGGTCGCGCGACGGCGGAGGGTCACTCGGGTTGCCGCGCCGCGGCTTTCGCCCGAACCCCGCGCGCGCGACCACCTCGCCGAAGCCGTGCCTGACGAGGACACTGGTGATCTCGCGCAGACGGCCGAGATCGCGAACGGCCGAGACGACGGAGATCACGGACGCAGCCTACTTCTTGTGCCCCCCCGGGCTCAACGACGGCGTTCGGACCCGGTGCCGGTGGCGCGCATCGCATACTGGTCCGTCACGTTGAGCTCGCGCAGGGCGCGCTCGGCGACGGCGCGAACGCGTTCATCGGGACAGCCGCTCGACGCGAGCAGATGCGGGGTCGCGCGGGCGCCCCAGAAGCGCACCAGCGCGGCGAGGGCATGAGGAACGAGTGACCACGGGGAGCCCTGGAGGTACTCCGCCGCGAGCTCGCCGGCGGCGTCGTCGCGCACCGGCGGGCTGCCGTCGAACAGGTCGGCGGCGAGCGCGGCCGCGACGTCGAGCTCGCGGCGCGGAGCGAGCCGGGCGAGCCCCGCGCGGATCATCGGGAGCGCCGCCTCGCCGAAGAGCTGGAGCAGCGCGATGAAGCGGGGACGGATGCCCGGCTGATCGGCCGCCTTGAGACGATGCGAATAGAGCGCGTACGTGGCGGGAGTGCCGCCGCGCACGAGGAGCTCCGTGACCTCGCGCGCCGGGCGGTCGGCCGCGAGCGCCGCGTGCGCGAGCATTCCGAGCAGCGTGGGGTCCACGAACGCGTTCTGCAGGGCGCGGGCGCGGACGCTGCGGAACGGCTGGCGGCCCCCCTCCTCGGCGAGCCCGTCGAGCGTGCAGCGGATCGCGAAGAGCGCCTTCACCTGCGCGGCCTCGACGAGCACCGGAAGCGCCGCGGCGAGGCGGTTGGCGAGCAGCTCGAAGCGAGCCTCGTCGGTCGTCTCCGCGAACGCCGCGAGCCACGGTGCAGCCCGATGCGAGAGGTCGGCGGCGAGGAGGCGCGCGTTGATGTCGCCGCTGTCCACCCCCCGGCCGGCGTCGCTCCCGAAGCCGCCGAAGGAGTCACGGTAGCCGCCGCTCCGCTCGAGCCACTCGGGACCCGCCTCCGGCTCGCGAGCGAAGGTGCCGCTCGTCGAGCGATCGTCCCACGCCGGAGGGGTCGAGCTACGCGTCGCGCGCGCGCCGCCCGAGCCGGGCACGAGCGACTCGCGGACGGGCACCTCGAGGAGCGCCCGGAGCTCGCGGCGAAGATCCCGCATCGACGCCGGTCGCCCCGCCGGCTCCTTGGCGAGACAGCGCAGGATGAGCGCCTCGAGCCGGGCGTCGATGCCCGGGAACGCCCGCGACGGCACCACCGGCTCCGCGTAGAGGTGCCGGTTCAGAAGCTGCTGGGGGGTCGGCGCGTCGAACGGCATCGTGCCGGTCGCCAGCTCGAACAGCATGACTCCGCAGGAGTAGACGTCGCTGCGTCCGTCGAGGGCCTCGCCGCGGCACTGCTCGGGCGACATGTAATCGGGCGTGCCGGCGACCACCGACATCGCGCCGTCGCTCGGGCCGACCGCGATGCCGAAGTCGCAGACCTTCACGAGCTCGGTGGGCTGCTCGTCGTCGTCGACGCTCGCGACGAGCACCACGTTGTCGGGCTTCACGTCACGATGGACGATGCCGCGCGAGTGCGCGTGGCCGAGGCCGGCGCTGACCTGCATCATCACGTCGACGACGCGCTCGAGCGGCAGCGGGACACCGATGCGGAGGATGTCGGCGAGCGCGTGGCCGTCGAGGAACTCCATCGCGAGATAGAGCAGCCCGTCGGGCTCCTGGCCGAAGTCGAGCACGCGCATCAGGTTCGGATGGTCGAGGCGGCTCGCCGCGAGCGCCTCCGCGTGGAAGCGGCGGCAGAACTCGACGTCGGCCTGGAAGTTGGCGTGCAGCACCTTCACGGCGACCTGCATGCGGAGATCGCGGTGCGTCGCGCGGTAGACCGAGCCGACGCCGCCTGCGCCGATGAGCGCGTCGATGCGCAGCTTGCCGCCCGCGAGCGAGCGACCGACGAGGTCCTCGGGCGCGCTGCCCGACTGCGCGCCTTCGAGGTCCTGCGTGTGACGCTTCGACAGTGCGACCTGCGTCGGGACGCGCGCGCGGAGCTCGCTCGGGGGCGCCTCGGTCTCCGCCAGTCGCGACGGCGCCGCGGGGGCAGGCCGCGCGTTCGGATCGAAGGGCTGGAGGGCCAGCGGGAATCCGGCGGCGGTCGGGGCGCCTCGCGGCGTCGCGAAGAGGATCAGCGGATCGACCGATCCCGGCGTGTAGATCTCGAGGAGGTGAGTCGCGGCCGACGCCGGCGCGCCGATCAGCGGCAGCTGCACGGTCCCGTGCGCGAGCGCGACGCCGGTGAGGAAGTCCCGCGCCCCGGCATCGACGAGGTCGGCCACGAGGACGGGCCAGAGCGAATGCGACGAGAGCGAAGGCACGTGAAGATCCCAAGCCTGTCATCGCGCCAGGACGGGTTCAACGTCCGCTCGCAAGCGGGAACAAACGCCACAACGCCACGAGGTGTGGCGTTCCTTCACAGCGATTTCACCTCGGAAAAATAGCCGTCTCAGCGCACGCGCACCACGGTCCCGCTTTCGGTCTTCGTGGGATACACGGCCGTCCAACCGACGGGCAGGTGGGGCCCGGTGAACGCGAACAGCCAGCGCGCGTCGAGCGGCGCGAGGTTCACGCACCCGTGGCTGTGCACGTGCCCGAAGTCGCGATGCCAGAAGACGCCGTGCAGCGCGACGGCCTTGTCGAAGAACTGAACCCACGGCACGTCCTCGAGCGCGTAGTGCTTGTCGAGATCTTCCTTCTCGAGGTTGTCCATCTTCGTCGCGAAGATCTTCACCCAGATGCGGTGCACGCCGGGCGGCGTGGCGCTCTCGCTGCGTGGAGGCCCCTTGCCGGTGGAGACGAGCGTCGCGAAGAGCGGACGCTGCCCCTCGTAGGCAACGAGCGTCTGCGATGCGAGGTCGACGTCGATCCACCGCTCGGTGGCGGCGACCCCGCCCATCTCGTCGGGCGGCGGCGAGAGCTGCGCGCGGGCGAGGTCGCGGGCGCGCATCCACCCGTCCTCGACGCGGACCATCGCGGCGGCCCCGGCGCCCTTCTCTTCCTTGACGTGGACCTTGTCGAAGCGCGTGTGCGCGGCGGTGCTGGTTCCGCCCTTCTCGGTCGCGAAGACGCTCGCCTTTTCGGCCGTCACCCACGCGACGTCGAGCTTGTCGCTCGTGAGGAGCTCGCCGTGGAAGAGCGAAGGCCGCGCCGGCACGAGCTCGCGCATCGCGATCCAGCGGCCCTTCTTGGTGCGTCCCCACGACTCGCCGTGCGCGGACCGCTCCTCCACGATGGCGACCGCGAAGCCTTGTTCGAGCTCCTGGTCGGGCGCGTCGTCGAGGGCGTTGCCGAGGTTCGCGAAGCCGTACGCGCCGCCCATGCCGGCGAAGTAGTAGCGATACGGCAGCCCGTCGTCGCTCGGGCCCGCCGCCTCGAGCGGCGGAAGCGGCCGGACCCCGGGACGAGGCGGTCGCACGCCGTCACCGCCGGGCAGCGTCCACGGTCGTGACCCGAGCGGCTCCGCATACGGCGTGTCCGTCGAGTAGTCCGCGACGTCGGAGCAGATCCACGCGAACGGGCCGACCATGAGCCAGCGGCCCTGGCAGCCGCCCGCGCGCTTCGTGGCGAACAGCGGAAGGCGCGCGCCGAGCTGCGCGCTGCCGCGGCGCAGCTTCAGGTTGCCGGGTTCCGTGTAGAATGCAGCATCGCTCTTGCTCGGCTGCACCGAGTGCGCCCAGCCCGGCGGGGGGACGTCGCCCACGTCGGTCCAGACCGGCAGGCTGTCCTCGCCGGGCGGCGGGGCTTCCACCTGCGCGACCCCGGGCTGCAGCGCGCGCTGCGCGTGACCGGGCCGCGCGACCGTGCCCACCCCGAGGACCGCGAGGACGACGCCCGCGAGCGCGCGTGCCGGCGCTCGCCTACTCATGATGCGCCTGGGGGAGGCGCATCTTGAAGGTGGCGCCGCGGCTCGTGGAGTGAACGCTGATCGATCCGCCGTGCTCCTCGGCGATGCGCTTCGTGATGGCGAGCCCGAGGCCCGTGCCGCCCTTCTTGCCGCTCGTGACGAACGACTGGAAGAGGCGGTGCTCGATGTCCTTCGGGATGCCGGGGCCCGTGTCCGAGAAGTTGAGGAGCAGCGTCTCCTCGCCGGCCTTGTCCTTCTCGCGCATCACCTTGATGGTGAACTTGCCGCCCTTGTCGCCCATCGCCTCGGCGGCGTTGCGCGCGAGGTTGTGGATGACGCGGAGGATCTTGCCCTCGTCGAAGCGCGCCGTGCCCTTGTCGGCGAGGTCGATGACGAGCTCGACGCCGAGACGCGCGAGCTGCATCTGCAGCTGCTCGCGCACGTCGCCGAAGAACTTCGCCAGGTAGACCTTGCGGACGAGGACGTTCTTCTCGCCGCGCGCGAACTCGAGGACGTCGCGCTGCATCGCGCCGATGTGATCGAACTGACGGAGGGCGAGCTCCGCGTACTCCTCGCGGACGTCGCGCTTGTCGGCGGCCTGCATCAGCTGCACGTAACCGCTGATCACGGTGAGCGGCGTCTTGAGGTCGTGGATCACGCCCGAGAGCAGCCGGCCGATGGTGGTGAGCCGCTCCTCGCGCTCGCGCGACTCGCGGGACATCTGGAGCTGCACCGCGGTCGACGCGTTGGCGGCGATGAGGAGCAGGAGCGCCCGATCGTCCTCGTCGAAGCCGCGACCGCCCGCCTTGTTGTAGAGAGCGATGGCGCCGATCGAGTCACCGTCCTCGCCCTCGAGCGGGACGCAGATGCACGAGCGGCATGGCTCGCCGAGGATCGCGTCGAGCGCCGGATCGGACGCCGGGTGCGACGTCGCGTCGTTGGTGAAGACCACCTCGCCCTCGGCCATCGCGAGCCCCGTGAAGCCGGCGCGCGCCCGCACCGACGTGCGGACGGGGTGCTCCTCGCCGTTCTTCATGACGTAGAGGTGCGCGACCTCGGTGCTGTCGTGACGGAGCGCGAACGCGCCGGCCAGCGCGTTGCTGGTGCGCAGCGCCTCGCCGAGGACGCCCGTGAAGAGCTCGTCGAGCGACGTGGCACGACCCATCGCCGACTCGAGGTCGAACAGGAGCTTGAGATCGCGCACCCGGTGCTCGAGCTGCTCCTTGATCTCGAGGAGCTCGGTGTTCTTCTGCGTCACCGACGAGAAGAGCCGCGAGTTGTCGATCGAGATCGCCGCCTGCGTCGCGAGCGCCGCGAGGATGACCGCGTCGTGGTCGCTGAACTTCCCGGTCTTCTTGTTGAGGACCTGGATGACGCCGATGGTGCGCCCCAGGTGGTTCTTCATGGGCACGGCGAGGATGGACCGCGTGCGGTACCCCGACGTCATGTCCCATTCCGGATTGAACCGCGGATCCTCGTAGGGGTCGTTGACGAGGAGCGCCTTGCTCGTCTGCGCGACGGTGCCGGCGATGCCCTGCCCGACCTTGAGGCGAATGGCGCGGACCTCGTCACCCTGGACGATGCGCGAGACGAGATCGCCCTGCCGCTCGTCGAGGAGGTAGAGCGTCGCGCGATCGGCCTCGACCGCGTCGATGATCTTCTTGAGGATCAGCTCGAGGAGCTGATCGAGATCGAGCGTGGTCCCGAGGGCGAGACCGACCTCGCGGAGGGCAACGCCGGTCCGGCGCTCGCGATCGAGCTCCTGCTGCAGCTCGGCGAGCCGGTGCTCGGCCTGCAGGGCGCGGACGTCGAGGTCGCGCGTGGAGCTTCGGCGACGCGCGACTGGCGCGGCCGGCCCGTCGGACGACGCGGTCAGCGCGCCGACCCCGAGCGCAGGCTCGCTCGGCGGGGCACCCGGGATCGCCGGTGGACGCGTGGATTTGAGGGCCACGGATCGATTCTAACCCGCTTTTCTTGGGGTCGGGTGAAGAGCCTGCCATCGCGCGGCCGGACCGGGAACCCGTGGTATAAACCGCCCGCCGTGTCCAGAACCCTCATCGTCACCCCGACTTACAACGAGAAGGACAACCTCCCGCGCTTCGCCGCGGCAGTTCGTTCCGCGTTCCCCGAAGCGCACCTCATGATCGTGGACGACAGCTCGCCGGACGGCACCGGTGACCTCGCCGACGGACTCGCCGCGAAGGACGATCACATCACGGTCATGCATCGCGCGGGCAAGCTGGGGCTCGGCACCGCCTACATCCAGGCGTTCCAGAAGGGCCTACGCGAGGGCTACGACCGGTTCTTCGAGATGGACGCCGATCTCTCCCACGACACGCGCTACCTGCCGGCCTTCGTGCAGGCGCTCGACGACGGCGCGGACGTCGTGATCGGATCGCGGAACATCCCGGGCGGCGGCGTCGAGGGGTGGGGCGTCGGACGTCACGTCATCTCCAAGGGCGGCTCGCTGTACTCGCGCACGATCCTCGGCCTCGGCGTGAAGGACCTGACCTCGGGCTACAAGGCCTTCACGCGGCGCGCTCTCGAGGCGATCGACATCGATACGATCCACTCGAACGGCTACTCGTTCCAGATCGAGATGACCTACCGCGCGATCCGCAAGGGGATGCGCGTCGCCGAGGTGCCGATCGTCTTCGTGGACCGCACCGCCGGCGCCTCCAAGATGAGCCGGAAGATCTTCCTCGAGGCGATCGGCGTCGTGTGGAAGCTGCGCGCCGAGGCAATCGTCGGCAGGCTCTGATCAGCCGCGGGCGCGCAGGACCACGATGCGCCCGGTCGGCGTCGGAACCGTCGCCTCGTGCACGGCGCCGAGCTTCTTCAGGATGCGCGCGGCCTCGGCGAGCTCCTCGTCGGCGCGCTGACCCTTGACGAGCAGCGCGCGCCCGCCCGGCCGCACGAACGGGAGCACCAGCCCGGCGAGGAGCGCGAGGCGCGCGACGGCGCGGGCCGTGACCACGTCGAAGGTGCCGAGCCCTCCCCGACGGAGCTCCTCGGCGCGGCCGGCGACGGTGGTGACGTTCTGGAGGCCGATCGCGGAGCTCACGGCGGCGAGGAAGCTCACCTTCTTCTGCGTGGCGTCGAGGAGCGTCACCGCGAGGTCGGGCCGCGCGATCGCGAGCGGGATCCCCGGGATGCCGCCGCCCGAACCGACGTCGAGCAGCCGCGCGCCCGCCGGCACGTCGGCGAGCAACGGCACGAGCGCGAGGGCGTCGAGCGCGTGCCGCTCCCAGGCGCTCGCCTCGTCGCGGATCGCGGTCAGGTTCATCTGCTCGTTCATCGCGAGCAGCCGCCCCAGGTAGTCGCCGAGCTGCGCGAGCGCCGGCGCAGGCAGGGAGACCGCGAGGGCGTCGAGCCGCGCGGCGAGGTCGGCCGGCGGCACGAGCGGCGACGAGAGGGGCAGGACGAGCGGAAGGCGATCGGTGCTCACCGCGGGGGCTCTACCAGATCCGGCGCGGCGAGCGGGCCCGGCACCGCGCCGAGGCAGATGCGGGCGTAGTCGCGGGCCATCCGGCGCACGTCGAACTGCGCGCGGGCGCGCGCATGGGCGGCCCGGCCGAGCTCGGCACGCCGCGGCGCATCGGCGGCGAGGCGGACCAGCGCATCGCCGAGCGCGGCGACGTCACCACGGGGCACGAGGAGGCCCGTCTCCTCGTGGACGATCTGCTCGCGCGCGCCGCCTGCATCGGTGGCCACGACGGCGAGGCCGGCCGCCATCGCCTCGAGCGAGGCGTTCGGGCAGCCGCTCGGCTCGGAGACCATGGCGAACAGATCGAGGTCGGCGAGGAACGTGGACGACTCCTGCTCTCCTGCCCACACGATGGGGAGGTCCTTCGCGCGCTCGTGGAGGCTCGCGACGTACGCGGCGTCGCCGGTGTCGCTCACGCCGGCGATCCGCAGCTCGCACGCGGCGAAGTGACCGCTCGCGACGGCATGGCCGACCGCGTCGATCAGCTGCTCGAGCTTCTTGTCGGGCGAGAGCCGCGCGAGCGTACCGATGACGGTCCGCGCGCGCCTCCGCGGCTCGGGCGGCGTGGCCGGGACGAGGACCCCGTTCGGCACCACCGACACCGCGACGCCGAGCGCCGCCTCGGCACGTGCCCGCTCGCCCTCGTACTTCACGATCACGCCCGCGAGACGCTGGCCGTAGTCGCGCAGCGAGAGGTAGGGGCTGCCCACGCGCGGACGCTCGAAGTACCGGTCGAACGAGGTGAAGTACATCTCGCCCGGGCTCACGTCCCAGATGCGAGTTCCGAGCAGGAGATCGGCGAGGAGCACCTTGTGCTGCGAGATGACGTTCCAGAACAGGACCGCATCGGGACCGAAGTCGTCGACCACCTGCGCCACCGCGCGCGCCGTGACGAGCGGGTCGACGTCGCCGGCCCGCGGGGCCACGTGCACGTCGATCCCCGCCTCCTCGAGGGCGCGGCGGCCCGCCGTCCGATACGCGGCCTGCTCCTGGATGACCACCGCGCGCACGCGAACGCCCGCCGCGGCGAGGGTCGTGAGCAAGCGCCGACCGCTCGACTGCGCGCCGCCCGTCGAGAAGTTGTTCGCCACGAGCACGAGGCCTCCGGCGCGCGGGCCACGCGGTGTCTGGAGGAGACGCGCGAAGAGCTCGGCGTGGCGCTCGGCCATCTTGGGCGCCGTGAAGTCGGGCGCGAGCTCCCGCGCCGGCGTCGTCGCGAGCGCCGCCTCCGCCTCCACGATGGCAGCGCCGAAGACCTTCGGTGACGCGTCGAGCGGAACGACGTGCGCGTGGGCGTGCTTGCGCGCGAGCTCGTCGCTGCCGGCCACCGCGGTCGTGACGAGCGGGAGCCCGGCCGCCAGCGCCTCGAGGTGCACGAGGCTGAGGCCCTCGAAGGCGCTCGTCGAGACCACGACGTCGTGCCGGTCGTAGAGCGCAGCCACGTCGCTCGTCGATCCCTCGAGCGCGATGTGGTGCTCGAGGCCGTGGCGCGCGATCTCCTCGCGGATCGACCCCTCGATTGCCACCATCACGGGGTCGTTCTTCACGGGCTCGCCGACGATGGCCAGTGTCGCGTCGCGGCCGCGGCGCCGGAGCTCGGCGACGATGGTGGGAAGGCGCTCGAGCCGCTTCTGGGGCCGGTGGTTGGCGACCGCGAGCAGCCGCAGCGGCGGCTCCGGCGCTCCGGGCGTCCGCGGCGCGTGGGGTCGCGGGGCGCGGGCGGCGATGCCGTTCCACACCGTGCGCACCGGCGCAGGGAGCCCTGCCGCGAGGAGCTGTCGCTCGACGTCACGGCTGCACGCGATGACGAGCCCGAGGTCTCCAGGACGAAGGGAGCCGAGCTTGATGGGCCAGCCGGGCTCCGAGTTGTGGATGGTGGTGACGACCGGGATGCCGGCGCTCGCCAGCAGCGCGAGGTCCTCGCCGTTGACGAGGTGGGCGTGCAGCACGTCGGCGCCGGCCGCGATCGCGAGATCGCCGAGGGCGCGCAGGCGGTCCGGTCGCGAGGCCGCCACCGCATCGAGGAACATGGTGCCCGGCGGCGCCTCGAAGGTGGTGCGCGTCGCGTGGTCGAGCACGGCGAGGGTCACGTCGACGCCGAGCCTCGCCAGCTCCATCGAGAGATCGAGCACGAGCCGCTCGGCGCCCCCGCGATGCAGCGTGGTCACGAGCTCCACGACGCGCATCGGCGCGCGGTCCGAGACGTCGAACGCGGGCAAGCGCACCGCACGGACGCGCGCCGCCAGCGCCGAGCACGCGAGCGCGAGCGGGTCACTACCCGCCGTTCGCGCGAGCCATCCGCGCGCCGGACCTCGGCCCGTGCGCAGGGCCTCGGCGAGCGGCGCCGGCGCCTCCACGAGCACGCTCGCGACCGGGGGCAGCTGATCGAGCGCCAGCAGCACGTTGCCCGCCGTGGCCTCGAGGAACGAGGTCCATGCCGGATCGTCGGGCGGCGCGCCGAAGCCGAGCAGGCTGCGACCCGTCGCGGACGGCGCGGGGACCCGCGGCACGCGGTGCGGGTCCGCGGGCACCGCGCCCTCGCGGAGGATCCACACCGGCCCGGTGCGCGCGGCGAGCGCCTCGGCGAGCGCGGCGGCCGACGCGACGACGCCGAACGGAACGCCGAGCCGCGCGAGCGCGCGCGAGGTGCGGAGCGTTCGCCACGAAGGCGCGGCCGCGGGCGACGACCCCATGACGATCGCCGTCAGCGGTCGGTCAGTACGCACCGGGATGTCCCAGGAACGGCGCCTCCTGCGGGGCTTCGGCGCTCGCGTCCTCGGCGACGGTGAGCGGCGCGATCACGGCGGACGCCGGCGGAGGCTCCTCGACGCCCGCGGCCAGCGACGGCGGCGGCGCGGGCGGGAGCGACATGCCCGTGGGAGGCGGCAGCGTCTTCATGATGGGCCGGATGTGCTGCGAGAGCGGCGCCATCGTCGGGATGCTCGCGGGCGGCGGGTCCCCGTCCGCGTCGTGCACCGGCGGGACGAACGGGACGGACTGCGGCTCCGACGGCGGCGCGGCGGGCACGACGGGCGCCGGCTGCGGCTCCGTGAGCGGCGCGGGCGGAATGCCCGGCATGACGAGGGGCACCGTGACCTGGTCCACCTCGGCCGGCACGGATTCGCCGGCTCCGTCGTCGTCGTAGGCGGGCAGCGTCGCCATCTGCACCGTGGGGTCGCCGATGAAGGGCGCGAGCACGCGCGACGACTCGGCGGGCGCAGGCGCGGCGGTGACCGGCGCCCGCCGGCTCGCGGGAAGGCGTACCGACGACGGACGTTCCGACGAGGGCACGGGCGGCGCCGACTGGACGTGCGCCGACGGCGGCGGCAGCGTCCGCACCGGACCGATCTCGACGATGCGGATCGCGGTCGGGACCGCGCCCGTGTAGATGAACGTCTCTTCGCCGACGACGGGCGCATCGTCGGTGACCGCGACGCCGTCCACGAGGCACGTGTACTTTACACGCGCACCGCGAGGGGCGCCGGGAGCGCGCACGAAGAAGCCGTCCTCGCCGAGGCGCGTCGAGATGCCGAGCGGCGCGAGCGAGACCGGACGCGGGCCCTTCTTGCGACGCAGCAGCATCCACGCGACGACCGCGCTCGCCGCCGCGATCGGTGAAGCGAGGAGAAGGGTCCACGAGAGCGGCTCGGCCTGCTGCTGCGGGATCGGCTCGAGGCGCACGGGCTCACCGTCGGCCAGGGGACCGCTCGCCTGGGTCGCCGGGCCTCCGCTGCCCGCCGGTACCGGCGCGCCGCCGATGCCGAGGGGGCTCACCGGCGCGAGGTCCGCGCCCGGGCTCGACGTGCCGCCGCCCAGCCCTTCGTCGCTCGTGACGACGACGCGGAACCCGTACTCGGCGGACCGGGCCCCGGGAGCGGCGCGGAAGCGAGCGCCGCTGCGGGCGCGCTTGATGTCACGCGCCCACGAGCCGCCGCGGAGGACGCGCCGCTCGACCTCGCCGGCGGAGACGGTCGTGACCTCGGGATCCGTGACCGGCCCCTCGCCGTACGGCCGGTACACGTCGCGGCACCACTCGAAGACGTCGCCCGACATGTCGAAGATGCCGAAGGCGTTCGGCCGCTTCTGGCCGACCGGCCGCGTGCCGCCCGCGCCCGCCTTGAACCAGCCGATGCCGGCGTTCTCCGCCTCGGTCGCGCCGCCGTACCAGGGCGTCGTCGTGCCGGCGCGAGCCGCATACTCCCACTCGGCCTCGGTCGGCAGGCGCACGTGCTTGCCGGTCTTGCGCGAGGCCCAGCCGACGAAGGCCGTCGCGTCGCCGAAGCTCACCATCACGACCGGTGACTCGTCGGTCTGCGTGAAGCCGGGGCTCTTCCAGCTGTAGTCCTTCTTCTGGACCAGCTGGTGGCCGTCCCAGCCGCTACCGCCGCTCTTCTCGGCGTCGGTGACGTACCGGGTGTCGCCCACGAAGCGCGCGAACTGCTCGCGCGTGACGGGGTACTTACCGATCCACAGCTCGTGGCTGATCGTGACGGAGTGGGCCGGCTCCTCGTCCTTGTCGTGGGTGGAGTTCGCGGACGTCGCCCCCATCGTGAACGTGCCGTGGTCGACGTGGCGCAGCTCGAGCGACTGGCCGCCCAGATCGAGCACGAGATCGTCCCCGGCCCGCGCTGCGCTGGCCACCAGGACCGAAGGCAGGACGAGCGCGCCGATCAGGAAGAGGCGCCGCCGCATCCTGCCGAATGTACTCGGTTCGTGGTGCGTTCCGCGAGAGCCGAGCGGTCAGAACGTACCGGTGAGCCCGAGCCCCGTGCCGTCGCGGCCCACCTTCATCGGCGTGACCCGGACCTCGGCGAGGTCGTTCCGGACGAGGACCGTGCGCGGCGCGACGATCCCGCCGATCAGCATGGCGGCGCCTGCGCCCTGGGCGATGCCGTCGATCGCGAGCACCATGTTGCCGGACGACGAGTCCGTCCTCGTCATCTGCAGGAACGGCCCGAGGACCGGGATGTAGAGGAAGTCGCCCCCGTCCGAGTGCTCGACGTCGTTGATGGCGGCACCCACGAGCGCCGAGATCATCCACATCACGCCGAGCGTCACCGCGCCGCCGACCACGAGACCGGTCCGCGTCCGCTGCTCCGGATGGTAGCCCTGCGGGACCGGCTCACCCTCCTCGTAGTCCTTGATGACGCGCGGCCCGTACGCGGCCCCGCGCTCCGGGAGCCGCGACACGTACTCGGTCTGCGGCGCGGCGACCGCGGCCGGCGGCTCGCTCGGAGGCAGCGGCGGGTCGGCGTGCGCCGCGGGCGCGAGGACCGTGAGGGTGACGGCAGCAGCGAGAGCGGACGCGAGACGAACGGAAGTGCGAGCCATGGTGGTCCCCCGAGCAAGTGATGTACCACGCGATCATTCACCGGATCTGCCGGCAAGGACGCCTTTTCGGCGACGTCGCCGTGAACGAGCGGCCTGCGACTGTGACCGGGCCGTCATACGCTCGCGCGTCGAGCGAGGTGCTCGAGCGCCGCGGTGACCGACGTGGCCATCTCGCAGAGCCGCTCGCCTCCGCTTCCTTCCTGGTAGACCAGCCAGTCGCGGCGGATGACGTCGAAGCGCGCCATGAACCGGAAACGCGCCAGCGACGCGCCGTTCCCGAGGGCGAGGACGGCGTCGAGATCCGGCGTTTCCCCGTCGTCGAGCGGCTTGCCGTACCGACGCATGACCGCGGCCACCGCGCCGTCCGGCAGCGGCAGCTCCTCGTCGCCGACGACGAGGACGAGGGCTCCGTCGGCCAGGCGCAGGGACGTGCGCGCGAGGGTGTCGTCGTCGCGAAGGTGCTCGTAGAGGAGTAGCGTCGTCACGTCGGCCCCGGCCAGCCTAACGCTGGCGCTGGCTCTCACGCCACTTCCGGTAGACGGGGTCTCGCTCCGCATCCTGCCAGACCTCGTAGAAGATCGCGGCCGCCGCGGCCTTGACGGCGTCGGGCTCGCGCGGCGCGACGATGCCCTTGGCCGCGTACTTCTTTCCCGATTTGTGGTTGGCGTAGCGCCGCGCGCGCGTGAATCCCATCTGGAGATACTTGCGCGCCATGTCCATTCCGACGTGATCGCGCTTCTTGCGATATCCGACGAACGCCTTCCACAGCGCCTTCGCCGACTCGGCCGCGATCTCCGGCGTCCGGAACCGCCAGAGCGGCAGGAGCTCGCTCTTGTACGGCTCGGCGATGAGGACGCCCTCCTCGCCGCGCCCCACGCGGTACAGCTCGGGATGCGCCCGGAAGTCGATGTCGCGGTAGCGGTCGGCGTACGAGGCCATCGCCGCGGTCAGGGCCAGGCCTGATCCCCCACGACGGCAGTGCCGTTGCCGATCACCGGCCAGCCCGCGGTCCAGGCGATCTCGGCGACGAGACCGTAGCGGCCCTTGCTCGTGTCGTTCGCGCCGCCCGGCAGCGCCGGCCAGGCGTGGTGGAAGTAGTAGTCGCGGCCGTGCACGCCGAGCACCGAGCCGTGCCCGGGGCCGACCCACTGCGCATTGTTCGCCACGATGGGTGCGCCCTTCTTTGTGAAGGGGCCCTTCGGCGAGGTCGCCTTGGCGACGCCCGTCCGGTAGCGCGCGTCGTAGACGTTGCCGCTGTAGAAGAGGAAGTACTCGCCCGCGTGCTCGTAGACCCACGGCGCCTCGACCACGCCGCCCTCCCACGTCGAAGGATCGTTCCTGAGCACCTCGACCGCGGTCGACCCCGGCGCGAACGAGAGCCCGTCGCTCGCGAGCTCCCGCACGAGGATGGGCGTCGGCTGCCCGGCCGAGTTCCCGTCGACCTTCCAGTACAGGTACTTCTTGCCGTCACCGTCCTCGAAGAACGTCGCGTCGATGACGCCGAGCGCGTTCTCGACGAGCGCGCTCCCGCGATCGGTGTACGGCCCCTCCGGCGCGGGGGCGCTCGCCGCGCCGATGCTGAGGCGGTCGGCGCCGTTCACGGCCGTGTAGTACGCGACGTACTTCGCGCCGACCTTGTGGATCTCGGGCGCCCAGTTGCGGCCCCCGTTCGCCGACCAGCTCGCCTTGCCGTCGGGAAGGAGGAAGCCGTCGGTGTCGGACCAGCGCACGAGATCGTCGGAGCGACGCACGCGCATCTTGCCGCCGGTGCACACCATGTAGAACGCGAGGTGCGGCCCGGGGACTGCGAGCACGCCGGGATCGGGGCAATCGAACCCGACGACCGCATTCCGGAACAGCGGGCGCGGGCCGGGGAGCACCGCGCCGTCCTTGTCCTTCGGAGCCTCGGTGAGCGGCGCGAGCTTGCCTCCCGGGATCGGCCCGCGCGCTCCGCCGGGCGGCTGCCACGTGATGGCGAGGTGGGCCGCGAGGTCCATCTGGAAGTACTCGATACGAAGCGCGTGCGGACCGGCGGTCAGCGTGACCTTGCCCGACGAATCCGTCGCGAAGTGGGCATTCCAGTCGTCCACGACCGCCTTGTCGTCGACATACACGCGAACACCATCGTCGGCATTCGCGAAGAACGTGTGCTCCCCCGCCACGTCGACGGTGAGCGTCGCCGTCCAGCGCACCGAGTACAGGAACGCTCGAACGCCCGGCGCCGGCGCGGTCTGCGCGTCGTGATCGATGACCGGCGCGGCGTCGTAGCGCGTGCTCGCGAGCGTCGAATAGTCATCGAAGAAGTCGGCGCGGAGCCCGTGAGCGGGCGCGACGGGCGCCGCGTCGCTCGCCGCATCGCCCGCTCCGGGCCCGGCGTCGTCGCCCGCGGCGCCGTCACGGTTCGTCAGCGGATCGCCGCTGTTGTTCGCGTCGTCCGTGGACGAGCATCCCGACGCCAGCCCGACTGCAGGACCGAGCGCGAGGGCGAGCGCGAGAACGTGCGCGAGAGGCAGGCGGGGGACCGCGAGGCGCGAGATCGACATCGCGCACGAATCTACCAGCTCGAAGCCCGCCGCGCGACCGGGGGACGCCACGGTCATGCCTCGAGCGGCGGCAGCCCGCGCAGCGTCTCGCCGTACTCGCGGACGATGTCCTGCACGATCTGCGCGATCGGCTTCACCTCGGTCGCGAGCGCGATGCCCTGCCCGGCGCTCCAGATGTCACGCCACCGCTTGGCGCCGCCGCCCTGGATCTCGGCCTGCGCCTTGCTCCGGTCACCGGTCGCCTCGGCGGGGAGCGTGCTGCGGAGGAAGTTCGCGTGAACGCCGCTGACCGCGTCGGTGTAGACGAGATCGTCGGGCGAGCCGTTGATGACGCTCTCCTTGTAGCGCGCGTCGGCGCCGCACTCGGTCGACGCGATGAAGCGCGTCCCCATGTACGCGAGCTCGGCGCCGAGGGCGAGCGAGGCCGCGAGTTGACGGCCCGTCGCGATGCAGCCGGCGGCGATGACCGGCACCTTCAGGTTCTGCGCGAGCCACGGATAGAGCACGTAGGGATTCACGGTGCCGGCGTGGCCGCCCGCGCCCGAGGCCACGCCGATGATCGCGTCGGCGCCCGCCTGTTCCGCCTTCTTCGCGTGCTTCAGGTGGATGACGTCGTGGAAGACCGTGACCCCCTTCTCGTGCGCGCGCCGCGCGAGCTCCGCGGGATTGCCGTAGCTCGTGATGATGACCGGCACCCCGAACTCGAGGCACATCTGGAAGTCGCTCTCGAGCCGCGCCGGGTCGGTCAGCTTGATCGTCAGGTTGATGGCGAACGGCTTGTCGGTCTTCCGGCGGATCCACGCGAGGGTCTCGCGGAGCTCCTCGGGCGTGCGCGCGTTCAGCGACGGCATCGAGCCGAGGATGCCGGCCTCCGCCGCCGCCACGATCATCTCCTTGTTCGAGATGATGAACATGGGCGCGCTGACGATCGGGTAGCGGAGGCCGAGGCGCTTCGACAGGGCGGTGGAGATGGTCGACATGCGCGCCAGCGTAGCCGTTCGGGGCTCGAAGACGACGCGCGAAGGGCCTAACCTCGGAGCATGCCCCCGATCACCGGCCTGCTCGAGACGGCGCTCTATGTCGACGACATGGGGCGCTCGGTCCGCTTCTTCCGCGACGTGCTCGGTCTCTCGCCCATGCTCGAGACCCCTACCCTCACCGCGTTCGATGCGGGCAGCCGCGGCGTGCTCCTCGTCTTCCTGCGCGGCGGCTCCACCGTCGACAAGACCTCGCCGCGCGGCGTCGTGCCCGGCCACGACGGATCGGGACCGCTGCACATGGCGTTCGCCATTCCCGCGGACTCCTACGAGGCGTGGCAGGCGCACCTGGCGGCGGCGAACGTCCCGTCACGCGGCGAGATGCAGTGGGCTGCCGGGGGCCGCAGCCTGTACTTCGAGGACCCGGACGGACACGTCCTCGAGCTCGCCACGCCGGGCCTGTGGAAGAACTACTGACGACAGAAGAGCTCGATCCGCAACAACTCCTTTGAGCGGGCGCGGTTTAAGCGGAGACTTCGGGGCTGCCGTGACGTCCTCTCTCGAGAGCAATGCGAAGGGCATCGCCCCGAGCGCCCTGCCTGCGCCGCCGCAGCGTGACAGCTCCGGCGTCACCCGCGTGCGCGTGTCGGACGTCGGGATCCTCACGCTCGGCGTCGAGGAGCTCGTGCTGGATCCGGATCCGCCCGAGGTCGGTCGCGCGGTCGGCCTCATGTCGGGCGGACGCCTCGCCTTCCGCCGCGTGCTCGGGGTGAACGGCAAGGAGCTCCGGCTCCGCGCCGACGTCGCGCCCTTCGAGGACCGGTGGGACGGCGAGATCGTCGGCTGCGTGCGGCCGCGCCTCGTCGACCGCGTGGCCGCCATCGATCCCGAGCGCTTCACGCGCGCCAACTGGACCGGCGCGCTCGCCATCGCGCACGCCATGTCGATGAAGCGCCGCGTGAAGAAGAGCATCCACGCCGAGCTGACCACGCGCTCGCTGACGCTGGCGGACTGGCCGAACGTGCGCCAGTTCTGGAAGGAGGCGTGCGGCAACATCCTGCACGTCAGCGCGCACCCCAACCAGCACGTCATCGGGCTCTTCGACGGAGACCAGCTGGTCGGCGCGAACATTCATCTCGTGTTCGGGCCGGTGTCGTATTCGGCATTCACCCTGGTCGACCGGCGCTACCGCGGCACGGGCGGCGGCGTGAAGATGATCAAGCACGCGCTCCAGGTCGCGCGCGAGAACCGGCTCGAGAG
This sequence comes from Labilithrix sp., assembly GCA_028287035.1. Next base: position 23,225 of record JAQBQL010000108.1, on the reverse strand, counting down.
CATCTACGTGCACATCAACGTGCGCAACCTGCCTTCGGTGCGCGCCTACAAGCGCGCGGGCTTCGAGGAGAAGGGCTGGTGGGCCGACGCCGCCGACCCGATGGAATCCGCCGAACGCCAGTGGCGGATCCTCGAGATCGACCTCACGAAGCCGGCCCGCGTCTAGAGCTGCCAGTCGATCGGCGCGCGTCCCGCCGCCCGGAGCGCGGCGTCGATCTTCGAGAAGGGGCGCGTGCCGAGGAAGCGCCGCGCGCTGAGCGGCGACGGATGCCCGCTCTCGAGGATCACGTGCCGCCCGGCATCGACGAGCGTGCGCTTGGTGCGCGCGTGGTTTCCCCAGAGGCAGAAGACGACGGGCGCCGGGCTGACGTCGTTCACCGTGCGGATCACGGCGTCGGTGAACGTCTCCCAGCCCTTCTTCTTGTGCGAGCTCGCCTCGTGCGCGACCACGGTGAGGACGGTATTGAGGAGGAGCACGCCCTGCTCGGCCCAGCGCGTGAGGTCACCGCGACCGGGCGGCACCACGATGCCGAGATCGTCGTGGAGCTCGCGGAAGACGTTCCGCAGCGACGGCGGCGTGGGCGTCGGCGCGAGCACCGAGAAGCAGAGGCCGTGGGCCTGTCCGTGATCGTGATACGGGTCCTGTCCGAGCAGCACGACCTTCACTGCCTCGGGCGGCGTGAGCGCCAGCGCCCGGAAGACGTCGTGCTCGGCGGGGAAGATGGTCTTCGACGCACGCTCCTCGGCGAGGAACGCGGCGAGCGCGCGGAAGTAGGGCTTGTCGGTCTCGGCGCGGAGCGCAGATTCCCAGGCGGGGGGGAGCTTCATGGGCGTCCGGTGCCCATCAGGTCTTCGAGCGCCTGGCGACAGGCCTGGGCGAGCGTCGTGCGCCGGACGTCCACCCGAAAACCATGCGCGGCGCACTCGACGGCTTCATCGTGGAACGCGAGAAAGTAGTGATTGCACGCAGCCCACCGGGCGACGTTGAACTGGGAATGAACCGAGTTGATGGTCTGCAGCTCGCTTTTCCAACGTGAATTGACGATGCAGTGCGCGTCGTACGGCGCGAGCCCCCGGCCGTGCAGCGGGTGGCCGTGGATGACTTCGTCGTTCGGCGCCCCGACGCGGACGCCCGCGACGCGTTCGAACCAGACGACGGCGACCGTGTCGAGCTCCTCGTCTGCGGCGCTCCTCACGTGGACCGACGTGCCGTCCCATCCGGTCACCGGCTCCCGCGCCACGTAGACGAGGCCCGCCCGGCCCGACCCGGTGAGCACGTGAGGAAGAGGTGCCCCGACGTCCCACGGCGGGAATCCTGGACAAGGGACCGCGCACTCATCACCGCGTGCGATCGCGAGGGCTCGCTCCGCCTCGAGCAGGCCGTCGCTTGCGCTGCCGAGCTCCGCGCGCGTGTCGTCCGTGTACTGGGCGCGCATGGCGGCGGACGCTCGCGCGTATCGCTCCTTGGCGGCGTCGAGCGCCCGCTCCAGCTCCGCGAGGGTCATGGCCGCGCAGTGTACCCACGCCCGGCGCGCGCCGCATCGTTCAAGGCATGTTCGGGCGCAGGAGCCGTTCGCTGAGCTCCCAGAGTCGCTGCGCGGCATGAGGGTCGACGGAGCTCGAGGTCGCCGCCGTTGGAACGCTGTCGGCGGTGAGCGGCCTCGCGCTGTCGTCGAGGGCCGAGACGTCGTTGTCCGTCAGGTACACGCCGCCGATGTTCGCGAGGAGCGGGCTCGTCGCGGCGAAGACGATGGTGCTCGCGCCCTGCGCTGGCGTCTTCTTCCCTCGCGCCGGATCGATGATGGCGTTCCCCGCCTCGTCGACGAGGCCCATCGCCCGGAGCGCGTCGGGGCCGGCGGACGAATTCAGGCCCGTACCGACGACCACGCCCGGATGCGCCGAATAGGCGCGAATGCGGTCGCTCGAATACCGACGATCCAGCTCGACGGCGAACAGGACATTGGCCTTCTTCGCCTGCGCGTAAGCCTTTCGGGAGTCGTATCCGTGGATGAAGTTGGGGTCGTCCCAGCGGATCTCGCCGAAGCGGTGGGCGCCGGAGGAGACGACCACCACCCTCGCTCCGTTCGCGGCGCGGAGCGCGGGCACGAGACCCACCGTGAGCTGGAAGTGACCGAGGTGGCTCGTCGCAAATTGCAATTCGTAGCCGCGTGCGTCCCGGGCGACGGTCTTCGATGGCACCGCGGCCGCGTTGTCGATGAGGATGTGGAGGGGGCGTTCCGACGCGAGCCACCCGGCGACGAAGGCGTCGATGGAGGCAGGGTCGGCGAGGTCGAGCTGCCCGACCTGGACCCCCTCGATGCCGGCGACGGCGCCCGTTGCGCGTGTGACGTCGCGGGCGGCGACCGTGACCGAGGCGCCCGCCTTCGCGAGGGCGCGGGTCATCGCGAGGCCGAGCCCGGCATGGCCACCGGTGACGATCGCGTTCTTGCCGCGGAGATTGATGCCAGCGAGCACGTCGTCCGCCGTCGAGGCCGCGGTGAATCCGCTTCCGATGGGATGTTGCTGATGGGTCATGGTTGCTTCGTATCGCGCGATTCGACGCGCCGATTGGAAGGACCGGACATTTCTCGGCTGGCCCTTGAACGGGAGGCCCGTCCGCGCCACAACGACGGGATGCTCGTCGCCGTCCAGCGCCCACGTTTCGTCGAGACGGTGCGCTCGGCGTCGGCGCCCGCACGAGGGCGCACGCGCCGCGTCGACCGGCTGCCCGACGGCCGCACGGCGCTCGTCCTGCGGGTGCTCGAGACCGGTCGCGGCGACCTCCACGTCGTCGGCCCGTGTACGCACGCCCATCTCAAGGACGCGCAGGGCTTCGAGCGCGCCATGTCGTTCGCGCTCGCGCCGGGGTCGTCGATGATGCTCTTCGGCGTTCCCGCGCACGAGCTCACCGATCGGTACACGATGCTGGAGGACGTGTGGGGCGGCCCGGCGACCGACCTCCTCGCGGCGCTCCTCGACACCGCGAGCGTCCCCGAGGCAACCGCTCTCGTCGCCGAGGCGCTGGCGCGGCGCGTGTCCGAGACGTTCGAGCCGGTCTCGGCGCACCTGGCGCGCCGCGCCGCCCGGCTGCTGGAAGACGGCGCGAGCGTGCGCGTCGAGAGCGTCGCGGATCGTCTGGGCGTCACCGCCCGGCATCTCCGTCGCGCGTTCGCCGAGCACATCGGCGTCGCCCCGAAGGAGTTCGCGCGCTCAGCCCGTCTGCAGCGCGCCCTGCGTTTGACGACTCACGCGCGCGACTGGAGCCGCATCGCCGCGGAAGCCGGCTACTACGACCAGGCGCATCTGATCGCGGACTTCCACGACCTGGTAGGTCTGACCCCGGTGGCGTATTCGAAGCGCGCGAGCGAGCAGGATCCGCCCGCGTAGGCCGACGACTGCCGATTAGGAAGTACCGCACGTCGGCAGCAGCGCCCCTCGAGCCCACCCCCGCGGCCGTCTCGCCAGATCACAAAATAAATTCGTCGTAGAGCCTGTGGAAAGGGTGGGCAGCGGAAGCAGCGACGGGGGTCAGAGGGGGCAACTGCCCGCGCGACCTTTCCCGTTTCACCACACGCCATCAGGGCAGTTGTCCCCGCTGTCCCCCGGCGCGCCGCTGTCCACGCTTTCCACAGGCCGCGAGGCCTGATGCGAATAGCAACTATTGCGGCAACCACATATTGAATTAGCACAATAGCGATCTAGCATATAGAGATGCAGCCTGACCTCGACGCCGGAGCCCTCACTGCCTACGCCGACGACCAGCTCCTCGCCGCGCTGCAAGCGCTGCGCTCCGCAAAGCGCCGCATCGACGCGCGGATGCTCAGGATGCTCGTCGAGGTGGAGGACCGCCGGCTCGAGCTGCGTTCGGCGTACACATCCATCTACGACTTTTGCAGGCGCTTTCTCCTGATGAGCGAATCGGGCGCTTTCCGGCGATCGGTGGCAGTCAAGATGGTGCGCCGGCATCCGGAGCTGCTCGAGCACCTGGCGGAGGGACATCTCACGCTCTCGAGCATGGTGATGCTGGACGGGCTTCTCACGCACGAGAACGCCGCGTCGCTGGTTGCGTCGGTGTCGGGCAAGACCACGAGCGAAGTGAAAGCGCTGCTCGTCGAGCAGGCGCCCCGCCCTGACGTGCCCACGCGGCTCGAACGCGTCGTCGAGCAGGCGCCGTTGCTGGCGCCCGCTGCCACGCCAACGCCCACGTCGCGCGCACGCATCGAGCCCCTCGGAGAAGCACGCTACGCATTGCAGATGACGGTCAGCGAGAGACTGCACGAGAAGCTCGAGAGAGCGCGTGACCTCCTCAGCCATCGGCAGCCGGACCGCGATCTCGGCGTCACGATGGAGGCGGCCGTCGATCTGCTGATCGCGAAGCTCGAAAAGGAGCGCCTCGGAGCGTCGGAGCGTCCGCGCACCACGCCCGAGACCGCCGTAGCAAAGGCGGGCATCTCACGTGCGGCGGTCCGCACGGTGTTCGCGCGCGATGGGCAGCGCTGCGCCTATCACGACGAGAATGGCCGCCGCTGCCCGTCGACGCACATGCTGGAGCTGGATCATCTTCAGGCGCGAGCGCTGGGAGGCGGCGACGATCCTGGCAATCTCGGCGTCCGATGCCGCGCGCACAACCGGCTGCATGCGGAGCAGGACTTCGGACGCGCGCACGTCGAGGCAAAGATCGCCGAGCGCCGCGCGGGTACGGCGCCGCTCCTCGACCGGACGCGCGAGACCCTGCGCGGTGCGCTCGTCGGGCTCGGCTTCAAGGCGAACGAGGCGGCGCGCGCGATCGCCTCGGTGGCCTCCGTGGCGTCGATCACGTCCGCCGGGCAAGAGCCGCCGCTGCCGGAGCTGCTGCGCGAGGCGCTGCGGGTGCTCGCGCCCGCGTGAGCTCGCGGCGTCGGGACGGCGCACCGGGCCTTGCAGCCTGTGGTAAGCGTGGACAGATTTTTTGTGATTTTGCGAGACGGCCGCGGGGGTGAGGCTCGTTGGGCCGGGTTCGCCGGAGGGGGGATTCACTGCCGATACGGCAGTTGCGGCAGAAGACTGGCACGCCCGGTAGGATTCGAACCTACGACTCCCGGCTTCGAAGGCCGATGCTCTATCCAGCTGAGCTACGGGCGCGTGGTGAGAGGAGGCATGCTGTCACGCGCCGCGGCGGCGGGCAATGGGGTCGGCTCGGGCGGCGGCTGCTGCGAAAGCGCGCCTGGGAGGCGAAACGCCGTCGATCTCCGGCGGCGCGCGAGGCAAGGTCACCCGCATGGCACGCGTTCTCGTCACGGGTTCGGCAGATGGTCTCGGGCTTCTCGCGGGACAGCGGCTCGCGAAGGAGGGACACCAGGTCGTGCTCCACGCGCGGAGCGAGGCGCGCGCCGCCGAGGCACGGAAAAAGCTCCCCGCCGCCGAGCACGTCGTGATCGGCGACGTCGCGACGATCGCCGCGATGAAGGACGTCGCCGCCCAGGCCAATGCGGTGGGCCGGTACGATGCGGTCATCCACAACGTCGCCATCGGATTCACCGTGGGGCAGCGGAGCGAGACCGCCGACGGGCTCGAGCAGCACTTCGCGATCAACACGCTCGCCCCGTACGTGCTGACCGCGCTCGTGCCCGCCTCGCGCCTCGTCTATCTCACCTCCGGCATGCACCACGGCGGGACGCCCGACCTCGCCGACCCGCAGTGGACCAAGCGCCGGTGGAACGGCTCCGGCGCCTACTCGGACACCAAGCTGCAGGACATCTGGCTCGCGCTCGGCGTGGCGCGGCGCTGGCCGAAGGTCCTCTCCAACGCGGTCGGCCCCGGCTGGGTGCCGACCCGGATGGGCGGCCGCGGCGCCCCCGACGACCTCGAGGCGGGCGCCATCACCCAGGCCTGGCTCGCCGTCAGCGACGATCCCGCGGCGATGGTCAGCGGGCAGTACTTCCATCATCAGCGGCCCGCCTCGCTGCTCGCCGCGGCGCGTGACACGCGCCTCCAGGACGAGCTCCTCGCCCTCTGCGAGAAGCTCTCGGGCGTCCCGCTGCCGCCCGGCTGAGCCGCGCCGCGCGCCTGCTACTCAGCCTTCGCGCGTCGGCGCGATCGCCGCGACTGCGCTCACGATGCTGTCGAGGTCCGCGGGCTTCGCGAGGTGCCGCTGGAAGCCGGCGCGCTCCGCCCGCTCTACGTCGGCAGCGCTGGCATAGGCGGTCAGCGCGATCGCCGGGATCTTGCCATTGTCCCCGTCCGGTAGCTGGCGAACGCGCGCGAGCAGCGCGTAGCCGTCCTCCTCTGGCATTCCGATGTCGCTGACGAGGACGTCGTAGGTGCCCGCCCGGAGGAGCTCGAAGGCCGCACGCGCGGAGTCGGCGCCGCGCACCTCGGCGCCCGCCATCACGAGCACACTCTCGAGCAGGCTACGCGAGTCGTCGTCGTCATCGACGACGAGCACCCGGGTCCCACGGAGGGACGGCGCGCCCACGCGGCGCGGCGCCGGCGTGCGCCCGGCCGTCCCCGCCGGAGCTGACGTCGCCGCGCTGCGCACCACGCGCGTCGGGAGCGTCACGCGGAAGGTGGTGCCGCGCCCCTCGCCGTCGCTCTCGGCGCGCACCGACCCGCCGTGCAGCTCGACGAGGTGCCGCACGATCGCGAGCCCGAGGCCGAGCCCGCCGTACTTGCGGGTGGACGAGCTGTCGACCTGGCGGAAACGCTCGAAGATCTGCATCAGGTACGCGGGCTGGATGCCGATGCCCGTGTCCTGGACGCTGAGCTCCGCGCCGTTCCCGTCGCGCACGATGCGCAGCGTGACCGTGCCGCCGGCGGGAGTGAACTTCACCGCGTTGCTGAGGAGATTCCACGCGACCTGCTGCAGGCGGTCGGCATCGCCCATCACCTCGATCCCGCCGCCGTGCGGCAGGTCGAGCAGCAGGGTCACCTCCTTCGCGTCCGCCGCCGGGCGCACGACCTCGACGGCGGCGCGGGCGACCGCGACGAGATCGGTCGCCGCCATCTCGAGCCGCAGCTTGCCGCTGATGATGCGCGAGACGTCGAGCACGTCGTCGATGAGGCGGGACTGCGCGCGCGCGTTCCGCTCGATGACCGAGAGGCCACGCTCGATGCGGCTCCAGTCGGCGCCGCTGTCGCCGCGCAGGAGCGTCGACCAGCCGAGCATCGCGTTCAGCGGCGTCCGGAGCTCGTGGCTCATCGTCGCGAGGAACTCGTCCTTCACGCGGTTGGCAGCCTCGGCGACCTCGCGCAGCTGCTCGACGTTCTGGCGAGCGCGTACCTTGTCCGTGACGTCGAAGGCGTGGACGATGACCGCGTCGCCACGCTCGTCGCGGACCGGCGCATACACGAAGTCGAAGAACAGCTCGACGGTCACGCCGGGCCGCTCCGGCTCGAGGAGAGCCCGCACCTCGCGGCCATGGTGGGGAATACCGGACCGCAGGACCTCCAGCAGGAGCTCGTCGAAGCCCTGTCCGCGAAGCGCCGGCACCGCCTCGAGGAGCGGCCTGCCGAGGACGATGTTGCCCCACATCGACATCATCCGCGGATTGGCGAGCTCCACCGTCAGCTGCGGTCCGCGCAACATGGCAATTGCCGCCGGTGAGTCCTCGAACATGGACAGGAGCCGCCGACGTTCGGCCTCGGCCGTCTCGACGAGCGTCCGACGGAGCCGCGCCGCCGACAGCTGCGCCTCGATCCGCACGAGCAGCGATCCCGCGGAGAACGGCTTGACCAGGTAGTCGTCCGCGCCCGTGCGGAGCCCCTCGGCCGTCGCCTCTTCACCGGCCCGCGCCGAGAGAAGGATGACGGGGATCGCCGCCACCTCCGGGTCGCTACGGAGCTGGCGCACCAGCTCGAAGCCGTCGATCTCGGGCATCATCACGTCGGACAGGACGAGATCGGGCGGATTCTCCTTCACGGCCCGGAGCGCGGCGGCCCCGTCCGGCACCGTATGCACCTGGAAGTGCTGGCCGAGGATGCGAGCGATGTAGTCCCGCATGTCGGCATTGTCGTCGGCGACGAGCACGCGCGCCGCCCCTTCCGCCGGCGCCGTCGACGCGCTCGTCGGCGCCTCGGAGTCCGGCGACCAGCGCAGCGCCTCCTGGACGAAGGCCGCGGCGGCCGGGGCGATGGGCGTCCTCACGGCCGTCACCGTCGTGAGCTGCTGCGGAGGGAGGTGCGCCGAGCCGCGCGGAAGCGTGATCGTGAACTCGGTACCCTTGTCGAGCTCGCTCGCCACGGTGATGCTGCCGCCGTGCAGCGTCACGAGATCGTGGACCAGCGCGAGCCCGATGCCGGAGCCCTCGTGCGTGCGTGCGCGGCTTCCCTCGATGCGATGGAAGCGCTCGAACATGCGCGGCAGCTCGTGCGCGGCGACGCCCACGCCGGTGTCGGCGATCACCACCTCGGCGTGATCGTCCCTCCAGCGGAGGCGGACCTTCACCGCGCCCTTGAACGTGAACTTCAGAGCATTGGAGAGGAGATTCAGGACGATCTTCTCCCACATGTCCTGATCGACGTAGATGGGCTCGGGCATCGGCTCGAGGGAGAGGTCGAAGTCGAGCCCGGCGCGCTCGATGGCCGAGCGGAACGAGCTCGCGAGATCGGCGGTGAGCGCCGCCAGGTCCGTCGGCTGGAAGGAGGCGCTCGTGCGTCCGGCCTCGATGCGGGCGAAGTCGAGCAGGCCGTTGACCAGCTTCAGGAGACGCAGCTCGTTGCGGTGCACCGTCTCGAGCTCGGGTCCCTTCAGCGCTCGCTCCGGAGACGCGAGCGCGTCCTGGGTCGGGCCGAGCATCAGCGTGAGCGGCGTGCGGAACTCGTGGCTCACGTTCGAGAAGAAGGCGGTCTTGGCGCGATCGACCTCGGCGAGGGCCCGTGCGCGCTCCTCCTGCTCGCGGTACGCGCGCGCATTGCCGAAGCTCGCGGCGAGCTGGCCGGCGAGCAGCTCCACGAACCCGCGCATCGCGTCGTCGAGCGGACGATGGGGATTCACCCCGAGCACGAGCACCGCGGCAACGCCTTCCCGGCCCTGGTGCAGGATGGGGACGACGAAGGCGTCGGTGGGCGGCCGCTGCCACGCGCCCTTCGGCCACGCCCGATCGCGCGGCAGCGCCACCGTCTCGGGGAGCCGGCTCGCGAGGACCTCCGCGATCGGCCACACGGCGACGTCGGGCGCCTCCCCTTCGCCGAAGCCGACGTCGCCGACGGCGCGGGGGTGACCTTCGTCGTCGATCGTGTAGATCGCCGCGAACGGCATGTCCTTCTGGCCATCGCGCAGGCTGCGCAGCGCGGCGACGAAGATGTCCTCGGGCGTCTTGATGGGGGCGAGCGCGGTCGACAGCTCGCGGAGCAGCGTCATCCGGCGGTCGGTGACGACCCGATCCGTCTCCTCGACGACCACGCAGAAGAGCCCCGCGATCTCGCCCGGTGCGTCCCCGGGCACCGCGCTGTAGGAGAACGAGTGGTACGTCTCCTCCGGGTACCCGTTGCGCTCGAGGAAGAGGAGGAGCCCCGTCTCGTACGACGCTTCGCCCGTGGCGAGCACGTGGGCGATGCGAGGACCGATCTGGTCCCAGATCTCGGACCACACGTCGGCGGCGGGACAGCCGAGCGCCCACGGGTGTTTCGGGCCGAGGGTCTGCGCGGCGTACTCGTCGTTGTAGAAGAACGAGAGGTCCTTTCCCCAGCCCATCCACATCGCGTAACGAGACCCGAGCATCAGGCGCAGGACGGTGCGCAGCGAGCCGGGCCACGTGGATGGGTCCCCGAGCGCGGTGCTCGCCCAGTCCCGCTGCCGCATGAAGCCCGCGACCTCGCCCTGGGTCGGAATGAACTCGCGGCCCGGCATCCGCCGCACAGCCTAGACCGCTTGGCCGCTTCTCGGCTACCGCGTTGGCGCGTGCGGCGGCGCCGTCGGTTGCGTGACGCCTAAGGCCGCGCTACCACGCCGCGATGATCTGGATCTGGCTGCTCACGCGGCACTCGCACAAGTGGGCGACCGGGCCACTCGAGCGCTACTTCGCCTTCGTCTGCGCGCAGTGCCACGCGACGACGAATGCCATGGTCCGGTCGTTCGGTCACGGGAGCGGCAAGAACCATCTCGCGGCGGTGCAGGCCGCGGAGAACGCGGCGCACGTCTACGCGTTCCGCGCGACCGGCGCGGCCGCGTGTCCTTGCTGCGGAGCGCTCCAGCCGCAGGCGCTGGCGCAATTCCAGGAGGCGGCGCGGCGCGCCGCGTGGCGTCGCAAGTGGCGGTTTCCCGCAACGCTCGTCGCCGCCGCGATCGTGCTCTTCCTCGTCGGCATCGCAGCGGTGCGTGACGCGCGTGAGTCGCTCCTCCTCTTCGCGGTCGCCCTCTCGGCGTCGCTCGCGGCGGCCGGCCTCTTCTTCGCGATCTGGTCACGCGAGACGCCGGCCCCGGCAACCAACCCGTTCGGGGTGTGGTTCTCGCGCGAGGCAACGCCGACCAGCGGCTCCTGGTTCCCGGCGCAGCCCGCGCCCTTCGGCGCCGTGCCCGTCATCGCGCAGCCGCCGAGGCTCGCCCGCGTGCTCGGCGTCGCCACCGCGGCGTTCGCGACGGTGAGCGCGATCACCGCGCTCGCCCTGTGGTCGCATACGTTCCGCGATCTCCACGTGGTCAGCGCCGAGGGCGAGGCGCTCACGTTCACCGTCGACGACGGTCCCGACACCTGGGTCGCCCAGGAGAGCGACAAGGACGCGCCCACTGCGCACGTCGAGGTCCGCACCGGCCGCACGCACCACGTGGTCGTGAAGAGCCCCGACGGTACGTCAGCGCGCTACGAGCTCGATCCTGCCGTCGCCCCGCACGGGTGGCTCGTTGCGCGCCGTCACCGTGAACGCGGCCTCTGCCTCGCGGACCTCACCTGGTATTACGGCACGCCCCCCAAGGACGACGGCACGCTCCGCGGCCAGGACACGGATCTCGTCATCCTCGACAAGAAGTACGATTTCCTCCTGCAGCAGCCGCCGTCCACGGTGCAGACCGAGAACGGCTCGAGCGCGACGCGGTCCTCGCTGCGCGCCTACGACTGCGATTACCTGGCGCGCGAGCAGCAGATGCAGTTCAAGGCCGTGCCCCACGCATTGCCCCTCGGCCCGCGCCGCGACTGACTCAGAACGTGTACATCACGCCGACCTCGGCACCGGGCGCGACGCGCATCGGGTCGAGGGCATTCCAGTCGGCCTGCTGGAACTGGTGGCGCGTGCGGTACACGAAGGCCTCGGCGACGAACGCGAGCGGCTTCACCGGGCGGTACTCGTAGCCGAGCCGAGCGGTCATGTTGACGCGGAGGCCGGGGCCCGTCGCGGCAAGCGCGCGCGAGGCGGCCACCGCAGCGCTCGTGGCAGTCGCGGCGGTTCCCGGCGTGTACGTGTAGTCGGGCGAGACCTCGCTCGGATGCAGCGCCTGCGCGATGCCCGCGGTGAGGTAGACCGCATGCTTGTCGGCGAGCTGGTCACGGGTCGAGAAGAACCCGCCGACCTCGTCGATGTCGTGCGCGGCGTTGCCGAAGCCCAATGCGAGCGTCCCGATGTTGTTCAGGTTGCGCCCGATGTACGCCTCGCCCTTGATCTGGAAGCCGTCGGCGGGCATGAGATCCCAGTAGAGCTGCCCGCCGTACGCGCCGGTGCGACGCTCGGTGGGAGCGCCCGGGTTCAGCCGGAGCTGCGTGGCGATACCGCTGATACCGAGCCGGCTCTTGCCGGACACGAGCGCGCCGCGCACCGCGAACACCGGCACGCGCGAGAGCTCCTGGCCCGCATCACGGAACGTGTTGTTCGGCGCCTGCAGGCCGACCATCGCGCCCAGCTCGGCGGTCTTTCCGGAATACACGGCCCGCACCTGCTGGCGCATGAAGCCCGTGTTACCCGCCTCGAAGTTGGCGCCGACGAGGTTCGTGCCGAACGGGTTGACCGGGCCGTAGAGATCCCAGTCCTGGCCCATCCCGATCACGAATCTGTCGAAGGGCTCGTACTCCACCATCGCGATGCGGAGGCGCGGCATCGAAGCGACGGTCGGCGAGGACTTCGTGAAATCGACGAAGTCGATCTCCACGTGCCCGCGCGCGTTGCTCTTCTCCGCGACCCAGAAGCCGAGGCGCGTCTGCGCCATCTGGAACGTGAGGCGCGTGTCCTTCGGAAGCGTGGCGAGCACCGGGTTGCCGGCGGCGGTCTCCGCCGAGGCATTGGGCTGTCCGAACGACTCGAGGGTTCCGGCCGACACGATCATCGTCGGCTTCAGGGTGCCGTAGAAGCGAAAGAGCGCGCTCATGGCGTTCGTCGCCTGCTCGAGCGGCGTGGGCGCCGGCGTGGCGGGTGACGACTGCGGAGCGGTGAGGCCGGGGCCGCGCTCCGGGCCACTCTCCGATCGCGGCGTGGTACCGGCCGGGGCCGGCAGCGGCTGCGACGGCATCGTCTCGACGGTCCGCGGCTGCGGCGCATTCGAGGGCGCCGCCGCCCCCTGACCCGGATCGGGATTCGAGGGTTCCTGCGGATTCTGCGGCGGCGGGTTGCTCTGCGCTGCAGCAGATCTCGCGGTGAAGATGGTGAGGAGCAGCGGAAGCGCAGCCCAGCGTGCGTGGCGCATGAAGATTCCTTTGTTCAGAGTTCGTGGAGTGACGTGGCAGCGCGAGGCGACCCTCAGAGGTTCGCTTCCTCGTGCGCCTTGGGCAGCGCGATGGTCCCGACGATCAGCGTGAGGAGCGCGACGCCGATCGGATAGGCGAGACCGATGTAGATGTTGTGGTAAGCGGCGGTCAGCGCGGCGGCAACGAGCGGGAGGAAACCGCCGAAAACGCCATTGCCGATGTGGTACGGGAACGACATCGACGTGTAGCGAATCTTCGCCGGGAAGAGCTCGACGAGGAACGCCGCGATCGGCCCGTAGACCATCGTGACGTAGAGCACCTGCACGAACACGAGGAGCGTGAGCACCACGTAGTTGGGATTGGGAGCCACGGCCGCGAGCTCGGGATTACCGAACGCCGTCATCGCCTTGTAGATCGGATAGTAAGTGAGGACCGCGAGGGCCATGCCGGCCATCATCACGGGCTTCCGGCCGATCTTGTCGGACAGGTTGCCGAAGATGACGAAGAACGGCGTCGCCATGGCGAGCGCGATCGCGACCACGATGTACGAGCCGACGAAGTTCACCTTGAGCGTCTGCTGCAGGAAGAACAGCGCGTAGAACTGGCCGGTGTACCAGACGACGCCCTGGCCGGCGGCCGCGCCGAACAGCGCGAGGAGCACGTACTTCAGGTTCACGGGATTCATGAACGTGTCGCGCAGCGGGCTCTTCGAGAGCGAGCCCTGCTTCTTCATCTTCGCGAAGACCGGCGACTCGTGCAGCTTCGAGCGGATGTAGACCGAGACCGCGAGCAGGATGAAGGACAGCAGGAACGGGACGCGCCAGCCCCACGCCTTGAAGGTCACGTCACCGAAGCCGAGACGCGCCGCGAGGATGACGCCGAGGGAGAGGAAGAACCCGATCGTCGCGGTGGTCTGGATGAAGCTCGTGTAATACCCACGACGTCCGGGCGGCGAATGCTCCGCGACGTACGTGGCGGCGCCGCCGTACTCGCCGCCGAGCGCGAGACCCTGAGCGAGGCGCAACGTGACGAGGATGACGGGCGCTGCGTACCCGATCGTCTCGAACGTGGGCAGGAGACCGATGAGGGCGGTCGACAGGCCCATGATGATGATCGTGACGAGGAAGGTGTACTTGCGGCCCAGCCGGTCGCCGATGGCGCCGAACACGATCGCGCCGAAGGGGCGGACCGCGAAGCCGGCGCCGAACGTGGCGAGGCTGGCGAGGAACGAGGCCGTCTCGTTGCCCTTCGGGAAGAACAGGCCTCCGAAGAACGCCGCGAGGCTGCCGTAGAGATAGAAGTCGTACCACTCGAACAGCGTGCCGACGCTCGAGGCGATGATGACGCGGCGGACGTCGGTGACCGGCACGTCCTCCGCTCCCTTCTCGGCGAGGTCGACCTGCGGCTTCGGGTCGAGAGAGCCTGCGGTGGTGTCGGTCATGATGCGGTGACCTGTTCACGCGCCGTGCCGTGGCCCCCGCCTTCTCCTCTCCTGGCATCGTGCATGCACCGCGTCGTCCACGGCGCCCGGCCGAATCGTTCGCGCCGGCGGGATCACGACGCAGCGCAGCACGCGCTTGCAGCGCATTGCGTCACGACGCCCGACGCGCCCGTGGGTGATTCGGGAACATCCGCTCGTTACGAATCGAAACGCGCCCACGCGCGCAGGCGCCTTCGCGCGACCGCGAGCCTCAGCGTGACCGCGGCAAGCCGAGTCGTTGCCGCCGCTCCCAGAGGGTCTTGCGACTGACCCCGAGACGCTTGGCGAGCTCGGTCTCGGTGAGCGTGCCCTGGTGCTCGAGGACGGTCTGCCGGAAGTACTCGCCGAGCGAGAGATCGGTCGTGCTGGGCGGCGCCTCCGAGACGGGCGCGGCGTCGTCGAGCGACAGATGCTCGGGCTCGATGACGCCTTCCTCGGCGAGGACCACCGCGCGCTCGATCGCGTTCTCGAGCTCGCGGACGTGGCCCGGCCAGCGGTGACCGAGCAGCGCGTTCTCCGCCGCGGGCGAGAGCACGGGCTCGGTCACGCCGGCGCGCGCCGCCGCCGAGGTCAGGAACGCGTGGGCGAGCAGGAGGACGTCGTCACCGCGCTCGGCGAGCGTCGGCACCCTGATCTCGAGCACGCGCAGACGGAAGTAGAGGTCGTCGCGGAAGGTGCCGCGCTTGGCCTCGAGCGCGAGGTCGCGGTGCGTGGCGGCGACCAGCCGGGTCTTCACGATCTGCGTGCGCGACGTGCCGACCACGCGAACCTCGCCGGTCTGCAGGAACCGGAGCAGCCTTGCCTGCACGGCCTGGGGGAGCTCGCCGACCTCGTCGAGGAAGAGCGTACCGCCCTCGGCGCTCTGGACGAGGCCCTGGCGCGTCGACGTCGCCCCGGTGAACGCGCCGCGCTGATGACCGAAGAGCTCGGACTCGACGAGGTTCTCGGGAATCGCCGCGCAGTTCACCGCCACGAAAGGCCCCGAGGCGCGGGGGCTCGCGAGGTGGAGACCGCGGGCGACGAGCTCCTTGCCAGTGCCCGACGGGCCGAGCACCAGCACCGTCGCCTCGCTGGGGGCGAGCTTCCGGACGCGCGCGCGCAGGGCGACGATCGGCGGGGACTCGCCCAGGATACCGAAGTCCGGCGCGGGCGCGGGGACGGCGACCGAGCGGCCCTCGAGGATGCTCTCGAGCGCGGCGAGCAGCTCGTCGAGGTCGAACGGCTTCGAGAGATAGTCGACGGCGCCGAGGCGCATCGAGCGCACCGCGCCCTGGACCGTCGCGTAGCTCGTCATGAGGAGGACCGGCTTGCCGCCCGTCTGGCCGACGAGCTCCGTTCCCTGCCGCCCGGGGAGGCGCACGTCGGCGAGCACCGCGTCGAAGCCGGCCGGCCCCGCGGCGAGCGCCTCGTCGACGCTGCCCGCCTCGACTGCCTCGTAGCCGTGCCGGCGCAGGAAGCGGGCGAGCTCGCCGCGGATCATCACCTCGTCCTCGACCACCAGGATCCGCTTCATTCGTCGGCCTCCTCGGCGAGCGGCAGCGTGACGATGAAGGCCGAGCCGACGCCCACCTGGGACTCGACGCGCACCGAACCGCCGTGCTCGTCGACGATGCGCTTCACGAGCGAGAGCCCGAGCCCCGTGCCGTCCTCGGCCTTGGTGCTGAAGAAGGGCTCGAACACCCGCTCCAGGTTCTCGCTCGCGATGCCGGCTCCACTGTCGACGATTCGTACCACCACCTGCCCTCGCTCGACGAATCCGTCGACCAGCACGAGGCCGCCCTCCGGCGAGGCATCGAACGCGTTCGTCAGCAGGTTCACGAACACCTGGAGGAGCGCCTGCGGTCGCCCGAGCGGCGTGAGGTCGGGCGGCACGAGGTTCTCGCCCTTGACACGACGCGTCGTGCGGTCGAGCGACACGAGCGTGAGCGCCTCCGCGACGAGTCGGTCGAGGCTCACGCGCACCGCGAGCGAGCGGACCGAGGGGGCGCCTTCCTCGCGGGAGTAGCTGAGGAGCGAGCGCACGATGCCGTCGATGCGCCGCGTCTGCGTGACGATGTCACGCGCGCGATCGCGGACCTCGCCGGTGGCGTCGCGCGCCACGTTCTGCGCGAGGAAGGCGATCGCGGTGAGCGGATTGCCGACCTCGTGCGCGACGCCGGCCGCAAAGCGACCCAGCATGGCGAGGCGATGGCCGTGCGCGACCTGCGCCTCGAGCGACCGCTGGTCGGTGAGGTCCTCGACGACGACCACCTCGCCGAACACGCCGGGCTCGCCCCACACCGCGCCGTCGAGCACCGAGCGACGTACCACGAGGATCTTCGTGAGGCGGTCGGACGGCACGATGTGCTCGCCCTCGCCGCCCTCGAGCAGCGTCGCCCACGGGGCCGGGAGATCGGTGGCATTCGCCCCGCGGACCGCGTGCTTCCCCTGCCCGGTGAGCCGTTCCATGGCGGTATTCCAGAGCACGATCGCGCCGTCCGGACCGAGCGCGGCGACGCCGAGCGGCAGCGCCTCGAGCACCGCGCGCACGACGCCGTGGAGGAGATCGATGCCCCTGCTCACGCGCTCGTGCGAGCGCCCTTCGATCTCGATGAGACGGTCGGCGAGCGCGAGCTGCGCGGCCTCGCGACGGAGCCGTTCGTCGACGACGATGCGCGCGACCACGGGGCCGAGCCGCGCCGACAGCTCGCGCTGCACGGCCTGACGGAGCCGGGCGAGCTCGTGGGGCCGCGTGAGGTCGGCGCCGGGCGTCGCGGAGGCGGCGAGCGCGCGGACCACCACGTCGTGCGCCTCGTCCTCGCCGAGCACGCTCGCGAGCTCGGCCTCGAGCGACGCATGGGGGACGACGTCGACGGAGGCGGCAGCATCGGGCGGCCCCGCGCCGTCGACGCATCGCACCGCCGCCTCGCGCTCGTCGTCGTGCGCCGGGAACGCGAGGCTGACCGCGATGAAGAGCACCGCGTTGATGCTCGTCGCGAGCACCGCGGGGAGCGTCCAGTCGTCGTCGCCGCTCCACATCGCGGCGAGCAGCCGCCGCACCACGAAGTCGGGACCGATCGAGGCCGGGAGCTGCGCGCAGACGAACCACACGACGAGCCCTGCCGACAGGCCGAGCAGCGTGCCGAGACGCGTCGCCCGCTTCCAGGCGAGCGCTCCCACGAGCCCCGGGACGAACTGCGCGACCGCGATGAACGAGGGGATCGCCGACTCCACGAGCGGCCCGCGCGAGGCGAACAGGTAGGCGAGCCAGCCCGCGAGCACCACGAGCACCGCGACGCCGCGGCGTAGCCACGCGACGCGCTCCTCGCTCAGGATGCGCTCCGCCTGCAGCTGCGCCGGGAGCACGAGGTGGCTGACCACGAGCTCGGCCACCGAGAGCACCGTCACGAGGATCATCGCGCTCGAGGCGGACAGCCCGCCGACGAACGCGAGCAGCACCATCCAGGGCGAGCCGAAGCGGGACACCACGTGGAGGCTCGTGAAGTCGACGGGCCCGCCGATGCCCGCCGCCTTCGCCGCGAGAAGGATCGGCACGGTCGGCAGCGTCAGCGCGAGGAGCATCGCCGGGAAGAGCCACGCCTCGGTGCGGAACGCGCGCGGCCCCGTCTCGGGATGGAAGAGCAGGTAGAACTGGCGCGGCAGCAGCAGGCCGGCGGCGGCGGAGAGGAGGAGGAGCGACGTGAAGCCCTCGTCCTCGCGCACCGGCGCGGTGAGCGCGCGCTCCGCCTCGGGA
Organism: Labilithrix sp.; assembly: GCA_028287035.1. The sequence continues at coordinate 5,428 of JAQBQL010000108.1, read as the reverse complement.
TGAGCGGCGAGCCAGCGGGCAAGGCCCGGGAGATCACCGAACACGTGGGTGACGGCGACGACGCCCACCACGAGCAGCGCGAGCACCTTCACGAGCGACTCGAGCGCGAGCGCGACGAAGAGGCCGGAGCTCGGGTCTCCGGTCCGCCGCATTCCGAAGAGGCACGCGAAGGCCGCCACGAAGACGCAGTAGCCGATGGAGACGATGTGCTCGCTCTGTCCGCCCGTCAGCACCACCACCGACTCGGTCAGCGCGCGGATCTGCTGGGCGAGGTACGGCAAGCTCGAGACGACGAGCGCCAGCACGACGACGAGCCCGATGGCGCGGCTGCGATAGCGGAACGCGAAGAGGTCGGCGAGCGATCCGAGCCGCTCGCGCCGGAGCAGCGTGTCGAGAGGACGCCCGATGATCGGGAGCAGCACCGCCACGAGCGTCGGCCCGAGGTACACCGACAGGAACACGAGCCCGTGCCGGACCGTGAAGCCGAAGCTCCCGTAATACGTCCACGCCGAGGCGAAGACGCCCAGCGAGAGCGCGTGGATCGCAGGATGGCGCGCGAGCGCGTGGAGCCGGCGCGATCGTTCGGACAGCCACGCGACGCCGACCAGCATCGCGAGATAGAGAGCGCCGATCGAGAGCAGCAGCGCGCGCGAGACGACCACGTGCTTCGCCTCAGCGCTTCCGGGCCGCGCGGTTGGCCCAGAACGCCCCGGCGACCACGAGCGACCAGACCGCGAAGAGCGTCCAGAACGGCATGCCAGGCGCGCCCAGCAAGCGGCGGAGCGGGGTCAGCAGGAGGAGCATCGCGATGCCGGCGACGATCACGGTGGCGTCCGCGCGGGGCATCGCGGCGATCCTTGCCAGAGGAACGCAGCGTCCGCACGGGAAAGCTGCTGGGCCGCCGAGCGGTTCGCTTGCGATCGACGCTCGCCGGCGCTAACGGATGACGCCCTGCATCATGGGCCCCGACCTCGCGCTCCCCGTGCCCGGAACCAGCGGCGTCCCTCCCGTCCCGCGGCGTCAGGCGGCGTGGACGGAGCTCGCCCTCGCCCTCGGCGGCTTCGCGATCGGCACGGGCGAGTTCTCGATCATGGGCCTGCTCCCGCAGGTGGCGAACGAGCTCGGCGTCTCGATCCCGCAGGCGGGACACCTCATCAGCAGCTACGCGCTGGGCGTCGTGATCGGGGCTCCGGTGCTCGCGGTGCTCTCCGCGCGGGTGCCACGCCACCAGCTGCTGCTCGCGCTCATGGGGATGTTCGCGCTCGGCAACTTCGCGAGCGCGCTCGCTCCCTCGTACGGCGCGCTCCTCGTCCTGCGCTTTCTCACCGGCGTCCCGCACGGCACGTTCTTCGGCGTCGCCGCGCTCCTCGTCGCCGAGATGGCGGGACGCGCCGGCCGCGCCAGGGCGGTGGGCCGCGTGATGTCCGGCCTGACCGTGGCGTGCATCGTGGGCTCGCCGCTCGCGACGAGCGTCGGGCATCTCGCGAGCTGGCGCACCGCGTACACCGCGATCGGCGGCATCGCCGCGGCGTCGTTCGTGCTCACGCTCGTCCACGCCCCGAAGACCAGGGCCGCGGAGGGAGCGAGCCCGCTCCGCGAGCTGGGCGCGCTCCGGCGCGTCCAGGTGTGGCTCACGCTCGGCGTCGGCTCGATCGGCTTCGGCGGTTTGTTTGCCGTCTACACGTATCTCGCCCCGACGATGACCGAGCTCGCCGGGATGCGCGAGTCCATGGTGCCCTTCGTGCTCGCCGCGACCGGCGCCGGGATGTTCGTCGGCAACCTGGTGGGCAGTCACTTCGCCGACCGCGCCCTCGCGCGCACCATCGTGCTGTCGCTGCTCTGGAACATGGCCGCGCTCGCGATCTACGTTCACGCTGCCCGGAGCGCGTGGGCGGCGCCGATCGCCACCTTCGCGATCGGCGGCGGCTTCGCGCTCGGTCCGGCGCTGCAGACGCGCCTCATGGACGTGGCCGCCGACGCGCAGACGCTCGCCGCGTCCCTGAACCACTCGGCGTTCAACCTGGGCAACGCGCTCGGCGCGTGGCTCGGTGGGCTGACGATCAGCGCGGGATACGGCTGGAGCTCGACGGGCTGGGCGGGCGTCGGCATGGCCCTCGGCGGGCTCGTCGTCTTCGCGGTGAGCTACCGGATCGACCGCGCGCGAGCGGTACGCTCAGGGTAGCCGGGGGCTGCGATCGCAGGAGCTCACGAGGGCGAGGAACGACCGGAGATCCTCGAGCGGCTTCAGCACGATCCGATCGCAACCCGCCAGCCTCGCCTCCTCGTGGAGGGTGGGCTGCGTGAAGGCGGTCACGACGATGATCGGAACGTCGGCATACGCCGGCAAGGCGCGCAGGCGGCGAACCGCCTCGACGCCGTCGAACTCGCCGGGCAGCCCGAGGTCGACCAGCAGGAGCCCGAACGTCTCGCGCTCCGCGAGCGACAGGCCCTCCTCGCCCGTCGTCGCGGCGGTGACGGAATGGCCGCCCGATTCGAGCAGCATGCGGAGCAGATCGATGTTGTCGGGCTCGTCCTCGATGACCAGGATGTCAGCCACGCGGTGCACCTGCGCGCTCGCCGCTCGGAGCGACCTTCGCGAGCGCCGCGAGCAGCGCGGTCGGCTCGACGGGCTTCGTCAGGTATCCCGACGCGCCGAGGCGATATCCCATGACCCGGTGATCGACGACCGAGCAGACGATGATCGGGATCGCCGCCGTGTGCTCGTCGTCGCGGAGCGCCTGGAGCACGCGCCAGCCGTCCATGTGCGGCATCATGATGTCGAGGGTGATCGCGGCGGGCCGGATGCTGCGCGCCAGCCTCAGGCCCGCGACGCCGTTCTCCGCCACGCGAGCGCGGAAGCCTGCGCCCTCGAGCGTCTCGCGCATGAGGACGGCGCTGTCGGGGTGGTCCTCGATGACGAGCACGACCGGTCGCGGCACCTCGCTCGCAGCGCCGAGGGAGGGCGGCCCCTCCTCCTCGCCGCGCTCGCTGGGCGGTCCGAGCTCCGCGGGGCCGTCGAGCGGGAGCGTGAGGCGGAAGCGTGAGCCCTGACCGAGCGCCGACTGCACCTCGAGCTCGGCGCCGAGGAGCCGCGAGAGATCCTTGGCGATGGTGAGGCCGAGCCCGATGCCGCCGGCGTTCCGGGTGGTCGAGCCGTCCACCTGGCGGAAGCGATCGAAGATGGCGACGACGTTCTCCGGCTCGATGCCGATGCCGGTGTCCTCGACGTCGATGACGGCGCGTCCGTCCTCGCGCGTGACGACCAGGGAGACCCCGCCCTCACGCGTGAACTTGAGCGCGTTGGACAGGAGATTGATGACGATCTGGTGGAGCCGCCCGCGGTCCGTGAAGACCGGCGGGAAGGTGCCCACCACCTTCATCCGGTACGAGAGCTTCTTGTGGTGCGCGAGCGCCTCGAGCGAGCCGAACGCCTCCTGGAGCGACGCGACGAGATCGAAGTGCTCCGGGTAGATCGTGCGCATGCCGGCCTCGATCCGCGCCACGTCGAGCACGCCGTCGACGAGCGACAGGAGGTTCTTGCCATTGCGCAGGATGCGATCGAGGAAGTCCTTCTGTCGCGCGGTGGTCGGCTCCGCCGCCGGCTCCATCGTGAGCAGCTGGGTGAAGCCGAGGATCGCGTTGAGCGGCGTCCGCAGCTCGTGGCTCATGTTGGCGACGAACTCGCTCTTGAGGCGGCTGTTCTCGGCGAGCCGCAGATTGGCGTCCCGAAGCTCGGCGAGGGCGGCCGACTGTGCGGTCACGGCCGTGACGCGCGCGGTCACGTCGATGCCGAAGACGAGCAGGCGCGGCCCACCGGCACCCGCGAGACGGCGGAAGGTCAGATCGAGGAAGACGGGCTCACCGGTCCCCGCGAGCGCGTAACCCGGGACGGTGAAGCTGCGTCCGGTGCGGAGGACGTCCCCGAGCGCGGCGGCGAGGGACGGCGAGAGGCCCGTGCCGTCCGAGAACGCACGGCCCACGAGGCCGCGGCCGTTGGCGAGGAGCCCTTCCGCATGGGGGTTGGCGCTCTCGATGAGCAGGGACGCGTCGAGCACCAGGACCGCTGCCGGCACCGCGGCGAGCATCTCGGGCGAGCACGCGTCCGCGCTCACGAGAGGTCCTGCTGCAACATTCCCATGAATCCGACAACGGATAAGCACGGGCCGGACCAAGGCGGTTTTGTCCGTGAAAGCACCGCGCATGGCAACGCCGGCGACCGGGATCATCGCGCAGCACGTAGCGTAAGGACACAGGCCCAAACGCACGAAAGGGCGCCCCCCTCGCAGGGAGCGCCCTCTCTCGTGACCAGCAGTTGCCGGGCTGCGTCAGACCTTGCGGGTCGAGTACATGCGGTTGAACTTGTCGTGGTTCTTGTGCATCGTCACCTGGTAGGTGAAGCCCGTGCCCTGCTCGCCCATGAGCGACGACCAGTGCAGGAAGAAGAACCAGAGGCGGTACCAGCGCTCGCCGTACGCCTTGACGACCTGCTCCTTGTTCGAGGCCCACAGGTCACGCCACGCGCGGAGCGTGTGGATGTAGTGGTAGCTCATCGACTCGACGTCGGTGACCTCGAAGCCCGCGTTCTCGGCCGCGCGCAGCATGCCGGAGAGCGGCAGCGAGGCGTCGGCGCCCGGGAAGATGTAGCGCGCCATGAAGAGGGCCCAGATGAGGTCCTCGGGCTTGAGCGAGAGCGCCGTCAGCGGGTTCTGCGGGTTGTACAGGTTGCGGATGCCCGTCCACTGGAGGACGAACTGGCCCTCGTCGGCGAGGAGCGAGTGCACCTTGTCGAAGTAGGTGCCGAGGTTCTTGATGCCGACGTGCTCGACCATCTCGAGGGAGACGATCTTGTCGAACTTGCCGGTGACGTTGCGGTAGTCGCGGACTTCGACCTTGGCGGTGTCCGCCACGCCGTACGCCTTGATGCGGTCGAGGCCGTACGCGACCTGCTCCTCCGCGAGGCACACGCCGAGGCTCTTGACCCCGCGCTCCTTCGCGGCGCGCGCCACGAAGGTGCCCCAGCCGCAGCCGATGTCGAGAAGGGTCTCGCCCGGCTTGAGGAGGAGCTTGTCGCAGCAGTGATCGATCTTGTCGTACTGCGCCTGCTCGAGCGTGGTCTCGGGCGTCTGGAACCAGGCCGACGTGTAGACCATCGCCTCGCCGAGGAACCAGTTGTAGAAGTCGTTGCCGCGGTTGTAGTTGTCGCCGACGATCCGCTTGTCCTGCTTCTTCGAGTGGATCAGGACCTCGGGGAAGAAGTTCGTCACCGCCCACTTGAGGTGGGACCCGGTGATGCGGAACGACATCGTCTCGTTGCGCGAGTCGAACAGCGCCTCCCACTTGTCCGCGGGGATGTCGAGCTTGCTGTCGATGTACGCCTCGTAGACGTCGGACATCGGGACTTTTTTGCCGGCCCAGGAACGGGACAGAT
>JAQBQL010000095.1 GCA_028287035.1 Labilithrix sp. | reverse complement strand
CCGCGCAGCCCGGGCCGGGTCGCCGCGCACGCCGCCGCGCTCCGCGCCGTGCTCCCGCGGGCCGGCGAGGCGCTCTCGCGCGGCGAGCGACAGCTGATGATCGAGCTGCTCGACCGGCTCGTCGAGCCCACCTGAGCGCGATCAGGGAAGGGCGTCGCGGCCGGCGCCGCAGACGAGGACGCACGGATGCTGGGCGCCCCCGAGCGGGACCTTCCCGGAGAGCACCGCGGCGAGGGCCGCCGCGCCCGACAGCTCGGCGCCGATGCCGATCTCGGTGAGCAGGAAGCGCGCGGCATCCCGCATCTCGTCGTCGGTGACGAGCACGATCTGCTCGACGAGGCGCCGGATGATGTCGAAGTTCAGCGCGTGCGAACGGCGGGGCGCGAGGGTGCCCGCGGCCGTGCTGACCGCGTCGAGCGTGATGACCTGGCCGACGCGCAGGCTCTCGGCCAGGGTGGGGGCGCCGACCGGCTCGACCCCGATGACGCGCACGCCGGGGCGGAGCTGACGAGCCGCGGCGGCGACCCCGGCGATGAGCCCACCGCCGCCGATCGCCACGATGAAGAGGTCGATCTCGGGCGCGCGCTCGAAGCACTCGAGCGCGATCGTGCCCTGGCCGGCGATGACCTCGTGGTCGGCGAACGGGTGAATGTAGGTGAGGCCGTCGCGCTCGGCGTGCGCGGTCGCCGCGGCGTGGGCCTCGTCCCAGACGTCGCCGGCGCGGACCACCTGCGCGCCCCAGCCCTCGATGCGCGCCTGCTTGGCGGGGCTCGCGCCGGAGGGCAGGTACACGGTGGTCGGCACGTCGACGACGCGGCCCGCATACGCGACGGCCACCCCGTGGTTGCCGCCCGACGCGGTGACGAGCCCGCGCGCGAGGTCGGCCGGCGGGAGTGACAGCACCTTGTTGAGCGCGCCGCGCGCCTTGAACGAGCCGCTCACCTGCAGCGACTCGAGCTTGAGCAGCACGTTCGAGGGCAGCCGCGGGTCGGCGACCGGCACGTCGGCGATGCCTCGCTTCACGTCGCCACGCCCCGCCGGCACCACGCCGCGGTAGAGGCGCACGAGCGGCGTCGGCACGACGTGGTCGGCAATGCGCGCGCGCGCCGCCCGCACCCGCGGGAGATCGACCGCGGCGGTGGGATCGGAGTCGTCGTGGTGGAAGGCGAGCGTCACGCCTTCATCGTAGCGGTCGCGCGGTGCCGCCGTCGACCGAGCCGCCGCCTCATCGCGAGCGCGAGCACGAGCGTGCCGAGCCAGCCGAGCGACGACGAGGCGGGCCTTCCGGAACCCGTCGCGCAGTCGCAGCCGCCGCCGGTCGAGGTGCCTTCGGGCGCGGCGCTGCTCCCGCCGTCGCTCGCGTCGGGTGGGCCTGCGTCGGCGGTCGCGGGGGGAGCGGCGCCGAGGCACGCGCCGCCGTGACAGCTGCCGGCGAGGCAGTCTGCGTCCGCCTTGCACGCGTTGGCGGCGGTCCGGCAGTCGTCGTCCGCGACGCACTGGAGATCGCCCGCCGCGCTGGTGGGGCGGCAGTGGAAGCCGGCCCCGCAGCTCGCATCGGTCGTGCACGCGCGCCCGCACGCGCGGCCCGCCAGGGTGCCCGCGCCGAGGTCGATGCAGCGCGCATCGTCGCCGGCCGCCTCGCAGGCGCCCGGGACGCGATCGCACGGCGAGCACACGTCGCTCCGCGTGCCGGGTCGCTGGCAGGCGCCGGCCACGCACAGGAACGGCGAAGGGCATGCCGCCACTTCGCAGCCGCTGTCGCCGCTCCCGGGGTAGAGGGCGCACACGCCGGCGACGTCGTCCGCCTCGAGCGATCGCCAGCGCAGGCCCGAGCCGCTCGGATACATCGTGGCGCGTGCATCCGACGAATGGCCGAGGCCGAGCGCGTGCCCGAGCTCGTGCACGAGGATGCTGCGGAGGTCCTGCGTGCCCGGCGCGCCGTCCAGCGAGAAGCGAAACGCCGCGCTGTCGAGGTGGATGTCCGCGTCTCGGTAGTTGCCGTCCGCGTCGAGATGCACGACCGTCTGCGCGACCGCGCCCGGCGTCAGCTCGGCCGGCCACGCGTCGTCGTGGAAGAAGACGCCGTTCACGCCGTCGTCGCCCGGCGTGAGGGCGCGGGGAGCCCCGACCACGGCACGCCACGACGTGCAGGAGGCGCGCGACCACGAGCGCAGAGCGACATCGAGCTCGGCCGACGCCTCGCTCCCCACGTCACGTGACGGTCCGAGCGCGACCACGAACGTGACCGGACGCGCCGCCGCGGGCCACGTGCCGGCAGGGACGTTCGGCGCGAAGGACGCCGCATGCGGTACGGCCGGCACCACGAGCGGCGGCGGGTGTGCGGGCGACATCATCGGCGGGCAGCGGCTAGTATGACCGTCGTGCAAGTCGCCGTCATCCAGCTCTCGAGTCAGGAGGAGGTCGCCAGGAACCTCGCCTCCATGCGCGCTCTCGTCCTCGAGGCGGGCCGCGCCGGTGCCGAGCTCGTGGTCCTGCCCGAGAACTTCGCCTTCATGGGCGAGGAGGCGAAGAAGCGCGAGATCGCCGAGCGGCTCGACGGCGACGACGGGGGGCCGATCATGAGCGCCCTGCGCAGCGCGGCGCGCGACGCGCAGGTGTCGCTGGTCGCCGGCGGGATGCCCGAGCGCAGCAGCGATCCGTATCGGCCGTTCAACACGTCCGTGCTGCTCGGACCGGACGGCGGCGTCGTCGCGACGTACCGCAAGGTGCACCTCTTCGACGTCGACCTGCCGGACGGCACGAAGCTCCTCGAGAGCAACGCGACGAGCGCCGGCGACGCGCCGAGCGTCACCGAGCTGCCGCGCCGGTCGGGCGGCCCCGTGTCGCTCGGCATGACCATCTGCTACGACCTGCGCTTCCCCGAGCTGTACCGGCGGCTCGCCGACCGCGGCGCGCGCATCGTCACCATCCCTGCCGCGTTCACGCTGACCACCGGCAAGGACCACTGGCACGTCCTGCTCCGCGCCCGGGCCATCGAGAACCAGACGTTCGTGCTCGCGGCCGCGCAGCACGGCAAGCATCCGCGCGGCCGCCAGACCTACGGCAAGAGCCTCATCGTCGATCCGTGGGGCGACGTGCTCGCCCAGGCTCCCGAAGGGGAGGGGATGGCCATCGCGCGTCTCGACTTCGCGGCGCAGGACCGCGTGCGCGCCAGCCTGCCGTGCCTCTCGCACCGGCGCCTGTGAAGGTCAGCCGGCGCGCGCCGCGTCGTCGAAGGCGTCCGCGAGCCACGTGAAGAACTCCGGCGAGTAGCGCGCGCCCGGGTCGGGCCACGCCTCGCGCACGCGCGCGTCGAGCGCCGCGTCCCAGCGCACGAAGTCGGCGACGAGCGCGTCGTGGACCTCGCGCGCGCGGGTCGCGGAGGGGTGGTCTCCGGCGGCGAGCGCCCGGTCGCACAGGTAGATGTTGCACGTCGCGGGACGCCGGGAGCTGTCGATCGTGCAGCCGCTCCGCCCGTCGTGGAACGTGCATTTGGCGATGCGCGGCGAGCCGCGGTCGGCGGTCACCCGGCCCTTGTCCCGCCGCAGCGAGAGCCCGTGATCGATGCGCACGAGGCGGCCTGCCGCGAGCTCACCGGCCAGCCACTCCGCGCCCCCGTGCTTCACGACGCGGGCGAGATCCGACCAGTCGTACCGCGGCGGCGCCACGCAACAGCCCGCTGGCGAATAGGTGCATGCTGCACATTCATCCGACCCGAGCACCGAGTCGATGCCGGCGATGGTCAGGCGGAGACGCCGCGCCTCGGTCATGACCCGCGAGAGGCTACAGATGGTCGCGGGCGATGTCCGCCCACGTGCCCGACGGCTCGAGCTCGAGGTACCGCTTCCAGTGCACGCGGGCCCGCGCCTTGTCGGCGAGCGCCTCGTGCGCCATCGCCAGGTTGAAGTGCGCGTCGGCGAACCGGGGGTCGGTCTTGATCGCGGACTCGAAGTACTGGACGGCCTTGGCCGCGAAGCCGCGCTCGAGCATCACGTAGCCGAGGTTGTAGTGGGCCTCGGGCTGGCGATCGTCGAGCTCGAGGGCCCGGCGATACAGCACCTCGGCGCCCTCCTCGTCGTTGCGACGGAACCGGATGTTGCCGAGGTTCGTGTACGCGATGGCGAGCTGCGGATCGAGGTCGATGGCCTTCTTGTAGAGCTCCTCGGCCTGGTCGAAGCTCGCCGGGTCCTCGTCGAGGGTGCTCGCCCGCATGTAGAGGTCGTACGCGGAGCGCGCGCGTGCACCCGGCGTGTCGGGGCGGAGCATGCGGACGACGTCGTTGCGGAGGCCTTCGACGCGGAAATCGAGGACCATCTGTCCGCTGACGGGCTCGAACGTGCCGTCCTCGGCCTGGACCACGACGCGCCGCCCGTCGCTCACGATCCGGAGCTCCTGGAGCGGGCGCGTGACGCGCGGGAGGGCGCGGCGGAGCGCGCCGATCGCCATCGCGACGTCCTTCACGCGCACCTTGCGCGCGAGAAGATCGTGCGTCGCGCGCAGGGCGATGAGGTCCTGGAAGGTGTAGGCCTTCCGGCCGTTGCGGAGCGCGCTCGGGGCGACGATCTCCGCCTTCTCGAGGCTGCGCAGGCGCGCGGTGGTCACCCCGAGGAGCTTGGCGACCTCGCGTGCGGAGAACACGTCGGTCACGGGCTCGCCGCGCGGCGTCGCCGACGCTTGCGCGTCGGGGTGCTCGAGCCTCGTCGTCGTGCGCTCACCGGCGGCGGCGTCCGGCAGCGGCGCTCCGCTCTTCACGGCGCCGGCGTCGGCCGCGGGGGAGCTCGTGGCGTGCTGGATGCGCCCGCCGCCCGGTCCGAAGGCGACGTGGATCACCTCGCCGCCGCCGCGCTTCTTCTTGTTTCGTCCGCCGGACGGCTTCGCCTTGTTGGTCATGCTGGGCGACAGAAACGGGGGCATCACGAGCCGGCCCTCGCGCCTCTGCGTCTCTCTATCAAAGGCGCCTGCACGTCGACGTCAATCCTCAACCCCTTCGGATCAACACTGAAACTGAGCTCGCACGCGGTACGTCCGAGCTGCCCCGGCGCGCGGCTCTGCGCTTCACGATGCGCGCAGCGGAGGGCGTGCACGTGAACATGCACGTCTTTCTCGGCAAGCGCGCGCAGGAAGGCGAGCTCCTCCACAGGCGTCTCCACAGGTAATCCCAGGATGAGGCTCGTCGACCCGTAGTACGTACGCCCGGCGTCCTCGTCCTTCACGGCGCCCTCGCTCACCGCGTCGGCGACCTTGAAGAGATCGCGCCAGCGTCCTTCCGTCGTACGGACGAAGGAACCAGCGCGTTCGACGAGCTCGGGGGCCCGTGCCTTTCGGAGACTCGGGCCACGGCGGGGACTCACGAACGGGATCGTGACCTGCCGGCCTCTGCGATCGCAAACTAGTGACGGCGATTGACCGCGCTCAGGGCGAGGCGAGCTTCAGCTCGTACGGCGTGTCGAGCGGCACCGCGATGCTCTCGATGTTGATGCCCTGCGGGCCCGACTCGATCCACGTCGCGTGGGCGACGGTGCGGCGCGGGTTCTTGTCGGTGACGTTGTCGGGCGCCTCGCCGATGCTGCCGACGTTGATGATCTGCACGTCGCCGATAAAGCGGTGGAAGGGCGTGTGGCTCATGCCGCAGACGATGACGTCCGCGGGGTCGTCGCCGATGAGCGAGCTCACCTCCTCGTCGGACATGTCGAACGTGATGGGCTCGGCCGGATCGACGGGCGAGCCGTGCACGAGGAGGAGCTCGCCGCCGTCCTCGAGGGGGACGCGCACGTGCGTGGGGAGCCGCTTGATGCGCTCGAGCACGAGATCGCCGAGCTGGCTGCGCACGTCCTTCATGCGTTCGAGCATGGCCCGCTCGTGATCGCTGCGCGGCCGGATGTGGTTCGGGTCGAGGAGCGCGAGGGCCTTGTCGGAGACGCCCTGCACCATCATCGCGCCCGCGGCGCTGAGGCGACGCCAGGTCTCGAGGGGCTCCGGGCCGGGGAACACGATGTCGCCGGCGACGAGCAGCTTGTGGAACGAGCGCTTCTCGGCCGTGGCGAGCACGGCGCGAAGGGCATCGAGGTGACCGTGGATGTCGGAGACGCAGAGGAGGAGCATGGAAGCGGCGGCATCCTAGCAGCGGCGGGGCCCCGAACGCGAACGGCGCGGGCGGCGGGGCGGCACTGCCGTGCTAGGCTCCTGCAGCCACGAGCCGAGCCATGACGAGCGCCTTCCTCTCGACCCAGGTTGCCCGTGCCGCGTTGCTCGCGCTCGTCGTCGTGGGCGCTGCAGCGGCGGGCGCGTGCGGCTTCGACGGACGCGCCGCAGCCGACCGTGCTGCCGGGTCGTCACTGCCGGACGGGAGCACGCCGCCTCCGGGCGGGACC
>JAQBQL010000080.1 GCA_028287035.1 Labilithrix sp. | reverse complement strand
GAGCCCGAACGGACGGCGCGCGTCCCGGCCGAGGACCGAGGCGGCGAGCGCGAGGCTCGTCAGCGTCGCGAACGACCCGACACGGTACGTGAGCATGGCGGTCCCGGCGTCGATCAGGGTGTCGTAGAGGGTGCCGCTGAAGTAGCCGACGAACGGGTCGTACGCGAAGATCATCGGCGACGACAGGAAGCGGCCCACGCTGATGGCCGCGCACACGACCGGACCGGCGAGCGCGAGCACCACGGCGAGGGCGGCGCGCCGCCGGGGCTTCACGACGCGCCCCCGTCGCGCGAGCGCGCCGGTGAGCTCGCCGACGACCGCGCCCCAGGCGCCGCCCATCACCGAGCCCGCGCCCGCGGTCAGCGCGAAGTACAGGAGCGCGCCCCACAGCTCGCAGATGCCGACGCGCGCGGCATGACCGAGCGCGGTCAGCAGCGAGAGCGCAGCGAGGCCGAGCCCGAGCAGCACCCCGCGCGCGAGCGACGCGAGAGGATCGACGGTGCCCTCGCGCGCGACGAGCACGGCGGTGGCGATCGCGGCGGCGCTCGGCACGAGGAGGCCGGTGGCGAGCGCGTGCTCGTACCCTGGCCCGCCGAAGAGCGGAAGGAATCCCACCGCGCCGAGCGCGACCACGACGAACGCGATCGCGGCGGGGTGGGGAAGGGAGACCCTCTTCACGTGCGCTTCACCGAAGAAGCAGGTGCTCGTTCAGAGCGCCGGCTCGCTCGGCGCGTCCGGCGGCGGCGGCGCCTCCGAGGTCGGCGGCATCTCGCCCGGTGGCTCGAGCGCGATCGGCAGCACCTCGGACACGTGCTTGATGAGGTTGATCTTGAGCTCCGCGAGGATGTCCTTCGGCACGTCCTCGAGGTCGGCGGCGTTCTTCGCGGGCATCAGGATCTCCTTGATGCCGGCGCGGTGCGCCGCGAGCAGCTTCTCCTTGATGCCGCCGACGGGGAGGACCGCGCCGCGCAGCGAGATCTCGCCGGTCATCGCCACGTCACGCCGGACGGGCGCATTGAGGAGGAGCGACGCCACGGCCGTGTACATGGTCACGCCGGCCGACGGCCCGTCCTTGGGCGTTCCGCCCTTCGGCACGTGGAGGTGGAGGTCGATGTTCTTGAGGAACTCGGGGTCGAGGTGCAGCTGCACCGCGTGGCTGCGCACGAACGACATCGCCGCGGCCGCCGACTCCTGCATCACGCTCTTCAGGTTTCCGGTGACCTGGATGTTGCCCTTGCCGGGCATCTTGCTCGCCTCGATGAAGAGGATGTCGCCGCCCGACGGCGTCCACGCAAGGCCGGTGGCGACGCCGGGGGCGCTCGTGCGCTCGGCGAGGTCGGGCTGGTAGCGCGGCGCGCCGAGGACGATCTCGACGAAGTCGGAGGTCGCCTGCAGGTGCACGTCCTCGCCCTCGGCGAGGCGCATGGCGACGTGGCGGCAGACGGAGCCGATCTCGCGCTCGAGGCCGCGGACGCCGGCCTCGCGCGTGTAGCTCTCGATGACGCGCTGGATGCCGCTGTCCTCGAACTGGAGGCGCTCGTCGGTGAGGCCGTGCGAGGAGAGCTGCTTCGGGACGAGGAACTCCCGTGCGATCTGCTTCTTCTCCGCGCGCGTGTACCCGGAGACCTCGATGATCTCGAGACGGTCCCAGAGCGGCCCCGGGATCGTGTCCGGGTTGTTCGCGGTCGCGATGAACGTGACCTGCGAGAGATCGAACGGCGTGTCGATGTAGTGGTCCTGGAACGTGCCGTTCTGGGCCGGATCGAGCACCTCGAGCAGCGCCGCCGAGGGATCGCCCATCACGTCGACGCCGAGCTTGTCGATCTCGTCGAGGACGATGACCGGGTTCTTCGTGCCGACCTTCTTGAGGCCCTGGATGATGCGGCCGGGGAGGGCGCCCACGTACGTGCGGCGGTGGCCGCGGATCTCGGCCTCGTCACGGACGCCGCCGAGCGCGATGCGATGGTACCGGCGCCCCATGGAGCGCGCGATGGAGCGACCGAGCGACGTCTTGCCGACGCCGGGCGGGCCGATGAAGCAGAGGATCGGGCCCTTCTTGTCGCTCCGGAGCTTCCGGACCGCCATGTACTCGACGATCCGCTTCTTCACCTTCTCGAGGCCGAAGTGATCCTCGTCGAGGCAGCGGCGGCAGTCGGCCGGGTCGAGCTTGTCGGGCGTGGTCTTGTTCCACGGAAGATCCGAGAGCCACTCCACGTAGGAGCGCGTCACGTTGTACTCCGCGGACTGCTGCTGCATCCCGGCGAGGCGGCCGAGCTGCTTCTTCGCGATCTTCTGGGCGTCCTCGGGCAGCTGCGCCAGGCGGATCCGCTCGCGCAGCTCCTCGACGTCGTCCTCGTCGGTCTCGCCGAGCTCCTCGCGGATCGTGCGCATCTGCTGGCGAAGGACGAGCTCGCGCTGGTTCTTGCCCTCGTCCGCCACCATGGTCGAGATCTCGCGCTTGACCCGGAGCAGCTCGAGCTGCTTCGTGACCATCGAGAGCACCAACCTTACGCGCTCCTTGACGTCGAACGTGCCGAGGACGTGCTGCTTGTCCGCGACCGTGACATGGTCGATCGTGAGGTTCGAAGCGATGAGGTCCGCGAGCGCTCCGCTCTCCCGCACGTTCTCGAGGATGCCGGCGGTCTCCTTGGGGAGGTTCGGCATCAGGTTGAGCAGCTCGCGCGTGCCCTCGCGAAGCAGCGAGCCGAGCCGGTCGAGGTCGGCGTCGCGCTCGAGGTCCTCGCCCACGCGGCGGACCTTGGCGCGCATGTACGGCTCGAGGCCGACCTTCCCGGCGATGCGGAGACGCGAGAGGCCATGCAGCACGACCGAGTAGTTCGAGGCGCCGAGGCGGATCACCTTCACGACGCGGGCGACGGTGCCGACGTCATAGATGTCGTCGAACCCGGGCTCGTCGACGTCGGCGTCGCGCTGGCTCACGATGCCGACGACGGCGCGGTCCTGGCCGAGGAGATCCTCGACGAGGCGCACGCTGCGGGCACGACCGACGTTGATGGGAACGACGCTCGCCGGGAAGACCACGCTGTTGCGCAGCGGGAGGATCGGCAAGGTCTCGAGATCGGAACGCGGCTCCTGAGTCACTTCTCGTCCTTTATTGTGGGCAGCACGGAGGGACCAAGGGTACCCCGGATGCCTCCGCCCGCCTGGAAAAAACCAGCCATCTCGCGAAGGCAGCTCGGCCGCTTCGCGACCAGTGCCATGCTCGCTGCCGCGCTTCCGGGGTGCGGCGCGCCTGGCGGAGGCGCTGCCGAGCGCACGCGCGTCCGGGCTGCCGCGATGGACCGCGCGCTCGCCGTGCAGGCGGCGACCCCCGGCGCCCCCGGCGTTGCCGTCTATTCGTGGTTCGATCTGCCGACGGGCGACAAGCGCGCGCGCGAGCTCTCCGGCGTCGCCTGGGACGACGCGACCCGCACGCTGTGGGCGGTGCAGGACGCGTCGGCGAACATCGTGCGCATCGTCCCCGATCGCGCGCTGCGGACGTGGACGCTCGGGGCGACCATCGCGCTCGACGTGTCGTTCCCGCTCGACCTGGAGGGCATCGTGGTGCTCGACGACGGGTTCATCGTGGCGAGCGAGAAGGGCCCGCGGGTGCTCGAGATCGACCGCGCCGGCCGGCTCCGCCGCGACATCGCGCTGCCCGCGCACTTCGCGAAGGCGCGCGACAACAAGAGCCTCGAGTCGCTCACGCGGTCGCCGAGCGGGCGCTATCTCTTCACGACGAGCGAGTCGGCGCTGAGCTGCGACGGCGAGATCTCCTCGGACCGCAGCGGCTCGATGCTGAGGATCCTGCGCATCGCGCGCGACACCGGACAGTACGAGGAGCACGCCTACAGCACCGACGCGGTGCCGCATGCCTCGGGCGACTTCGGCGTCGCCGATCTCGCGGCGATCTCCGACGACGAGCTGCTCGTCCTCGAGCGCGGGTGGTCGCGCGGAAGCGGCAACACCGCGCGCGTCTACCGGGTGGCGCTCGCCGACATGCGCGCGAGCTGCCTCGGGACCGCGGCGCTCGCGGAAGGCGCGCCGTCCGTCGCGAAGCGGCTCGTCGTCGATCTCGTCCAGCTACCCGCGCGCGGCCTTCCCGCGCCGAAGCAGCAGCAGCCCTCGCCGCTGCTCGACAACTACGAGGGGCTGACGCTCGGGCCCGTGCTGCCCGACGGGCGCCCCAGCGTCATCCTCGTGAGCGACGACAACAACCGCGCCGACCAGACCGCGCGGATCCTGGTCCTCGCGGTCGGCTGAGGCCTTCAGGCCATCAGGCCATCTGGGCGTTGGTGCCGGCCTCGACCGCATCGACGGAGTCGATGATCGGGCCCTTCTCGCGCATCTTCGTCTTGGGGCCGATGCTCGCGCCTTCCGGAGCGTCGAAGGGCGCGCGGCCGAGCTGCTTCGTCTCGAGGCTCGGGAAGAAGGCGGTGACGACGTACGCGCGGAAGACCCACCAGAGGAAGCTCGGCTCGTTGAGGGCCGGATCGATCTTGGCGACGATCTCCTCGTGGAGGCCGTAAGCCTTGCTCCAGTGCGAGCCCGGGTTCTCGTGGTGGATCGTGTGGAGCCCGTTGTTGAACACGAGGAAGTTGAAGACGCGGCCCGTGATGTTGCGGGAGTGGTTGTGCTCCGACCAGGGGTCGCAGTGCACGTGCTGCATGTAGTTGAACCACATCATCGACCACGTGCCGAACAGGCAGGGCAGGCCGTACGCGAAGGCGAAGACCTTGAAGCCGGTCCACGGACCGTGCAGCGCGATCGAGGCGACGAGGGTGGAGGCGAGCGCCGTGCCCCACACCGCGTACTGCTTGACGATGTGCTTGTGCAGCTTCGGGTTCGAGCGCTTCGCCTTGGCGATGTACTCCTTGATCGGCGTCGCCTGGTAGTACGACGAGATGAAGAAGTAAGAGACGGCCACGTACCAGGTGTTGCGGTTCGTGTGACGCCACGTGATCGTCGCGTCGCCCTCGCGGTTCACGTGCTTGTGGTGATTGAGGTTGTGCGTCGGGATCCACGCGAAGGTGGGGTAGCCGTAGAAGAGGCTGATCCAGGTCGCGTACCACTCGTTCACGCGACGGTTCTTGAACGTCGGGCAGTGATTGTGGTTGTGCGCCATCGTCCCGGCGGCCATCGCGAAGTAGAAGCTCACCGGCGAGAGGTACGGCACGAGGGCCGGCTTCAGGAGCTGCGCGATCACGACCACGGGCATCAGGGCGGCCCAGAGAAGCGACCGGTAATCTGCGGGGTTACGCGGCAACATTGCCCCAACTCGTACTGTCGGGCCCGCGTCCGGGCAAGCTCGGAACTGTCCTTTTTCGGTCATGATTGCCCGGCGCGGTGCGAACGCCGCTACTCACCCGTGAGCCGGACCCACGAAACGACGGTATAGTGCGCGCCGCATGACGCCCCGGTCCACCTCTGTCGCCTGGCTCGGAACTCTGCTCGCGCTCACCGCGGTCGCCG
>JAQBQL010000036.1 GCA_028287035.1 Labilithrix sp. | reverse complement strand
GAGCCCGCGGCCCCGACGACCGCGGCGGCCGCCGTCGTGCCGTCGCCTGCACCGAGCGCGCCCGCGGTGGTGACCGCGGCGACCGCCACGATCGCCTCGCGACGCACCGAAGCCCCGGCACCGGTCGCCGCGCCTGCCGCCGCGACTGTCGCTCCGAGGCCGGCCGCGAAGCCCGCCGCGCTCGGCGCGATCACCGTCGTGTGCATGCCGAAGTGCGACCAGATCATCGACAACGGCGTGTCGCTCGGCCCCGGGCACATCTTCAATCGCCCGGTGCCATCGGGTCGTCACGTGCTTGCGCTCTCCGCCCCCAACGGCGCGAAGAAGACGCTCGTGGTCGACGTGCCGCCCGAGCAGACGAAGGAAGTCCGCATGTCGATGGACAAGTGACGGGTAGCGCCGGGGCGCCTCTCGCGGTAACCCCAGAGGCGACCCCGGTATGAGAGCGCTCGGTCCCCTTTCCCTGCTGGTGCTCGTCACCCTCGTGGTGGTCGGCTCTGCCTGCCGCGGCAACCCGCAGGTCGCCTTCGAGATCACCGTCCCGAGCGACCTCGTCGCGGAGACGGTGTGGTTCGAGATCGGCGCCTACAAGGACGCGAAGTGCGCCGGCGTGCGGCCGATGTTGTTCAACGGCGTCCCTTCGACCGCGACGACGCGCGTGGCCTTCCGTCGTGAGGACCCGAAGGCGCCCGCGATCGGGGACCTGGATCGAGGCACCTACGCGTTCGCGGCCGTGGCCAAGGGCGACGACTGCCGCGTGCTCGCCACCGGCTGTACCGAGGTCGACGTGGACGCGTCGGACAGCGTCTCGATCGCGATGACCGCCAACGATCCGCCGACGGGGGCGTGCGCCACCGGCTCGGCGTGCCAGGCCGCGACGTGCGTCCCGGCCGACGACAACCAGGACCCGAGCGTCGGCGCCGGATGCTCGCTCGAGCTCCTCGGCGCAGGTCCGCTCGCGAACCCGGTGGGCGGCTCGGGAACGATGGTGAGCGCCCCCAGCGTGGCCGCCACCCCGACCGGCTTCGTCATCGCCTACCGCGAGATCGACCCGAACGCGACGGAGGCGCGGATCACGGTGCTGCCCATCGATCCCGCGGGCGGCGCGCTCGATCCGCAGAGCGCGCTCCTCAAGGGCCGCTGCGCCGACTCCGACGAGACCGACGGCGTCGGCCTCCTGACGAACGGAACGGCCGGGCAGGTGGTCCTCGCGCGGTCGGCGTGCGCCGCGCTACCGGGCCTCGAGCTGCTCTCGTTCACCTCGTCGCCGGAGGTCGTCATCAACCCGGCCTTCACGACGTCCGACTTCGCGAGCTCGAAGAAGCTCCTCCTCGGGAACGGTCACGTCGCCGCGGCCAACGGCGGCGCCGGGATCGTGGCGTTCGTCGATGACGGGGTGGCCCGCGTCTCCACCGTCGCCGCCGGCAAGGGCGTCGTCGCGCCCACCGGGACGTTCGGCGGCCTCGCCGGCATGACGGGCGCGTGGGCGACGTCGAGCGATCGCGTGCTCGCGCTCCTTGCCGCGGGTCCACCTTCGGCGGTCGTGACCGACGCGGGGGCAGACTCAGGCATTGACGGCGGGGCCGAGGAGCCGCCGCCCAACGCGTCGGGCCCGCAGCTCTCGCTCGTGATGGTGCCGGTCGGCACGTCGGCCGACCAGTTCAACGCGGCGACGCGGGCTCCCCGTCCGCCGATCACGTTCTCCGGCGCGTGGGGAGCAGTCGCCGCGCTCGGCTCGCGCGTCGTCGTCCTCAGTGACGGAAACGGGCCCGGCCAGTCGGTGTCCTACCGGACCTTCGAGCTCGATCGCGCCTCGACTGTCGACTCGAGCGGCTTCTCGGTGGACGGCGCCGGCACCGTGACCACGGGGGACGTCGCGATGCTCGACGACCGCGCGTTCTTCGCGGTCCTCAAGCCAGGCGGCGTGTCGCTGCATGCGTTCGCCAACGTCTCGACGACGCCCCGGCCGCTCCGCGAGGTCACCTTCGCCAACGAGCCGCGGATCCCTTCGGTGACCACGGTGCGCGAGACCGGCCGGGTCGCCGTGGCCGCCACCTCGAGCCGCGTCGCCGTCGTGTGGACGACCGCGAAGACGCTGACGAACAACGACTCGACCGGCGGCTACGCGGTCTTCGCCTGCACGCCGTGAAGCTCGCGGAGCGTCGCGGGGCGCCCTCGCTCCTCACGATCGCGCGCCGCGCGCTCGCCGGTGAGGCAGCGCTCCCGGCCGGCACTCGGGTGCTCGTCGCCGCGAGCGGCGGACCGGACTCGGCGGCGCTGCTCCACGTCCTTGCGCGGCTCGCGTCGACGTTCGCGATCGAGGTGGTCGCCCACGGCGTCGACCACGGGCTCCGTCCCGAAGCGGGCGGCGAGCTCGACCTCGCCGAGGCGCTCGCCGCGTCGCTCGGCGTTCCGTTCACGCGCAGCACGGTGCGGCTCGCGAAGGGCGGTAACCTGCAAGCGCGGGCACGCGCCGCTCGCTACGAGGCGCTCGCGGTGGCGGCGCGCGCGGCGGGAGCGTCGGTGATCGCCACCGCTCACCACGCCGACGACCGCGCCGAGACGGTGCTGCTCCGCCTCCTCCGCGGCGCCGGGCCGCGTGGTCTCGCGGTCCTCCCGCCGCGCGCGCCGCTCGCCGCGACGGAGCTCGGGCTCGTGCGACCGCTGCTCCGGGCGCGCCGCGCATCGATCGAGGCACACCTCGGGCGGCACGGGATCTCCTTCGCGAGTGATCCGTCGAACCTCGATTCTCGCTACGCGCGGGCGCGGGTGCGGGCCGAGCTGCTGCCGCTCCTCGCCGCCCTGTCGCCCGGCATCGTCGATCATCTCACCGCGCTCGCGGACCAGCTCACGGCCCTGACGCAAGACGACGAGGCGCAGGCCGCCAGCGCGACCGGACTCCCGCGGGCCACGCAGACCGCGCTCGCGGAGCTCATGCGGACCCGCTCGCGGACCGCACGCGTGTGGTTGCCCGGCGATCTCGTGGTCCGGTACGAGCCGAAGGTGCGTGCCGCGCGCGAGCCGTGAATCGCAGGGCCGCGCCTGCAATCCGCGTGACGCGTCTTTCGCTCGTGCGACTTGGTGGCTATCGTAGTCGTTCCCACGCGCGGCTTTCGTGCGGGGCTCGCGAATCCGGCCCTCGATGAAGGGCATCTGACGTAGTAGCCTTGGAGGCTCGAGGCCAACGTGAAGCAATCCCACAAGACGCTGCTCCTATGGGTCGTCCTCATCGTGATGTTCCTCACGATCTGGCAGTTCTTGACGCCCGCGGAGCGGAAGGTTCCCGTCGCGTTCAGTGACTTCGTGACCGAGGTCCACGCGGGCCGCGTCGACGAGATCCGGATCAAGGACCGGGAATACACCTACCGCATCAAGGGTGCGGACCCGACCAAGGGCGGCGGCACGAAGGAGGCGGTCGGACCGCTCCCGGACGAGAAGCTCCTCGAGACGCTCCGTCCCGAAGCGAAGGACGCGCCGGCGCCGAAGATCTACTTCGAGAAGGACGAGCAGTCGCCGTTCTGGTCGAGCACGATCATCACGCTCGTGCCGATGGCCTTCCTCATCCTGATGTTCTTCCTGTTCATGCGTCAGCTCCAGGCGGGCGGCGGCAAGGCGATGAGCTTCTGCAAGTCGAAGGCCCGCATGCTCTCGGACTCGCAGAACAAGGTGACCTTCGCGGACGTCGCGGGCATCGAAGAGGCGAAGGACGAGGTCGAGGAGATCATCGCCTTCCTCAAGGATCCCAAGAAGTTCCAGCGCCTCGGCGGCCGGATCCCGAAGGGCGTCCTCATGATGGGCCCGCCGGGCACCGGCAAGACCCTGCTCGCGCGCGCCATCGCCGGCGAAGCGGGCGTCCCCTTCTTCAGCATCTCCGGCTCCGACTTCGTCGAGATGTTCGTGGGCGTCGGCGCCAGCCGCGTCCGTGACCTCTTCGAGCAGGGCAAGAAGCACGCGCCCTGCATCATCTTCATCGACGAGATCGACGCGGTCGGTCGTCACCGCGGCGCCGGTCTCGGCGGCGGACACGACGAGCGCGAGCAGACGCTGAACCAGCTCCTCGTCGAGATGGACGGCTTCGAGTCGAACGAGGGCGTCATCATCATCGCCGCCACGAACCGTCCCGACGTCCTCGACCCGGCGATCCTTCGCCCGGGCCGCTTCGACCGCCGGATCACGGTGAACCGTCCCGACGTGCGCGGCCGCGAGGCGATCCTCCGCGTCCACACGAAGCGCGTTCCCCTCTCGCCCGACGTCGACCTCAGCGTCACCGCCCGCGGCACCCCCGGCTTCGCCGGCGCCGACCTCGAGAACCTCGTCAACGAAGCGGCGCTCCTCGCCGCTCGTCAGG
Organism: Labilithrix sp.; assembly: GCA_028287035.1. The sequence continues at coordinate 5,562 of JAQBQL010000036.1, read as the reverse complement.
ACAAGGACGCGGTCAGCATGGCCGACTTCGAGCTCGCCAAGGACAAGGTCCTCATGGGCACCGAGCGCCGCTCGATGGTCATGACCGAGGAAGAGAAGTGGAACACGGCCGTCCACGAGGCCGGCCACGCCGTGATCATGATCACGAACGAGGACCACGACCCGATCCACAAGGTCACCATCATCCCGCGTGGCCGCGCCCTCGGCGTCACGATGCCCATCCCGAAGGGCGACATCCTCGGCCGCACCAAGGAGCAGTTCGAGGCGCAGATCCAGTCGGCGCTCGGCGGCCGCATCGCAGAGGAGATCGTCTTCGGTCGCCTCACGACGGGCGCGTCGAACGACATCCGCCAGCTCACGCAGATCGCTCGCGCCATGGTCAGCGAGTACGGCATGAGCGAGAAGATGGGCCCCATCGCCTACGGCGGTGAGGAGAGCTCGATCTTCCTCGGTCGCGACTACAACCAGCGCAGCCAGGACTACTCGGAGCAGACCGCGCGCGAGATCGACCAGGAAGTGCGCGCGCTCATCCAGACGCAGTACGACAAGGTGAAGACGCTCCTCACCGAGAACAAGCACCGGATCGAGGCGATCGCGCGGGCCCTGCTCGAGCGCGAGACGCTCGACGCGGAGGAGCTGAAGGCGCTGTACGAGGGCCGAGAGATCGCCGCCCACGTCCACCGCGTCATCATCCCGACCTACGCCGACAAGGAAAAGGCGAAGGCCGAGAAGCGCAAGGCGGCGAGCATCTTCGGCGGTCCGCCGAAGCCCGCCACCTCCTGACCCTCACCCCGCAGTGACGAGACGGCCAGCGACCCCTCGCTGGCCGTTCTCGTTTTGTGTGAGGCTCGAGCGGCGTGCCCCGCGGCGCGCAGCGCCGTTCGCCGACAGGCGATGCACGCCAACGCCGTGCGCAGCGCAACGCGGACGGGGAGGCTCGCGAAGCGAGGGGCGGAGCCCCACCTGAATGAACGTCATCGGTTTCGACGATGGGCCTTTCGCGCGGGAGCACCGGGGGGACGTGCTCCTCGTGGGCGTCGTGTGCGCCGGGACGCGCGTCGATGGGATCGTGAGCGGGCGCATCCGCCGTGACGGCGCGAACGCGACCCGCGTGATGATCGACGTCGTGCGCGCCAGCCAGTTCCGCACGCACCTCAAGGCGGTGGTCCTCCAGGGCATCGCGGTCGGCGGGTTCAACGTGGTCGACATCCACGCGCTCTCGGCGGGCCTCGACGTCCCGGTCCTCGTCGTCATGCGGCGGCGTCCGGACCTCGAGGCGGTCCGGCAGGCGCTCCTCGGCGATGGCCACGGCGCCCGTCCCCCCGTGCCCGGCGCGGCGCGCAAGTGGCAGCTCATCGAGGCCGCCGGCACGCCCGAGCCGCTCGGCGTCTCGGGCCGCGCGCTGCGTGGCGCCGCGGGCCCGACCGGCATCGGCAAGGCCGTGGTCGGGCCGCTCTGGGTGCAGCGCGCGGGACTCTCGCTTCCCGAAGCCCGGGCGCTCGTCAAGAACACGACGCTTCACGGGAACCTGCCCGAGCCGCTTCGGCTCGCGCACCTCATCGCCGGCGGCATCACGACCGGGAGGAGCCGGGGACGGGCCTAGCCTGAGCCGTGCTTGCTCCGCGCCGGGCGCCCGACTACGGTCCGGGCCCCAAACCGGCACAGGAGCGTACAGAGTCATGGCCAGGAAGATTGCGATCAACGGGTTCGGACGCATCGGTCGCTGCATCGTTCGCGCGCTCACCGAGCGCAAGGTGAGCGACCTCGAGATCGTCGCCATCAACGACCTCACCGACGCGAAGACCCTTGCCCACCTCTACAACTACGACACCGTGCACGGCCGCGCCGAGGTCCGCGCGACCGCCGGCGAGGGCAGCCTCGAGATCGGCGGAAAATCGATCCGCATCGTGGCCGAGAAGGAGCCCGGCAAGCTCCCGTGGAAGGAGCTCGGCGTCGACATCGTTCTCGAGTGCACCGGCCTCTTCACCGACAAGGACAAGGCCCAGGCCCACATCGAGGCGGGCGCGAAGAAGGTCATCATCTCCGCCCCCGCGAAGGGCCAGGACGCGACCATCGTGCTCGGCGTCAACACCGAGATCTACGACGGCGCGAAGCACCACGTCATCTCGTGCGGCTCGTGCACCACGAACTGCCTCGCCCCCGTCGCGAAGGTCCTCCACGACAACTTCGGCGTGAAGCGCGCGCTCATGACGACGGTCCACTCGTACACGAACGATCAGGCGGTCCTCGACATCCCGCACCGCAAGGGCGACCTCCGCCGCGCGCGCGCCGCGGCGATGAACATGATCCCGTCGTCGACCGGCGCCGCGAAGGCGCTCTCCGAGGTCATCCCGGCGCTGAAGGGCAAGTTCGACGGCCAGTCGATCCGCGTCCCCACCATGGACGTGAGCCTCGTCGACCTCACCTTCGAGTCCGAGAAGCCGATGACGAAGGAGTCGATCCACGCCGCCATGAAGGCGGCCGCCGAAGGCCCCATGAAGGGCATCCTCGGCTACACCGAGGAGCAGCTCGTCTCGAGCGACTACATCGGCGATCCGCGCTCCTCGACGTTCGACGGCACCGTCACGCAGGTGATGGGCGACAGCTTCGCCAAGGTGATGAGCTGGTACGACAACGAGTGGGGCTTCTCGAACCGGATGGTCGAGCTGGCGCAGCTCGTCTCCTCGAAACTCTGATCCGAACGCGAAAGGGACAGCGCACGTGACCACCCTCGATGGCATCACCACCATCAAAGAGCTTCCGATCGAGAACAAGCGCGTCTTCATCCGCGTCGACTTCAACGTCCCGCTCGAAGAGCAGCCGGACGGAACGCAGGTCATCGCGGACGATGCGCGCATCGTCGAGGCGCTACCCACCATCAAGCACGCGATGGAGCGTGGCGCGCGGGTCATCCTCGCGAGCCACCTCGGCAGGCCGAAGAAGGGTCCGGATCCGAAGCTGTCGATGGAGCCGGTGGGCTCGCGGCTCGCCGAGCTCCTCGGCGCCGAGGTCCACATCCCCGAGGACTGCGTGGGCGACGCCGCGAAGAAGGTGGTCTACGACCTCCGGGCGGGGCAGGTCTGCCTCCTCGAGAACCTCCGGTTCCACCCCGAGGAAGAGAAGGACGACGAGGCGTTCGCGGCCAAGCTCGCCGAGCTCTGCGACGTGTACGTGGACGACGCGTTCGGCGCCGTGCACCGCGCGCACGCCTCGGTCCATGCGCTTCCGAAGGCGGTGCGCGAGCGGGGCTGCGGCTTCCTCCTCGAGAAGGAGATCGCCGCCCTCGGCAAGATCGTCGGCTCTCCGGATCGCCCGTTCGTGGCGGTGCTCGGCGGGGCCAAGGTGTCGGACAAGATCGCCGTGCTCGAGGCGCTGCTCGAGAAGGTCGACGCGCTCATCATCGGCGGGGCCATGGCCAACACGTTCCTCGCTGCGCGCGGCGCGAACCTCCAGAAGTCCAAGATCGAGGACGACAAGCTGGCGCTCGCCCGCACCATCCTCGAGAAGGCGCGCGAGAAGAAGGTCGCGCTGATCCTGCCGGTCGACCTCGTCGTCGCCGACAACATCAACGCCAAGAAGGGCGAGGTCGTCGCGTTCGACGCGGTGCCCGAGAACGGCATGGCGCTGGACATCGGGCCGAAGTCGCTCGAGCTGTTCCAGAAGCACTTCGATACCGCGAAGTCGGTGTTCTGGAATGGTCCGATGGGGCTCTTCGAGAAGGCGCCCTTCTCCGCAGGCACCTTCGGGGTCGCGCGGGCGCTCGCCGCGTCGAAGGCGTTCACGGTCATCGGCGGCGGCGACAGCGCGTCGGCCGTGAAGCTCGCCGGCGAAGGCGTCGCCGAGAAGTTCAGCCACATCTCGACGGGCGGCGGCGCGTCGCTCGAGCTCATCGAAGGGAAGAAGCTGCCCGGCATCGAGGTTCTCCGCCGGTGAACCCGAACCGAAGGCTCCTCGTCGCTGGTAACTGGAAGATGCACAACGGTGGACGCACCGGCGTCGAGCTCGCCGAGGCGTGCGTCGCGTTCGCCCGCGATCTGCGGGACGTCGACCTCGTCGTCGCGCCGCCGTACACCGCGCTCGCCGCGGTCGCGGCGACGCTCGAGGACTCCGACGTGCTGCTCGCGGCACAGGACATCCACCCGAAGAACCAGGGCGCCTTCACCGGCGAGATCAGCGGCCCGATGCTCGCCGAGTGCGGCTGCACGTGGGTCATCGTCGGTCACAGCGAGCGCCGCACGTACAGCCACGAGACCGACGCGCTCGTGGCGGAGAAGGCGGCGGCGGCGCTCGATCACGGGCTCCTGCCGATCATCTGCGTCGGCGAGCACCTCGAGCAGCGCGAGCGCGGCGAGGCGCTGCGCATCGTGAAGCAGCAGGTCGACGCGTTCCTCGACGTGATCGCGCGCTCGCCGAAGGCCGTCGCGATCGCGTACGAGCCGGTGTGGGCGATCGGGACGGGCCGGACCGCCGGTCCCGCCGAGGCCGAAGAGGTTCATGCCGCCATCCGTCAGTGGCTCGAGGCCAAGGACGAGGACCTCGCAGCCCGTACGCGCATCCTCTACGGCGGGTCGGTCAAACCGGACAACGCCGCATCGCTGTTCGCCTGTCCCAACGTCGACGGAGCGCTGGTCGGCGGGGCAAGCTTGGATGCTGCCTCGTTCGGTGCTATCGCCAAGGCCGCCCGAGCTTCCTGACTGCCCCCATGCTTTCAACTTTCATCAGCGCCGTTCACGTAGTCGTCTGCGTCATCCTCATGTTCGTCGTCCTCCTCCAGCAGGGGAAGGGCGGAGGCATGGGCTCCGCGTTCGGCGGTGCTTCGGCGCAGGTCTTCGGCGGCAGCGGCGCCGGCAACATCCTCACGCGGGCCACCGCCATCTGCGCGGGCATCTTCATGCTCACGAGCGTCACGCTCGCGTACCTGTCGTCCGCCAAGGACAGCGGGCTCCGCGCCAAGATCGCGCAAGAGGAGCAGAAGGCGAAGGACCGCGGGACGAAGCGCGACAAGAGCACGGCTCCCGCCACCCCTGCGACCACCGGGTCCACCGCGCCGAGCGCGGGTGGCTCGATGATGAACGCGCCGGGACCCGGCACGACGGGCGGCACGACGCCTCCCGCTCCCGTCCCCGCCCCCTGACCGGTCCGGCGTGCGCGCACGCGACGCGGCCGCCGCCGTGACCCCGCCGAGGTCGCGGTCGGCGGCTTCGTTCTTCGTGGCGCGTGGTGCGGCGTTGGTCATCGTGCTCGGGTTCGCGGCGGCGTGCGGCGCCGCGCTGGCGCTCGGCTTCGATCACGTCTCGGACGACGACTTCGCGCGCGTGACGATCGCGCAGACCTTCGCGCGGAGGCCGCATCTCGATCCGTCGGGCACGAGCTGGCTGCCCTTCCCGTTCTGGGCGCTCGGCGGGGCCCTTGCGGTGCTCGGGCGTTCCCTCGCCGCGGCGCGCGTCGCGAGCGTGGCGCTCGCCAGCCTCGCCGCGGCGCTGCCGTACGCGGCCCTGCGAGCGACGGGCGCCTCGCGCGGGCGTGCGCTCGCGGCGGCGGCGTTCGCGCTCCTCGCGCCCTG
>JAQBQL010000032.1 GCA_028287035.1 Labilithrix sp. | reverse complement strand
CCGGGCGGCGCCCTCGGTGGCGCGTTTGTCGTCGACCGGCGCTGCCCTCCCGGCGGGAGCCTCCGCAGGAGCGGCCGGAGCCTCCGCGGCAGGCGCCTGCGCGGGCGGCGCGGGATCGGAGGCGGCGGCAGTCGGGGCCGCGGCGGCGGGCTCGGGCGAGGCGGTCGCCCGATCGGACCGGCTGCAACCGGCGGTGGTCGCTCCGAGGACGGCGAGGGCAGCCATGAACGTCTCCACGCCGAGCGAGGGCTTCCGCATGCGTCCAGCCTAGCTCACCTGGGCGGTCACAGTGGCACGTCGGCGCATCGGAGAGGCTGGCCTCGGCGGCGCGAAAGGCGACGCCCGGGGCAGGAATGCCGGGGGCCCGGTCGCCGATCGGTCCCTCCGTCGCGCCCGTGCTCGCCGCCGCGGAGGTACAGGCGTTGCAGTGCTGACGCACGGAGGTACAGGCATGACTCGAGACGACCGACACCGGACCACGCAGGGCGCGCCGTACGATCCCCGGGATCCCCGTGAGCTCCGCGACCTCGGCGGACGTGACGCCCTCGGTCCGTCGAGCTACCGCGAGCGGGACAGCGGCTACGTCGAGACGCGTCGCCAGCCCGAGTACCTCCCGCCTTTGCCGCGCGAAGGCGCCGAGAACACGGGCGGCTTCGAGCGTGACGGCGGCGCCTTCACGCGCGAGCGCGGCTTCGGCCACGTGCCGGGGCAGCGCTGGGGCAGCGGGCTCTCCGCGAGCAACGCCAACGTCGAGCGCAGCGGACCGCCGAGCGCCGGTCGCGGCGCCTCCCTGCACGGCAGCGACATGGGCATGGGCGCGCCCGAGCAGGACCGCGGCCCGCACTACGGCAAGGGACCGAAGGGCTACCGCCGCTCGGACGCGCGCATGCTGGAGGACGCGTGCGAGGCCATCGCGCAGCACGGGTACGTGGACGCGAGCGACGTGGAGGTGAAGGTGAAGGACGGCGTCGCGACGCTCACCGGCACCGTCCAGCACCGCTACGACAAGAAGGTGCTCGAGGCGCTCGTCGAGCACGTCCGCGGGATCGAGGAGGTCCACAACCAGATCCGCATTCCGCGCCCCGATCGCAAGCGCCCGGAGCCGCAGGAGGCGCAGGGCGCCGGGGCGTCGCATTCGATGGAGAACCGCGAGCTCTCGGACGAGCGCATCCCCGACGAATCCGTGAAGAGCGAGCGGCCGTGAAGCGCCGGCTCGTTCGCGGCGGGTCCGTGATGACCCTGATCCTCGCCACCCTCCAGGCGTGCGGTCCCGATCCGAGCGAGCCGCGAACCCCCGCCAACTCTCCGATTCCGAAGATCGACGGCACCCACGATCCCGCAGGCAGCCCGGCGTCGCCGTCGACGCCGAGTGTCACCGACGGAGGATGACGTGAAGCGCATCGTTCTCTCGATCGTCGCGGCCGGCCTCGTGATGGGCCTCGCCTCCGGGTGTCGCCGCGAGACCACGAAGGCCTCCGCCGCGACGACCACCGAGCCCCCGGAGCCCGCAACGCCCGCCGCGCCCGCGGAGCCCGCACCGCCCGAGCCGCCTCCGGCTCCGCCAGGCCTCGCGCCGCTCGCGGCCGCCGCGACCGACGCCCTCTCCGTACCTGGCCATGCCGACGCGGTGCTCGCGGCGCCTGCCGGGATCACGAAGCCCGTGCCGGTGGTCGTGGCCGTGCTCGGCATCGGCGACACCCCGGAGAGCCAGTGCGCGACGTGGCGGGAGCTCGTCGGAGCGCGCGCCTTCGTCCTCTGCCCGCGCGGTCTTCCCCACTACGTGAAGGACGAAGGGCTCATCAGCGGCGGCGCCGTCCCCGACCCGTCGGCGCCGAGCCGCGAGCCCACCGAGAGCTCCGGGCACACAGGCAAGCTCACGCAGGTGGGCTACTACGTGGCCGACGTGCCGTCGCTCGAGCGCGAGATCGACGCCGGCCTCGCCGCCCTCCGCGCGCAGCACGGTCCCTACGTCGCGGCCGGCCCGGTGCTCTACGTCGGCTTCTCGCGCGGCGCGTTCCTGGGCGCCTCGCTGGTCGGCAAGGCTCCGCACGTGTACGAGCGCGCCGTGCTCATCGAAGGCGGGCAGTCGGCGTGGACGAACGAGACGGCGCGCTCCTTCGCGGCGAACGGCGGCAAGCGCGTGCTGTTCGCGTGCGGTCGTCCCTCGTGCGTGGACGAGTCGAAGGACGCCGCTGCGCTCCTCGCGCGGAGCGAGGTGGACACGAAGGTCGTGTACGGCGAGGGCGAGGGTCACGACTACCAGCACCAGGTGAAGGACCAGCTCCGCGCGTCGCTCGACTGGGTCCTCGAGGGTGACCCGGCGTGGAGCGCGACGTCCGGCACCCTGACGAGCAACTAGGCGATGGAGTGGGTGATCGCGCTCGTGATGCTGACGGGCATGGAGCTCGTGCTCGGCATCGACAACATCATCTTCCTGTCGATCCTGGTCGGGGCGCTTCCGCCCGAGAAGCGCCGGCTCGGACGCATCGTCGGCCTGTCGCTGGCCCTCGCCGCGCGCATGGGGCTCCTCCTCGCGATCCGCTGGGTGATGAGCCTCGACCGCCCCATCTTCAAGCTGTCGAGCCTCGGCTTCTTGCCGCCGGACTGGCTGAAGAGCCACACGGTCGACGCGGTCACCTGGCACGACCTCGTGCTCATCGGCGGCGGGCTCTTCCTGATCGGCAAGAGCGTCGTCGAGATCCACGAGAAGATGAACGCGCTCGAGGAGCACGAGGACAAGCCGCGCAAGGCGCCCCGGTCGCTGGTCATCGCCATCGCGCAGATCGTCCTGCTCGACCTCGTCTTCTCCCTCGACTCCATCATCTCCGCCATCGGCATGGTGAAGGAGGTCTGGATCATGATCGTCGCGATGAGCATCGCGGTGGTCACGATGGGCATCTTCTCCGGGCCGATCTCCTCGTTCATCGAGAAGAACTCGACCTTCAAGATGCTGGCGCTCACGTTCCTCGTGCTGATCGGCGCCGTCCTCATCGCCGAGGGCGCCGGCACGCACATCAGCCGCGCCTACATCTACACGGCGATGGCGTTCTCGATGGTCGTCGAGCTCCTCAACATGCGCGCCCGCCGGAAGCGCGAACGGGCACGCCGCGCGTCACGCGCCTCCAGCGCTCCGGAGCCGAGCGCTCACAGCGTCGTGTAGAGGAACGCGAGGCACATCTCGTCGTCGGTACCTTCGCCCCAGCGTAGCTCGCGCGAGGGGCGCCGCTTGCCGTTCGCGTAGGGCTGCGCCGACGCGCGGTTGTCCCAGGTGCACGTGAGGGAGGCGTGGTCGGTGCGCACGCCCTCGGCGAGCCAGTACGCCTCCTGATGATGGAAGTCCCAGCGCGGCACGTCGAGGAGGCACTTCGCAGGATCGGGCGCGCCCAGCGACTCGATGCGCGCGGAGGTCCCCCGGAGGTGCATGTGCGGCGCTACCCCGAGGACGGTGAGCGGGAAGGGCAGGGTCACGTCGGCGCGCGCGGTCGCGCGTGGATCCCCGGGGCCGGCGTCCTTCGGCACGCGGAAGTCGTACTTGAGGAGCGGCACCCAGACCGCCTGCTTGGCGGGTTCCATCCCCGCGAACCACAGCTCCACCTTCGTGCGGTCGCTCATCGCGGGCTGCAGGTTCTCGAGGCTGTAGTGGACCTGCATGACGAGCTTCGATCCCTCGGCCAGCTGGATGGCGGTGCCGGACGGCAAGGCGGTCGCGGCGCCCGCCACATCGGTCGCGCCTGCGCCAGGCGCCCAGGCGACGATCATCTGCGCATCGAAGTCGACGAGCTGGCCGGTGCCGGGCTTGCCCGGCTTCACGGCCGGCGTCACGCCGATCCCGCCGAAGCACGTGTACCCGGGTCCGGGCTCCGCGTCGTCGAGCGCGCGGATCCGGTCGGCCACGGCGGTCCGCACCTCGTAGAGGATGACGTGGTGGACGATCGCCGGAACGCCGGGAGTGACCCGGAGCGCGGTGACCTTCGCCGCCGCGTCGAGCTTCGGATCGAGGACGAAGCAGTGGTAGTCGTCGGCGCGTCCGCCGCCACGCTTCGGGCCGTAGCCGAGCTCGGGCTCGACGACGCGGGCCGGCGGGCCGGACACGTCCGCGAACGTCTTCTGCCGCGCAGCCTCCGCCGCCGGCCGGGTGCCCGGCGCGCCCTGCGGCGTTCCGCTCTCGTACCACCGGGCGAGCGCGTCGATGTCGCTCTGCGGGAGTGCGCGTGAATGCTGGAGCGGCGCGCACGCGGCGGTGTCGGGGAGCCACGGCGGCATGTGCTTCGCGCGCGTCTCGCTCACGATCTGGGCCGCGGCGCCCTTCGCCTCGTCATAGGTGGTGAGCGGCATCGGTCCGATGCCGCCGCGCGCATGGCAGGTCGTGCAATGCGCGTCGAGGATGCCGGCGACGCGGTTCTCGTACGTCGGAGGCACGTCCGCGGCGCGCGTCTCCGTCCTCGCTTCCACCGCGTCGGGCTCGCGCTTCGACCCGTTCTTGCAGGATACGAGCAGCCCGATCGCAGCCGCGATCGCCCACGTTTTATGCTGGATCATCGGTGTGATCAGGAGCCCGTGGCAAGCTTGGTACGCACCGTTCGACGATGCGAGCGCGAGCACCGAATAGTTGGTGCAAGACGTCATGCTCGCGCTCGCTTGAGCAGGGGGCCTGCTTAAGGTGAGCGTCGTGCCGAAGACCACAGTGCTGGTCGTCGATGACGACCGGGACAACGCTGAAATTTTGGAGGCTGCTCTTGACTCTTATGCTTTCGACATCACCACTGCCGGCTCCTTCGTAGAGGCCAAACAGAAGCTCGCGGCGCTCACGTTCGACGCCCTCGTGACGGACTATTCGCTCGGCGACGGCACCGCCGTCGAGCTCCTCGAGAGCCTCGGTCCGACCCGGCCGAAGGTCGCCATTCTCGTGACGGGTTACGGCGCTCCCGAGGACCGCGCACGCTCACGCGCGGCCGGGTTCGACGCTCACCTCGTGAAGCCAATCAACGTGAAGGAGCTCGAGGCCGCGCTGCATGCGGGCCTCGCCGCCCGGTGAGCCTCACTTCCGATCGTCGGTCCTGGGGGGGACCGGCTTTCCGGTGAGCACGTTGCCGTAGGCGTCCCGCTCCTCGAACGCGCCGAGCCCGAGCTCCCCCAGCTGGGGAGCCAGGGCTTGTTTGCTACCCACGACGACGAGCGTCATCGCCTTCGGGTCGAGGGTCTCGCTCGCCACGCGCTTCACGTCCGCGGCGGTCACGGCATCGATCCGTGCGGACCGCTTCTCGTAGTCGTCGAGCGGGAGGTCGTAGACCACCAGATCGGCGACGGCCGCGGCCACTGCATCCACCGTCTCGAAGCGGCCGGGCATCGCCATGCGGATGCTCTCCTTGGCGAGCGCGAGCTCGTCGTCGGTGGGCCCGCCGGTTCGCATCCCTTCCATCTCGAGGATCACCTCCTTGATGGAGGGGAGCGTCTTCTCGGCGTGCACGCTCGCGCCGGTGAGGAACGGCCCTGCGCCATGGCGCATGGCGAAGTACGAGCGCGCGCCGTACGTGTACCCGTGCTTCTCGCGCAGGTTCAGGTTCACGCGGCTCGAGAACATCCCGCCGAGGATCGCGTTCATCACGACGTACGCCTCGCGATCCTTGACCCCGTACGGCACGCCGGCCCGCGCGACCTGGATCTGCGACTGGGCTCCCGGCTTGTCGACGAGCACGATGCGCTTGTCGGTGGCGGCCTTCCCGGGCGTGCGAGGCCCCTTGTGCGAGAGCGCCGCGCCGCCGACCTTCCACGCCCCGAAGGTGGCCTCGAGCTGCGGGAGGATCGCGTCCTTCGTGACGTCGCCCGCGACGACGATCGCGCTGTTCTTCGGGACGAAGAGCCTTCCGTACGCCGCGACGAGCTCGGCGCGCGTCAGCTTCTTCGCGTCCGCCTCCTCGCCCGAAAGGCTGTGCCCGTACGGGTGGGCGCGGCCGAAGAGCGCCGCCGCGACGTTGTTCTGCGCGATGCTGGCGGGGCTGCTCTTCTCGCTCTGGATGCTGGCGATGCGCCGCGCCCGCAGGCGTTCGACCTCGCCCTCCGGGAACGTCGCGTTCGTGGCGACGTCGGCGAGGAGCTCGAGACCGGGCTCGAGCTTGTCCTTCAGGACCTTCATGCTCACGCCGCCCGAGTCCCAGTCGAGCCAGGCGCCGTGCTGCGCGCCGAGCGCCTCGAAGTCGTCGCTGATCTGCAGGGCGGTGCGCTTCTTCGTGCCCTGCTCGAGCATGGCGCCGAGGAACGAGAGCGCGCCGGGACGCGCTCCCTCGACGTCGCCCGCGCCGGTCGTCACGACGAATCGCACCGCGACCACCGGAAGGTCGTGCCGCTCGACGACGAGGACGCGCAGACCGTTCTTGAGCGTCGCCTCGCTGACCTTCGGCGCGGTGAAGGTGATCTTCGCCTCGGGCGCGGGAGGCTGCTGACGGAACGGCGCATCCGGCGTCTCGGTGGGGGCCGCCGCGGGGGCCGGCGTCGCGGGCGCGCGGACGGGCGTGACCGGCGCGGGCGGAGGGGCATCGCCGCAGGCGGCAAGGACGAGAGCGCCGAGCGCCGCGAGCAGACCGAGGCGGCGGCTCACTTGCGACCTCCCGTCTTCTTCACGAGCCGGCCGGAGAGCGGAGCATCCTTGTTCGGAGTGATGACGGTCACGACGCGGTCCTTTTCTTTGAGCCAGGTGCGAGCGGCCTCGGCGACCGAGGTGGTGGTGGCGCCGTTCGTCCGCGCCACGTCCCTGGCGAGGTAGTTCGGGTCGCCAGTGTGGTGGGCGTACGAGTTGAGGAGGTCGGCCCGGGACGAGCTGCGTTCGAGCGCGAAGAAGGTGTTGGCGACGATGCTGGTGCGCCCGCGCGAGAGCTCGGCGTCCTGCACGCCGTCCTTGCGCAGCCGCGCGAGCTCCTCGTCGATGACCTTGAGCAGCTCGTCGGCGGTGTGCCCAGGCTTGGCGGTGGCCGAGATCTCGAAGACGCTGTTCAGCTCCTGCGACTGTTGCGATGCCGACACGCTCTGGGCGATCTGGAGATCGTAGACGAGGCGCTTGTAGAGGCGGCTCGTCTTGCCGCCGGCGAGCACGTGGCCGACGAGGTCGAGCTCCGCGTCGCCCGGCGCGAAGAACGACGGCGTGATCCAGTCGATCTCGACGCGCGGCAGCTCGACGCCGGCTTCGACGTCGAGCCGCGCCTCGCCCGGGTGGGTGATTGCCGTCGGCTTCAGCCGGGGCACGTCCCTGCCGCGCGGGATCGGACCGAACCACTTCGTCACGAGGGCGGTCGCCCGCGCCTTGTCGAAGTCGCCGGAGAGCACGAGGGTCGCGTTGTTGGGCACGTAGTTCGTGCGGAAGAACTGCGTGACGTCCTCGAACGTGGCCGCGTCGAGGTCCTCGGGGCTGCCGATCGTCGGGTAGTGGTACGGGTACGTCGGCGGGTACAGCTCCTCGCCCTCGAAGATGGGCACCATGCCGTAGGGAGCGTTCTCGTAGTTCTGGCGGCGCTCGTTCTTCACGACCTCGCGCTGGCTCTTGAACGTCGCGTCGTCCGCGTGCTGGAGGAGAAACCCCATGCGGTCGCTCTCGAGCCACAGCGCGAGCTCGAGCTGGTTGGCGGGCACGGTCTCGAAGTAGTTCGTCCGATCGTCCGAGGTCGTCCCGTTGATGGACGTGGCGCCCGCCTTCTCCAGGAACCGGAAGTAGGTGTCCTCGGGGACGTGCTTCGAGCCCTGGAACATCACGTGCTCGAACAGGTGCGCGAACCCGTTGCGATGCGCCGCCTCGTTCTTCGACCCCACGTGGTACCAGACGTTCACGGTGACGATGGGCGTGCGATGGTCCTCGTCGAGGATCACCTCGAGGCCGTTCGGCAGCGTGATGCGGCTCGCGGTGAGCGACACCGCGAGCGGGGGCACGGCGTCCTTCGGCGCGTCGGCGTGCGCGGGAACGGTGGAGCAGAAGAGGGCGCCGGCGAGGGCGGCGAGGACGGGCAGGGGAGCAAGGCGTCGCATGGCGGCGGCGAGTATAGCGAAAGGTCCGCTGGAGCGGCCCCGCCCCGCCCGTGGATCACCGAAGAACCTGGCGGGACCTGCGGGGCGCACCCGATGAGCCGGAAATACCGGCCTGCTTCACCCTTCCGTCCGCACCGTCGCGCCGCGGACCATGGAACGGCGGCTGCACGATGGCGGTCGTGGACGACGCGCTCGTGCTCGGTCTCCTGAACACGCTGGAGCGGGAGCTCCTCGGCGCCATCGAGCGCGGGGAGCCCTCGGCGTGGGGCCGCGCCAACCGCATCGCCGACGCGGTGCTCGCGCTGGTGCCCGAGGACGAGCGTGAAGGGACGAACCTGCCGGTGCAGCGGGTCGGCGCGCTGCAAGCGCTCTACGTGGCGGCGCGCAGCTCGCGCTCCGACGTCGCGGCGCGTTCGTGTGCACTCTACACGTTCGTCACGCGCGTACGCGACGCGCAGGGCTCGCAGCGTTCGAGCCGCCCGCCGTCGATCCGGCCAGGTCGCCCGAGCGTCATGCCCGCGGAGCTCGTGGCGGCGCCGGAGCGCACGTTCCCGGCGTGGGTGCCGGAGCACGGCGTGCTCGGCGGCTTCCGCCTCGTCCGTCCCATGGCGAGCGGCGGTCTCGGCTCGCTCTTCCTCGCGCGCCGCGTCCAGGACGACGGTGACCCGCTGGCCGAGGACGTCGTCCTCAAGGTGCCGCACGACGAGGCGGCCCTCGCCGCCTACGTGCCGGAAGAGGAGCTGCTCGCGCACTTCCGCGCGGAGGCCTCGGCGCTCGCCGCCATCCCGCTGCACGGCAACCTGGCGCGCATCCTCGCGTTCGACGTGGCCGCTCGACCGAAGCCGTTCCTCGTGATGGAGCACGTCGCAGGGCGAACCCTCGAAGAGGAGCTCGCGAAGGGGGTGTCGTCCGAGCAGGCGTTCGCGATCCTCGACGGCGTGCTCGCGGGTCTCGACGCCATGCACGCGACCGGCGTGGGTCACCTCGATCTGAAGCCGGACAACGTCATCCTCCGTCGGGGGTCGGGCGCGGCGACGCTGGTCGACTTCGGGCTCAGCGGTCGCCGCGTCCGGAAGCGTTGCGGCAACCCGATGTACTCGCCGCCCGAGGTGTGGAGCGACGATCGCGCGCCGGAGAGTGCGTTCGCTGCCGACTCGTATTCGTTCGCCTGCCTCGCGTACGAGACCCTCACCGGCCGCGTGCTCTTCGACGGCGACGAGGTCCACGCCGTGCTGCGGCAGCACCTCACCCACGATGGCCTCCCGCCGGGCATCGCCGCGCTCCGCGCACGTCCCGAGCTCACGAGGCTCGCCGAGATCCTCCAGCGTGCGCTCCGCGCGAACCCGGCGCAGCGGACGCGGATCCGGATGATGCGCACCGAGCTCGCCCGGGTCGCCGGGGCCCTGAAGGACGAGGCGTGGCCGCTTAACGCCGCGCGCGGGAGCGACGACCCGGACCGTTCCGGCGCCCGCCCGCTCCCCGCCGCTGATGGCAGCGATGCGTGGCTGCCCGGCCCCGCCTCGTCCGGACGCCGCGCCGGCTAGCGTCGGCGCGGAGTCGCGCGACCCGGGAAGGTATCTGCGCAAGCGGCGTATACCCCCACGACCTCCGCTCCCGGCAAGGGCTGGTGGAGCGGCGAGGTCGTCAGCTTTCGGGGAGCATCACATGAAGGACGTCGTCGTCCGGTGGACTCGGTCCATCGGCATCTCTGCTTGTCTCGCGGGTCTGCTGGCCATGGGCACCGGCTGCGGCGCCATCTCCGCCGCTGCCAATCCGAAGGTCGCGTGGGCGCTCAGTGACCCCGCGCCGATGAGCGTCGTCGTGCGCCGCGCCGACGTCGCCGAGAAGACCGCCCTCGAGGTCGACCGCGTGATGACCGACACCCCCGCGAGCGACGAGTCCACCTGGCTCGCCCACGTCGGACCGAAGCAGGAGGAGTCGACGGCGATGCTGGGCGAGGTGCGCAAGCACCAGCTTTACGCCCCGGGCAGCGCCGGCGCCGGCGCGCGCATCGTGCCCGCCGAGGTGTGGGCCCGGTCGCTCGCGCAGATCGAGCCGAAGAAGACGCTCGCGCTCGCGAAGACCGCTGCCGCTGCTGCGCCCGAGCCTCCGGCGCCCGTCGCCAAGGCCGCGGAGAACGCTGCGCAGCCCGGCAAGCTCGGGAAGACGAAGAAGCCCGGCTCGCTCGCGCACAACGACAAGAGCGAGCGCACCGACCGCAAGGCGAGCAAGAAGTCGCCGCTCGCCGACAAGGCCGTCACCGCGGAGGCGGCGCTGCCCGCATCCGAAGCAGCGGCGCCGGCCCCGACGCCCGGCGCGGCGAAGTACCCGAGCCTGCTCGCGGCCATCGACCGGGACCTCGGCGCCTCGTGGGGCGAGGTCATGGAGAAGAAGCGCTCGATCGGCGAGATGAAGACGAAGATCGCCGCGCTCGAGACGCTGAACGACGCGAAGACCACGTCGGCCGCCGACAAGAAGACGAACAAGAAGAGCATCGAGGACCTCGAGACGCAGATCTCGCGGCAGGAGAAGGAGGCCGACAAGCTCGCCGACGCCTTCGTGCCGAAGGCGAAGACGGCCGCCGGGAAGGCGGCGCCCGAGGTGCGCGAGCGGTTCGGGGCGGTGCTCGTGAATCTCCGCCAGGCGGTGGAGGACGCGAAGATCGCGAACGGCGCCGCGGCGGTCCGTTACCCGATGGCGGCGACGTCGCTCATCGACTCGACGAAGGCGATGGCCGCGGTCTACGTGGCGGACGTCATCGAGGAGAAGACCGGCAAGCGGCCGAGCACGCAGGGTCTCCAGCCGGGCGTCACGATGGAGGGCGGCAGCGTCGCCATCACGCTGAACGGTCTCACGTCGGCGGACATGGGCAAGCTCTCCATGGGCGAGCTCACCTCCGAGGTCGCGCTCCGCACGACGCGCTGGGTCGGCAGGGCCATGGGTCTGCTCGGGACCATCTCCTCGACCAAGGACCAGCTCACGTTCGAGGACGACGTGCTCGCCGCGCTCATCGACGGCTTCAAGGCCGGCGGCTGGAACCCGCCCGCCGCGACCACGATCCCCGACGCCGCGGCGAGCCCGGGCGGTCAGCCCCGCTCCTGAGCCCACGCCGCGGGCGCGAGGCGTGATATCCGTCGACGGATGGTGCGAACGCTCTTCTTCGGGTGTGCAGTGGTCTCCGGGGCTCTCCTTCTCGCGGGCTGCCCGAAGAAGACGGACGACGCGGCGGACGCCGCGGCCGTGGACGCAGCCCCCGCGCCGGTCGACGCTGCGCCTGCCGCGGCCGCTGCGCCGCCCGCCAAGAACGTCGGCGAGGTGGCGCGCTTCCCCGCCGAGAAGCCCCTCGCCGACGACGCCGAGAAGACGGTCGACCTCTTCGCGCAGGCGAGGACCAGCTGCAAGGCGGGCAACAACGTCGCGCTCGTGAGGGCCGGCACGGATCCCTTCAAGGTCGCCGAGTTCCAGGACTGCGTGCTCGTCACGTTCCCCGACCCGAAGGACGCCGCGACGTTCCTGATGGGCTGGATCCCGAAGGCGGCGTTCACCCTGGACGCGGTCAAGGATGCGGGCCTCAAGGACGCGCAGGCGGACGCCGCGAAGGATGCCGCCCCGGACGCGGCCCCCGACGCCGCGCTCGCCGGCCGATGCCCGGCCGGCCAGGAAGAGGTCACGCTGGGCGCCGGGGGCGTCTGCCGGAAGAAGTGCACGACCCCGAAGGACTGCAAGAGCGGCGCGGCCGGCTCCTGCTTGCCGGTGCGCACGACCGCCGGAAAGACGATGACCGTCTGTGCGAACGAAGCCCCCTGACGCCCCCTGGGTAAGAAAGTGTGGTCACGCATGACCCACCCGGGTCACGTGCGACCACCCCGGCGGGCCCGGCGACCTCCCGGCGTTCTGCCAATGATTTCCGTTAGCTAACGCTAACGAACATCAACCCAGGAGAGTGCGGCGCATCTCACCGCGTGCGTGATCACATGTGGCCTGCTTCCTGCGTTATCGCTCCGCATGAACGCAGCACACGTCTTTCCCGCATCCTACGAGGCCCAGGCACCCGCAGAGCCGAGCGCCTCGCCGCTCCTTCTCGTCCCCGCCGAGCTCCGCGTCCTCCTCGACGAGAGCCCGAAGATGCGCGCGAGCTTCGAGCGTATCGCCGACCGGGATCGACGCGGCTTCGTTCGTTACATCAACGAGCCGATGAGCGTCATGACGCGTGAGCGGCGCGCTGCCATCGTCGGAATGAGCCTCATCGGCCTGGCGCGTGACATGCGCGACGACGGCTCGCTCAACGACGCGCCTCGTCTGGGCTGATCGGCTCGGGAGGGGGGGGCGGGACCGAGAGCGCCGCGCGGCCGATGAGGCCGAGCAACGTATCGAGACGCAGGGGCTTCGACACGCATTCGCAGCGCACCGAGGTGACGTCGGCTGCGCCTGACACGACGACGACCTTCACGCCGGCCAGCGTCGGTGACTTGTCGAGCGCGGCCAGGAACGCGCGGCCATCCATCTCGGGCATCTCGAGATCGAGCAGGACGAGATCGGGCACTGTCTGCAGCGCGACCTGCAGGGCCTCGCGCCCGTTGCGCGCGGCGAGGACGTGATGACCCTCCTCCTCGAGGATCTCGCGCATGGTCGTGACGGTATCGTCGTCGTCGTCGACCACGAGCACCGTGGCACCCTGGCTCATGTGACGGACCCGCGGGACCACGCGGTCCGGTCCGTGCACCGCGTCACGTGAAAGAGCCGGAAGATCCGGGAGATGCCGGGCCCTTCACGTCGGTGCGGGTTCATGGCCACACACCCGAGCAAGACGCGATCCGCGGCTCGCGTGCGAGGAGCACGCACGCGCGAGCACGTCGGAGCACGCGACGGTAAGACGCGTTGACCCTGGCTGCAGGACGCCGAAGATGTTCGCGGTCGGTCCAGCATTGCCTCGTCCCCCCGAAAGATCCCGGCGCCCCTCGAGTGGCAAGCGGCGAGCGGCGACTCCGGTCGCTCCCTCGGGCTCGCCCGCGAGCATCCTCCTCGTCGACGATCACCCCTCGAACCTGATCGCGCTCGAGGCGATCCTCGAGCCGCTCGGCGAGCGGCTCGTCCTCGCGAGCTCGGGGAGCGAGGCGGTCGCGATCGCGGAGCACGAGGACTTCGCGCTCGTGCTGCTCGACCTGCAGATGCCGCGGCTCGACGGCCTCGAGACGGCGGCGCTCCTCAAGAAGCTCGAGCGCTGCCAGGCCGTCCCCATCATCATCCTCACCGCCGACGAGCCGTCGCGGGACACCGTGGCCAAGGGTTACGCGAGCGGCGCCGTCGACTTCCTCTACAAGCCGCTCGATCCCGACCTGCTCCGCTCGAAGGTGAGCGTCTTCGTCGCGCTTCATCACCAGCGGCACGATGGGGCGCCCTCGGCGGTGCGGACGCGCGCCCCCGAGCCCGAGCGGATCGACGACCGGCTGATCGCCGCCGAGCTCGCCGAGCTCGAGCTGCGCGCGGCCGAGGCCCGGATGCGTCTCGTGCTCGAGTCCGCGGGCCTCGGCACGTTCGAGCACAACCCGCAGATGGGGACGCTCCGCTGCGACGCCCACGCGCGGGCGCTCTTCGGCTTCGACGCCGACGAGCCGCTCGACGCCGCCACGTTCCTCGGGGCCATTCATCCCGACGATCAGGAGCGGGTCGCGAGCGAGACCGCCCGCGCCATGGCGCCCGGCGCCGGAGGCACGTACGAGCTCGAGTACCGCGTCCAGACCGCCGGCGCCGGCACGCGCTGGGTCGCCGCGCGCGGCCGCGCCTTCGTCCAGGACGGTCATGCCGTCCGCATCATCGGCACCCTGCTCGACATCACGGCCCGGAAGACGGTCGAGAAGGAGCGGGCGGCGCTCCTCGAGCGGGAGCAACAGGCGCGGGCCGAGGCCGAGAACGCCGTCGCGCGCGCCGAGGAGGCAAGCCGCGCGAAGGACGAGTTCCTCGCGACCGTCTCCCACGAGCTGCGCAACCCGCTGAACGCGATCCTCGGTTGGTCGCGAGTGCTCCTCGAGGACGGGGACCGCCTCGCGCCGGCGCGTCGCCGCAAGGGCCTCGAGGTGATCGCGCGCAACACGAAGGCGCAGGTGCAGCTCGTCGAGGACATCCTCGAGGTCTCGCGCATCGTGAGCGGCAAGCTTCGCCTGAAGACGCGCCCGACCGACGTGCGCGCCGTGGTGGAGGCGGCGTGCGACACGGTTCGCGCGGCCGCGCAGGCGAAGGGCGTCGTGCTGGAGGTGCGCGTCGCCGCCGACGCCGGGGTCATCGTCGCCGACGAGGATCGCGTCCAGCAGATCCTCTGGAACCTGCTCGCCAATGCCGTGAAGTTCACCCCGCGCGGCGGGCACGTCGATCTCGTGGTCACGCGAACGGCGCGGGAGGTCGTGCTGTCCGTGACGGACAGCGGCGAGGGCATCGAGTCCGGGTTCCTGCCGTTCGTCTTCGACCGCTTCCGCCAGGCGGACGGTACGACGACGCGCCAGCATGGCGGCCTCGGCCTCGGACTCTCGATCGTGCGCCACCTCGTCGAGCTGCACGGTGGGACGGCGGCAGCGGCGAGCGCCGGCGTCGGTACCGGCGCGACGTTCACGGTGACGTTGCCGCTGGAGGCGGACGCGCCGTTCGGCGAGGAGGCCGTGACCAAGAGCACGGCGTCACCGTCGGCGAGGTCGCACGTCGCGACGGGACGGCTCGCGGGCGTGAGGGTCCTCGTCCTCGACGACGACGAGGACATGCGCGACCTCATCGGCATGATCCTCGAGGACGCCGGCGCGCGTGTCACGCAGGTGGGGACCGTGCGCGACGCGCTCGTCGCGCTCGTCGCCGAGCTCCCCGACGTCGCCGTCTCGGACCTCGCGATGCCCGGCGAGGACGGTTACGCGTTCGTGACGCGCGCCCGCGCGTCGAAGGACGCGCGCGTCGCCAGCATCCCGCTGGTCGCGATGACCGCGTATGCCCGGGCCGAGGACCGCCATCGGGTCCTCGACGCGGGCTTCGTGCGTCACATCGCGAAGCCCATCGAACCGAGCGAGCTCGTGGAGACGCTCGCGGAAGTGATCACCGCGGCCCGCCAGGAGGCGGGGCGGTGAACGCGATCAGCGGGTCTCGCCGTCGCCGACGTTGCGGCTCGCGGGCCCGTTGACCTCACCGGCCGGACGACGACGCGTGCCGCCGCGGCGGACGTGCGGGGCCATCCCGCCCTTGCGCCCGGCGTTGCGCGCCTCGTCGCTGCTGAACTGGTGCGCGGTCCCCGCGGCGTGCGCCGCGCGTCCGCCCTTGCTCGCGATCTCCTTCACGCGGTCACGATCCATCGCGGCGAAGCCACGACGGCGCGGACGCGCAGCTTCCTGGCCAGCCGTCTCCTCAGGAGCGGCTTCGACGTTCTGGGCGCTGGCGCCCTCGCTGGTGCTCGAGTCGCCCTCGTTGATCTTCGACTCGACGTTCTCGTCCGCGGTCTTCTCATCGGGCATCATCACTTCGCGCTCCTTGGGGTTTCGCCTCGCGGCTCACCTGCCTGTGGGTTTCGCTGTTCGTGAAGGGATACCTAGCGACGGTCGTGCCATCTCGAACGGCCCTGAAACGTCCTGCTATCACGCATCTCGCGACGGAATGTGCGCTCGAGCCCGTGACGAACATCCCCGATCGTGGCGCAGGGGCTCCACACGCGCTCCGACACGCGCGACTTCTCGTGGGAAACCGCCTGCGACGTCACGACGCTGCGTGCTCCCACGGCCTCACCACCCAGCCACGGCGGATGGAGCGCTCGTCGCGAAGAACGAGGAGCCCCTCGTCCACGAGCTCCTCGACGGCGAGGCAGATGTCGTCGAGGGTCTCGCGTAGCTCGGTCTCGTGCAGCGCGAACCGGCGGTGCTGACGCGTCCTCAGCCGGGTCTGCCAGACGAGATCGACGCTGTCGATGGTGTCCTTCGCAGCGCCCGACACCCCGTCGACGAGGCACGCGTACACGAGCCGCGCGGCGTCGCTGAGCGACGAGAGCCTGGGATGACTCCAGTCGATCTGCTGGATGCGGGCGACGCCGCGCTGGTCCATCTCGCCGAGCGCGTCCTCGCTTTCTGACATGCCGTTCCGCTTCAAGGCATCACCTCGCGTTTCGTTCGTGCAACGAACGTGCAGAGGAGCTGCGGCAACGACGCCGGCGGCTGACGAGGCCTTGACGCTCCGGAGGGGGCATCGAAGAGTGGTAAGCAGTGACCTTTCGCCTGCGCTTCGGACTCGAGGAGGTCGACCTTGCCGACGGTGAGACCACCATCGGGCGCGACGCCTCCTGCACGATCACGATCGAGGACACGCTCGTGTCACGGACGCACGCGTCGTTCCGGCGCGGCCACGACGGACAGATCGAGGTGACGGACCTCGGGAGCCGCAACGGCACGCGCGTCAACGGGGCGGTGATCCGTGAGCCGACGCGGCTGACGCACGGCGATCGCGTGCGCATCGGCGGCCGCGAGCTCGTGTTCTACGACACGGAGCGCGAGGCGCAGGTCGCGCGGCGCGTGCCCCGCATGGAGGCGCCGACCGGCCGGATGGCCCTCTGCGTGGCGTGCGCCGAGATCATCCCTGGCGAGACGCCCTCGTGTCCCCATTGCGGTGCGGCGCAGGACGCCGACTGAGGGACGAAGGGCTCCGGGGCATCACGCCCGGAAGTGGTCGACCAGCGCCTTCACGGCGAGCGCGATGAGGACGAGGCCCCCGAGCACCTCGAGCGGCTTGCCGAACCGCCTCCCGGAGTGGTGGCCGATGTAGACACCGGCGAAGGAGAGGACGCCGGTCACCACGCCGATGATCGCACACGCGCTGACCACGTTGGCGCCGGCGAGCGCGAGCGTGATTCCTGCCGCGAGCGCGTCGATGCTCGTCGCGACGGCGAGCAGCGCGAGCATCCGGAAGCCAAAGGCGTCGGCCGGCACCGCCTTCTCGTCCTCGTCGTGCTCCGCGCCGAGAGCCTCGTGGAGCATCTTGCCGCCGATCCCGGCGAGGACCACGAAGACCACCCAGTGGCTCCAGCCGACGATGCGCGTCGCGAACGCCTCACCGAGGGCCCAGCCGACCGCCGGCATCGCCGCCTGGAAGCCGCCGAAGAACACCGCCACGCGGAGAGCGTCCGTCACGCGGATCGAGCGTCGCGCCGCCACGCCGCGCGCCCCGGCCACCGCGGTCGCATCCATCGCAAGACCGAGCGCGAGGACGAGCACCGACGCGAGCGACATCAGGAAAGGCGCGCCTCCGCGAGCTCCCGTTCGAGGCCGGCGAGGAGCGCCTGCGCGACCTCGCTGGGCGGCGCGCCGATGACGCCGTCCACCTCGCCACCGGGACGCTCGCGGAGTCGTTCGCGGAGATCGCGCAGCGCGCGGCGCCGCGCCGAGGCCACACGCGCCTGGGCGCGGGCGGGCAGCTGGGCCTCCGCCCACCGTGCGAGCTCCCACGAGAGGGCAGCGTGACGTGTCTCGTCCGCGGCGATGACCAGGAAGGTCCCGCGGAGCTCGGGGGTCGCGGCGTGCTCGGCTTGCCACCGCAGCACGAGCGCGCCGAAGGCCTCGCGGACGCATCCCTCGACCGCGTTCTCGCGCGCCATGCTCTCGAGCGAGCGACGCCTGGGGGCGCGAACGCGCGGCGCCGTCGGGATGGCGCCCCGTGACCGCGCATGGCGCCCCATCGCGCGGGCGTGGCGCTGCTCGTCGCTGACCGCGCGGCGCGCTTCGGCGACGAGCCCACGAGGAGCCGCGAAGAACGTGAGCTCCTCGTGCATGCGCGCAAAGGCGTGCACGCTGGCCGCCTCGTCCTGGGCCATGCGCACGAACCACGCGGCGAGCGCGCTCGGCGTTGCGCCCGGCTCCGGGGCGCGGAGGAGGCCGTTCGGTCTGCGTCCGGCGCCGCCGAGACAGTCGATGCACTCGAACGTGACCGAGCCGTTCGCGGGCGGCGTGTAGACGTCGTCGCTGCAGCCATACGCCTCGGGGATCGAGCATCCGAGCGACGAGTCGCCGGCGTCGTCCGCCTGCACGAGGTAGAAGCCGCAGCCACGGATGACGAACGCCGTGTCGGACGCCAGCCCGCAGGGCAGCGTGTAGCGACAGGGCGGGTCGGCATCCGCGTCCGCGTCGAGCGTCTCCGTGACCACCTGGCAGGCGGCGTCGAGCGTCGGGAGCCCGTCGTACGCGGCGGAATCGGCCAGCGCATCCTGCGCCGCGGCCTCACCCGGAACGACCGTCCCGTCGGGGCCGGCCGGGATCTCGCGGACGATCACGTCGTCGCTGCACGCCTGCGCGGCGGCGAGAGGACCGGCCGCGAGGACCAGCGCTGCAAACGCGCGGCTGAGCCGGAGGCTACGACGACGGACCGACACGGCCCGCGGAGCATGACACGCCGCGAGCCTGCTTTGAAGCTCCGCGCGTGCGCGCCCCGCTTCGCGACACGCCCGGCGTTACTCCGCTGTTGCAGCGCTCAGGCGCTCTTGCAGCCGCCCTGTCCCTTGCAGGCGTTCTGGCCCTTGCACGCGTTCTTGTCGGTCTTGCAGCCGCCCTGGCCCTTGCAGCCGTTCTGCCCCTTGCACGCATGCTTGGCGCCGGCCGTCGCGGCGGTCGAGGACGCGCTCGGCGTTCCCGGCGTCGCGGCGCTCGGACCCGAGGGATCCGCCGCCGGCTTGTTGTCGGCGCAGCCCGCCGCGCCCGCGAGCACACCACCCATCGCCGCCGCCACGAACAAGCTCGAGATCTTCATGCGATTCATCTCCTCCGGGCCGTCCGCGGCCCGACACCCCTACGCAGGGGGCGCGCGCGCGGTTTCACGAAAAGAGCCCGGGCGGGCTCAGCGCACCGCGTCGCGGACGCGCATCACGAGCCAGCCGAGACCGAGGACGACGATGACCACGTTGACCGCGGGCACGACGCGCGCGCGCACGACGGGTCTTTGCCGCAGCCACAGGACGAGTGGCAGGAGGACCGCCATCACCGCGAGCTGTCCCAGCTCGACGCCCGTGTTGAAGCCGAGGAGGGCGACCGGAAGCCGAGCGCGCGGCAGGTGGCGCTCCACGAGCGCGCCGGCGAAGCCGAAGCCGTGGATGAAGCCGAACGGCAGGGTGATGCGCCATCGCTTCTCGGCATCGCGGAGGAAGAAGTTCTCGAAGCCGACGTACGCGATCGACAGCGCGATCGCGGGCTCGACGAGCGCCGGGCTGGGCGTCCAGACGCCGAGCGTGGCGAGCGCGAGGCTCAGCGAGTGCGCGACCGTGAAGGCGGTGATCGCCTTGAGCAGCGCGCGCGGGCGGCCGCCCAGGATGACGAGACCGAGCAGGAAGACGAGGTGGTCGTACCCCGTCAGGATGTGCTCGACGCCGAGGCGCAGGAACGCGCCGAGCCCCTCGGTGGTGCTCGCCGCGATGGCATGAACGGTGTCGACCCGCAGCGTCGGCGTGGAGTGGAGGACCACAAGCTCCTGCTCGGCGGCTCCGGCCTTCACGTGGACGAGGTGCCGGTGGTCGGCGGGCAGGGGCTCGAGGAACCCGAAATCGAGGGCGAGGTCCGCGGCGCCCGCGGGGCAGATCGCCGTCGCCTTCAGGACGGCGTCCTCCCCGTCGATCGCCGCGCCGTCGCTCGCCACCGGGCAGGGACGCCCTCCCGAGCGGACCACGAGCCGGCCGACGATGGCGTCGTCGACGACCGCCTGGCCCGCCGCGAGCTCCGTTGCGTCGAGCAGCCCATCGCGGTTCCCGTCGAGCCTCGCGAAGGACGTCGCGAGGTCACGGTGCGCGAAGGACAGCTCGATCGCGAGGCGGTCCCCGGTGAGGACGTACTCGCCGCGTGACAGGCCCACCTGGTGAGCCGCGGCCGGCGCGCTCAGGGTGAGCAGCGCCACGGCGAGGAGCGTCGCGACGAGGGCGCGCGCCCACGCGGGCCTCACTTGCAACGGGCCGCCGCGGCGCGGCCCGGCGCCCGGAGCAGCTCGGTCGCATGGGGCAAGGCGACGAGGACCCTCGCTGCCTCGCACGCCGCGGCCGCGTCGTTCACCGCCTGCGCCGCCTCGAGCCACAGCGCCACGGCCTCGTCGGTCGGCCGGCGCTTCGCGTTGTCACGCGCGAGAGGCAGCGCCTTCGCGGGCTCGGCGCCGGCGCCCAGGTAGAAGCGCGCCGCGTGATCGGCGAAGGCCTCGGGATGCTTCGCGAGCAGCGTCTCGTAGGACGCCTTTGCCGCAGCGATCTCGGCCTGACCTTCGGCGGTCCGGCCGGTCCGCCGGAGCGCGTCGCCGTACGCGGCATGCACCTCGGGGTCGTCGCTCTCGGCGGCCACCGGCGCGAGGATCGCGACCGCGCGCTCCGGCGTCTCGTAGGTCGCGAGGTGCGAGGCCGCCTTCGCATACTGCGGCAGGATGCGAACGGCGCGCGTGTAATAGGCACGCGCCTTCGCGCGCTCGCCGTTCTTCTCGAGGAGGTTCGCCTCGAGCGTATCGATCCACGCCATCGGGAACGGCGACACGTCGCGGTACCTGGCCCGTGCCGCCGCGAGGTCGTCCTCCGCCTCCTTCAGCTTCCCACGCTCCGCCTCGAGGTAGGCACGGCTCGCCATCGCGAGCGTCTGCCCGCGAGGGTCCGCGTCGGTCGGCGCGAACTGCCAGGCCTCGTCGGCCTTGCCGATGGCCGCGAGGATGGATGCGCGCGACCCATCGGTCGTGTGCCGCGGCGCCCCGAGCTTCTCCGCGCGCTCGAGATCGGCGAGCGCCTGGTCGAACAGGTGCCAGGTCGAGGCAACGGACGCGTGAGCCTTCCAGGCTTGAGGGCTCCATGGCGCGTCCTTGACGAGCGCCGCCGCAATCTCCGACGCGTGCTCGTAATCCTTGATGCTTCCGGTGTACTCGCCCCGCGCGAGGTAGAGGCCGACGAGGCCCGCACGAAGGTCGACGTCCCCGGGCTGGTCGACGAGCCGTCGCTCCTGCCCGCCGATCTGGCCTCCCAGGTTTCCGACCGCGATCGCACCGGCCGTGGTTCCGGCGATGGGTTTCAAGATCGCTTCGGGGTCGAGCGCCGCGGCATCGGCCGCAGCGTCGCGCGTTCCGCCCGGTTTGCTGCAGCGGCACCCGGCGGCCCCCAGCGTCAGCGCGATGCCGAGGCTCGTCAGAACAGCGCGAGGATTCAAGAGAGCTCCTGGTCAAGATACGACGAAGCGCGCCCGACCCCGAAGGATCCGAGCGCGCTTCCTCGCGTGTGCGGACTACTGCGCGGGCGGGGCGAAGTACGGGAAGGTTGCCACCTTCGTCTTCGCCTCGTTCTGCGTCACGCCGTCCGTGATGGTGCCCTTCGTGAAGTCGGGCGTCGCGCCGGGCGCGACCAGGTTGTACGTGGCCTTCATGACCTCGTAGCTCGGCGCGCGACCACCGCAGTCGGTGTTCGGGATCGCCTTCGTGGCGTTGAGCTCCACGCCGAGGTAGGTCGCACAGCTCGTCGAATCGGTGTTCACCCACAGGCGGTCGTCCGCGAGCACGCTGGCGAGGATCGCGTAGCGGCTCGGATCGTTCTTCGTGGCGTCCGCGAAGGGCTGGTTACCGCACGTCCCATCGAGCGAGTCGTAGATCGCGAGGTTCTTCTCGATCTCGGGGATGAAGTCCTTCCACTTGGTGGGGTCGGACGTCGAGTTGTAGAGGTCCTTCGCCGCGCCGGCGGTGGTCGCGTCCGGGTTGAAGGCGTTGTTCGCCGCAGTGTTGGCTGCGGGCCGCCCCATGCGATCGAGCTGGGTCGCGCCGAGCGCGGGAGGCGCGGGGTTCGAGCCGCCGTCCCCGGAGCTGCCGCTCGATCCGCTCGAGCCGGAGCTGCCGCTCGAGCCGGAGCTGCCGCTGGAGCCGGAGGTACCGCTCGAGCTGGCGTTCTCGTCATCACTACAGGCCGTGAGCAGGACCGCCGTGAGAGCGACCGCTGCAAAATAACTGACTTTGCGCATGTTCGTTCTCCTCACTTGGTGTTCGTCGAGGCCCAGACCGACACGACCGGTCCGCCCTTGGTGATGAGCGTCTTGTCGACGGACACCACGATCGCAAGGCCTTGCGCCGTTGCGAAATCGTCGCGGCTCGCGCGCGGCCCGCCGTCGGCGCCCGCGTCCTGCGCGAGTCGGTCCGTGACGCTCTTGCGCGTGAGCGGATCGATGTTGTTGAAGCAGCCCGCGTCGTCCCTCAGCGGCGCCAGCGTCCCCGCGTTGTCCTCGACGAACTTGGTGGCCGCCTTGAACCCCGTGAGATTGAAGAAGAACGGGTCCTCGCGACGTCCGGCGAAGACCTTCGTCTTGCCGCTCGTGCTCGAGATGCCGGTCGCGACGTCCGCGACGCCCGTGACGTAGTCGTCGGAGCCGACCCAGCACGAGGCTTTCTGCGCCGCGTCGAAGGTGCAGATGACGTCGGACGAGGCCTTCGTTTCGCCGAACGCGGTGCCGCTCGTCGTGTGGAAGACGTACTGGACCTGGTCCGAGAACTTGGACGTGGCGTCGGCGAACGGGAAGACCGTCATCGCCATCACGTAGTTGCTCCCGTCCATCCACGTGTAGACGTCGTTGATGTCGCCCGCCGGATCCGCGGCGGTGGCCGGCGAATCCCTGTGGTCGGCGCTCTTCGCGGTGCGCGAGAGCGACACTCCAGCCACGATCGTCGAAGCAGCTGCGAGCAGCCCCACTACTTTCAGATGTCTTGCGTAACGCATAGGCACGGCCTCCCTGATGGCACGTGAAGGAAACGAGGTGTCTCGGACCCCGTCCATCGAACGGTGCCTCGACGACGGCTCAACGAGCGAGCCGCCTTCCTCGGACCCAACATGCTCACGGCAATCGACCCGTCCCGCAAGATGGCAGCCGGTCGCACGGCGCTTATTCGAACATTCAGGCCCATGATCTCACGGTCATGGTCCAAGTTTGGTTCACCGTCCCGCCAGCACCAGATCGAGCTCCGCGCGCAGCTCCGGCCGGCCCGCGATGAGCTGGTGAACGGTGTGACGCCCTCCGGCCGGATCGAGGGCGATCAGCGAACGGGCGAGGGCGACCACCACGTGCCCGTCCTCGCGCGGGCCGAATGCCTTGTTGATCAAGGACCGCGCGAGCCCCTGCTGCGGAGGCACGAGACGTTCGGTGAGGAAGGCGGCGACCCGCGCCCGGCTCTCGGTCGGCGCGAATCCGAGGGTCGCGGCGGCCAGCGTGCGCAGCTCGAGGCTCGCGGTGCCGTTCGGCAGGAGGATGCGTCCCAGCCGCTCGATGGCCCAGTCGTCCACAGTGCGCAGGCGCTGGAGCGCGAGGACGGCCGCGATGCGGACGGGATCGATCGTGCTGTCGAGCACGCCGAGCAGGAGCGCGTGCGCGCGCGGTCCCCAGAGATTGACGGTCGCGTCGAGCGCGACCACCGCCAGCCCCGGCTTGTCGGCGCGCACGAAGCGCACGGTCAGCTCGCCCCCGAGATCCGAGCGCACGTCGGGTACCGCGCGCAGCAGATCCTCGGCAAGCGCCTCGTCGGACCGCGTGGTGAGCGGCGCGAGCGGCTCGAGCGCGCCGAGGATGACGGGCAGCGCGGCCGCGCCCGTCGCCTTGAGGTAGGAGACGAAGCGCCCGCGCACCTCGAGGCTCGGCGGCTGCGCGCGGCGCGCCTCGAGGAGCGAGCGCGCGCCGACCGGCCCGGAGAGCGCCAGGATCGGAAGCGCGTCCTCGGCGCGTTCGAGCTTCCCGCTGAGGAGCTGACCGGCGAGCTGCCGCGTCGGCGCCGGGTCCCGGACGACGCGCATCGCGCGATCGAGCGACTCGCGCTCGTCGGCACGGAGCCCGGGGTCGGCGAGCCGGTCCTCGAGGAACCCGAGGAGATCGCGCGCGAGCTTCAGGTTCGCGTTCGAGACCGCGGCGCGCAGCGCCTCACCGAGCGACTGCACCGCGAGGTCACGCACGCTGCCTTCCGACGTCGAGACGATGGCGAGCGCGTCGGCGGTCCGCGAGGCGAAGTCGCTCGCGGTGGGCACCGCGCGCGCGGTGACGCGGAGGTACTGGCCGCTCCCGAGGTTGCGCTCGTCGCTCGAGAGCTGCCGCAGATCCGACCGGAGGGCCCGCACGTTCGGGTAGCGCCGCGCCGGGTCCTTCTCGAGGCTCTTGAGGACGATGCGTTCGAGCTCGGGATCGAAGTCGGCCTTCCGCCGCGACGGGGGCTTCGGCCGCTCCGTCACGTGCATCATGAGGATCTCCATCGGCCGGTTGCTGAGGAAGGGCAGCACGCCGGTGCCGAGCTCGTACAGGAGCACGCCGAGCGCGTAGACGTCGGAGCGCTCGTCGACCGTCTCGTTCCGGATCTGCTCGGGCGCCATGTATGCGGGCGTCCCGACCACCTTCGTCGCGTCCGGCAGGCGGACGAGCGTGTCGTCGTCGTCGGTGATGTCCCGCTTCATCTCCTCGGGCACCCAGTGCGCGATGCCGAAGTCGCACACCTTCACGAGGTCGCTCTCGTTGCCCTCGTCGTCCTTGCGCTTCACGACCACCACGTTGGCCGGCTTGATGTCGCGATGGATGACGCCGGCGTCGTGGGCGTGACCGAGACCCGCGCAGGCCTGCGAGGCGATGGTGACGAGCCGCTCGAGCGGCAGGGGTCCGTCCTCGTCGAGGATCTGCTGGAGATTCCTTCCCTCGAGGAGCTCCATCACGATGTAGAGGAGACCGTCCGGCTCCTGCCCGTAATCGAGGATGCGGAGCACGTTGGGGTGGTCGAGCTGGCTCGCCGCGAGCGCCTCCGCATAGAAGCGCGCGCAGTAGTCCTGGCTGTACTGGAGGCTCGGATGCAGCACCTTCACCGCGACCGGCCGGCGGAGCACGGTGTGCACCGCGCGATAGACCTCGCCGCTCGCGCCGCCACCGAGGAGCTGCTCGAGCATGAAGCGTCCGTCCGCGAGGCCACGACCCCGCAGCGCACCGGGAGCGCGTCGCGACGCCGTGGAGGGCCCGCCGCCGCCGGTGGTCCGCGCG
Organism: Labilithrix sp.; assembly: GCA_028287035.1. The sequence goes on along the minus strand of JAQBQL010000032.1, from coordinate 37,217 downwards.
ATCGCCGCGACGTGCTCGAGGCTGAGGGCAACGGGCGGCTCGGTCGTGCGTTTGCTCGAAGCCATCGCCGGCGCGAGCGGGTCCTGACGAGGGGACTCGGGCGGGGGGCCGAGCTCGTCGATCGGATCGTGCGCGGCCCCGAACAGCTCGCGGCGGAGCGCGGCGCCGTGCTCGTCGTCGAGCGGGCTGAGCCGCAGCGGGAACTCGCCCGCGTTGTCGGGCGCGCCGACGGGGTCGGCAATGACGACGAGCGGGTCGTCGAACCCGTCGACGTAGATCTCGAGCACGTGGGTGCTGCCGTCGATGGGCGCCGTCTCCAGCGTGAGGTGCGCCACCTCTCCCGCGACGGCGACCCAGGCGAGGTAGCCGCGATCGCGCCGGTCCGGCCGGCGGGTGGTGATGACGGGAAGAAGAGCTCGCATGCGCGGAACCAGGCTCCGTCCCCGGAACTACAGCACAGTTTCGGCCCCCCCTGGGCGGACCGCCCGTGGCAAAGCGTCACCGTGGGGAGGCGGTGTGGGTGCGTGAGCTCCCCATCGATGCGGATAGTGCAGGGATCCACCGCGTTCGCGCGGATTCCAGTGGTGGCACACGCCATGCTCCAACCGTCCGCAGAAGGAGCGGCAAACCCGTGGGCGCAATGCGGCTACTCATCGTCGAAGACGATCCGGACGGACGAGAGCTGATGGCCGAGCTGTTCCGGCTCCACGATTGGGTCGTCACGGCGGTGCCGACGACGACCGAGGGCCTCGAGCAGCTCCGCTCGGCGCGCTTCGACCTCATCATCAGCGACGAGGACATCGAGGGCCATAGCGGCTCACGCATGCTGTGCGAAGCCAGCCGCGAGGGCCTCCTCGGGCGGACCGGGGTGGTGATGTACACCGCAGAGGAGGAGACGCTCGAGGTGCCGGACGGCGCTCGCGTCCTGCAGAAGCCGGTACCGACGCGACAGCTCCTCTCCGAGGCCGCCGAGGTCGCCGCGGACGTGCCGCCGTCGAGCGCGCTCTCCTCCGGCGCGGCACGCTGAGCGAGCGCTCAGCTCGCGTCGCTCGGATCGCGCGGCCGCTTCTTCAGGGCGAGGCCGACCAGCGTCGGCAGCCTGGGCATGACGAGCATCATGCTCTCCGGATCGATCTGCACCATGGGCGGCGGCAGCGACGTGCGCCGTACCTCCTGCGTCACGGAGAGCACGATCCGCGTGCCGGTCTCCTTGATCTGGAGCGGCTCGATCACCTTCGGCGACAGCTTCACGGCGCGTGAGAACTCGACGAGCGGCACGCGCAGCGTCGTGTCGGGAAAGAGCTTCTCGCGGAAGCCCCCGCCCAGCGTCGTCGACGCGGTGATCTTCGAGGACGCCTCGTCTCCGGCGATCTCGATGCGCAGCTCGCCCTCGAGCCATGGGCACTGCGTCGTGCCGAGCCGCGCGAGAGCGGCGAGGATGATGGGCGACCCTTTCCCCGGCGTCGCGATGTCGGCGAAGCGCTTGAGCAGCGCCGCCATCGCCTCGGCGGATTCGATCGCGCTCGCGATGTGCGTTTCGCGGAGCTCCATCGGGTACCTGAGAGCGGAGAAATCCACGAGCTCAGCGTACCACCCATGGATGTGAGCGGCGTGTCTTGACGCTGTACGGATGTTCAGTCACAGACTCTCGTCGTGGACCTTCTCGTCATCCAGCTCAAGGCCGCCATCCGCCGACTCCTCGACACGAAAGGCGTGCGCGGTCGCGTGCTCGACAAGGTGAATCGCTACGGCGAGGTCGTGATCGGCGTCATCCTCGAGCGCCCCGGCAGCACGCGCGTGGAGCGCCCGCTCGATGGCGAGGAGGTCGCCGAGGAGCGGGCGCACGAGTGACGTCACGCCTTCCGCAGCAACACGACGGGCAGGGCGTCGAACAGCGCGGCGGCGCCGATCCCCCCGCCCTCGACGACGTGGCTCTTGCCGGTCAGCACGTCGACCCACTCGCCGGGAGGGACGGGGACGACGTGCGCGCCCCACGCCTCGCCGACGGCGAAGGGCACGCGACCGCCCGTCACGTGGTGCGGGCGGCGCGTCACGGCGCAGACCACCGAGCCGGTCTCGTGCGTGCGCGTGAACGCGAGCAGGTCCTCGCCGGCGTCGAGCGCCGTGTAGTCTCCTTCGAGGAACACGCGGGGCAGGTCACGACGAAAGCGGAGCGCCGCGCGGAGGACGTGCAGCTTGATACGGCCATCCCGGTAGGCGGCGAGCAACGCGGCCGGTCCCGTGTCGTCGAGCGAGGCGACCGCTGCTCGCCGCGCCTCGTAGTCCACGGGGCGGCGGTTGTCGGGGTCGACGAGCGTCAGATCCCAGAGCTCGGTGCCCTGGTACGTGTCGGGCACGCCCGGTGACGCCATGCGCAGCACGAGCTGCGCGAGCCCGTTCGACGCGCCGTGCGAGGCGACGAGGTCGACGCTGTCGGTCAGGCTCTTCGTGAACGTCGCGTCGGCGAGCATGCCGCGCACGAACTTCTCGAGCGCCTTCTCGTACCCTTCGTTCGGAGAGAGCCAGCTCGTGTGCTGCTTCGCCTCGCGTGCCGCCTTGAGCGCATACGCGTGCACGCGGTCGGGCAGGTCCTTGGTAGCGGTGGCGGACGCCTCGAGCGGGTAGGCCCCGAGCACCGTCTGGAAGAAGAGGTACTGGTCGACCGCGCTCGGCGCGGTCTCGTCCTCGATCTGCGTGGTGTGGCCCTTGGCGATCTCGAGCCAGCCGCGCACCCACGCGTCCCATAGATCCGGCACCTCGCTCAGGACGGCGAGGCGGGCGCGCACGTCCTCGCCGCGCTTCGTGTCGTGCGTGGACGTGCAGGTCATCGTGCGTGGCCACTGGCGGCGGCGCAGATCGTTCGCCGCGTGGAAGTCGGCGATGGTCGTGCCGAACCGGTCCGGCGCGCCGCCCACCTCGTTCAGCGCCACGAAGCGCACGTACGTGTAGAACGCGGTGTCCTCGACGCTCTTCGCCATGACCGGCCCGGTGATCTGCTGGAAGCGCATCGCGAACTCGGTCCGCGCGAGCCGGTCGCCCTCGTCGGCCGGCGCATGCGCCATCGTGAGCACGTCACGAAGGAAGTCGAAGACCGAAGGCTCGAGCTCCGGATTGCGGCGGAGCGCGAGGCGCGTGGCGCGGCTCACGATCTGCTCGTCGTTGGGCTCGCGCGTGCCGTCGGGCCGGATGTACGTCCGGTAGATCGGGAACGCCGCGATCGTCTCCGCGACCGCGCGGTGCAGCATCGGCAACGTGAAGTCGCGCGAGCGCCGCGACCGCATGGCGATGCGCTCGAGCCGGCGCGAGAGCATGTGGATCTCGCTCGAGAGGCTGGAGCGCATGGTCGTGCGCTTGGCCTCGCGCGTGTGCTCGTTGAAGGAGCGGGCGTCGCCCGTGATCTCCGCGTGCAGCTGGGTGAACGCCTTCTCGGACGCGCGATCGACGAACACGCCCGACGCTCCGGCGCAGAAGTCGTAGCCGGTCGTGCCCTCGATCGGCCAGTGCGTCGGAAGCTCCTCGCCGGGCGTCAGGATCTTCTCGGCGACGAGGTACGTCTCGCGCTTGCCGCCTTCCGGCCCCGCGCCGGACAGCGCGCGCCGCAGCTTCCCGAAGTACTCCTCGGGATCGTAGAGGCCGTCGGTGTGATCGAGCCTCACGCCCTGGACGCGCCCCTGGGCGACCAGCTCGAGGAGCAGCCGGTGCGTGTCGTCGAACACCGCCGGCTCCTCCATGCGGATGGCCGCGAGGTCGTTCACGTCGAAGAACCGGCGATAGTTGATCTCCTCGGTGGCGACGCGCCAGAACGCCAGGCGGTAGGCCTGCTGGAGAAGGATCTCGTCGAGCTGCTCGAAGCTACGCGGGTCCCCGGCGGTGCCGTTGACGGCCGCGAGCTCTGCGTCGACCGCCTTCGCGATCGCGGGGTCCTCGACGAGCATCGCGAGGCGCCGCTTCAGGACCTCCTTCTCGCGCGCGCGCTCCTTGCGCATCGCAGGGTCGGTCTCGGAGCGGAGGGGAAGGTTCTTGAGGCCGGTCGCGATGCTGTGCAGCTCGCTGCGCCGCGGGTCCTCCTCGGGAAGCTCGGTCCGTGCCTCGGCGCGCTCGAGGAGCCCGAACGTGCTGCGCGGGTTGGCGGGGAGCATCCGCTCGAAGTACTTGACGAAGAAGGCGCCGCCGTCGCGCACGAGCTGCAGCTCGCCGCGCTCCAGCACCTCGCCGTACTGCGCGCCCAGCGTCGCGAGGAGGATCTTGTTCTCGAGCGCCTCCTTCTGGGGGTTCCAGTCGATGTCGAAGTAGTCGCCGTACACCGACGAAGGTCCGTTCTCGAGGACGTCGAGCCACCACGGGTTGTGCGTCGATGCGGCCATGTGGTTCGGCACCACATCGAGGATGTGCCCCATCTGTCGGTCGGCGAGCGCACCGACCCACGCGGCGTGGTCCTCGTCGGTACCGACCTCGGGGTTGAGCCGGCGCGGGTCGGCCATGTTGTAGCCGTGGGTGCTGCCCGGCTCCGCCATCAGGTAGGGCGAGGCGTACGCGTGCGAGACGCCGAGGTCGTCGAGGTAATCGACGATCGCCTTCGCGTCCTCGAAGCGGAAACCCTTGTGGAACTGAAGTCGGTACGTCGCGGTGATCGGTCGCATGCGGATGGTCCTCGGGCTCCACGGATGAATGAGGCGGCGGCCACAGAGCAATGCCCATGCCCGCTTTTTGGCTGTGATCCTCGATCTCTGGACGGCCGAGCTGCCGCCCGTCGCCCCCATGGTCTCCGCGAACAGATTGCCCCATCGGGGCGGCTTGCCACGGTCGCCGCGCGCGCAAGGGTGCCCACGCCTGTACCCATACGGATGGAACCACCGTGCCCCAGCGTGGCTCTCGCGTCGGTACGGTCTCTGCAATGAAGGCCGCGCCGCGATGACCTACGCACTCGACAGAGAACAGCTCCTCGACACGCTCCTCAACTGCCTCGCAGTGGAGCGCTATACCCGGGCGCCTCTGCTCAGCACCATCGTCGACGAGCTCAGCCTCAGCGACCAGCTGAGCGACGCCTACGCCGCGGCGAGCGCCATGCTCCTCCGCCTCACCACCGGCCAGCTGGTCGAATCCGAGTACGCGCGAGAGGTCGAAGCCGTCCGCAAGCTCGTCCGCGCGACGGCCTGAGCGTGAAGCCCGGAGCACACGTCGACGCGAACGGGACCACGTTCGCGGCATTCACGACGAAGGCGCGCGAGGTCAAGGTCCGGCTCTTCGAGGCCGACGGCACCACCATCCTGCGCGACGAGCCGCTCGAGGCGCTCGGTGAGGGCAGCTTCGAGCGTCATCTCACCGGGGTGGCCGAAGGCGCGCTCTACGCGTTCGTGCTCGACGGCGACCAGACGCCGGACCCCTTCGCGCGGTCGCTTCCCAAGGGCGTCCACGGACCGGCCCGCGTGGTGGCTCCCGCCCACGGCGAGCCCCTCGCGCAGGCGCCGCCGCTCTCGCAGTGGGTCATCTACGAGCTGCACGTCGGCACGTTCTCGCCCGAGGGTACCTTCAAGGGGGCGGAGGCGCGCCTCGACGCGCTGGCCGAGCTCGGGGTGACCGCCATCGAGATCCTGCCGGTCGCCGCGTTCGCCGGCCAGTGGGGCTGGGGCTACGACGGCGTCGCGCTCTACGCGACCCACGCCGCCTACGGTGAGCCCGAGGATCTACGCTCGCTCGTCGCCGCGGCTCATGGCCGGGGCCTCGCCGTCATCCTCGACGTCGTCTACAACCACTTCGGGCCGGCCGGGAACTACCTCTGGAAGTACGCGCCCGAGTACTTCACCGAGGCGGTGCAGACGCCGTGGGGCCCGGCGCCCGACTTCGCGCACGCGCCCATGCGCAACCTGGTGCTCGGGAACGTGCGCTACTGGCTGGAGGAGCTCGGAATCGACGCCCTCCGCCTCGACGCGGCGCACGAGATCCGCGATCCGAAGTCGAACCTGCACGTGCTCCGCGAGATCACCGATCTCGCGCACGGGATGACGCCGCCGCGGCACGTCTTCTTCGAGGACGAGCGCAATGACCCGATGGCAGTGAACGAGCTCGGCGCCGACGCGGTGTGGGCGGACGACCTGCATCACCAGCTGCACGTCCTCCTCACCGGCGAGCGTGACGGCTACTACGCCGCGTACGAGCCGACGACGGCTGCGCTCGCGAAGGCCATCGAGCACGGCTTCACCTACGTCGGCCAGCCCTTCGAGCCGTGGAAGGGCAAGCCGCGCGGCAAGCTCCCGCGCGAGCACGGCGTGGCGCCGGGCCAGCTCCTCTACTGCCTCCAGAACCACGATCAGATCGGCAATCGCGCCCTCGGCGACCGGATCTCCAGCAACGTCGACGTGGACGCGTACTGCGCCGCGTCGATGCTCCTGCTGTTCCTGCCCGGCGTGCCGCTGCTCTTCATGGGACAGGAGTGGGCCGCATCGAGCCCGTTCCTCTTCTTCAGCGATCACGAGGGCGAGCTCGGTGAGGCGGTGCGCAAGGGCCGCCGCGAGGAGTTCAAGGCGTTCGCCGCCTTCGCAGACCCGGCGAAGCGCGACCAGATCCCCGACCCGCAGGCGCGCTCGACCTTCGAGGCCTCGAAGCTCCCGTGGGCCGAGCGCACGCACGAGCCGCACCGCCGGGTTCACGTGCTGTACCGCAAGCTCGTCCATCTGCGGACGAGCGATCGCGTTCTCGGCGCTCCCACGGGCTGGGACGATCTCACGGCGGTCGCGCGCGGCGACCTGCTCGAGGTGACGCGCCGCCATGCCGGCGAGGAACGGCGCCTCTTCGTGAACCTCGGCGCGGAGCCCAGGCCCGTCGAGGTGCCGGCCGAGCTGCGCGTGCTCGTGGCGACCGGCAGCTTCGACGCCGGCGTGCTCGGCCCGAAGAGCGCGGTCATGCTCGCCTCCGGCCCTTCGTCGGCCTGACCGGCCCACCGGCGCGCCCCAGCCCGGGCGCTCTGGTGCAAGTTGACTCCCCGCGTCGGCGGCGCCCTAGACTACAGGGGTGGCGCTCCTCACGGTCCTCGAGGTGCCCGCGTCGTGGGGTGAGCCGGCGCGCGTTCTGTCCGCGGTCGCGGACGAGCTCGCGCGCGGCCCCGCCACGGACCTCGTGCTCCTCCCCGAAGCGTCCCTCACGGGCTACGTCTCGCGCGAGCTGACGTTCGATCTGGCGCCGTTCGCCGAGCCACTGGACGGCCCGACCATCACGCAGGTACGGGAGCTCGCGCGCCGCTCCAAGGCCGCGATCGTCGCGCCGCTCGTGCTCCGCGAGGGGAGTTGCATCTACAACGCGATGGTCGCGTGCGAGCGCGACGGATCGATCGCGTACGTCTACCGAAAGCACCATCCGTGGCATCCCGAGCGCTGGGCGACGGCGGGCGCGATCCCGCCATCGATGAACATGCTGTCGGGCGTCAGGGTCACGACGGCAATCTGTTACGACCTCCACTTCCTCGAGGAGGACGCGGCGGCGGCTCTCGCGAGCAGCGACGTGCTGCTCTTCCCGAGCGCGTGGGTCGATCCTGACGACGAGCGGCACGTCGTTCTCCCGGCGCTCGCCCGCGCCCACCGCATCGTGATCGCGAACGCGAACTGGGCGACGGGCATCGTTCAAGCCCCCGGGCAGGGCGGCTCCGCGATCTACGGGCCGCGCGGCGAGACCCTCGCCCGCGCGCCCGCGAGCTCGGTCCGCCGGGGCATCGTCCGGCTCGACGTCACGGTCGAGGTGTCAGGATGACTGCGGATTTCGCTGCGTAACGGCATGCGCGGTGCACGTCCCGCGGCATGACCACCAGCACGACCGCAGGCGAGCAGGTGCTGGGCAAGGTCCTCGTCACTGCCGCGACCGGCAGCGTAGGGGCCGAGGTGGTCAGCGCGCTCGTGGCACGGGGCCTGCCGTTCCGCGCCGTCGACCTCTCGCGCGAGGCCGTGCGCGCGCTGCACGGTGACGTCGACGTCGGCGTGCTGGACTTCCACGATCCGAGCACGTTCGACGGCGTTCTCGCCGGCTGCGCGTCGCTCTTCCTGGTGCGACCTTCCGCGGTCGACCAGATGGAGTCCACGATCCTGCCGTTCATCGACGCGGCCGTCGCCGCGGGCGTCCGGCATGTCGTCTTCCTCTCGGTGCTCGGTGCCGACACGAACCGGCAGGTCCCTCATCACGCGATCGAGAAGCACCTCGCAGAGCGCGGAATGAGCTACACGCTCCTCCGTCCCGGCTTCTTCGCGCAGAACCTCGGCGCCGCCTACCGCGCCGACATCGTCGACGATGGACGCCTCTTCGTGCCGGCCGGGCGAGGCCGCTTCGCGTTCGTCGACATCCGCGACGTCGCGGAGCTTGCGGCGCTCGTGTTCGCCGATCCCGACCCGCACCGCGGCGCGGCCTACACCTGCACGGGGGCGGCGGTGCTCTCGTTCGAGGAGGCAGCGCGGCTCCTGTCGGACGTGATCCACCGGACGGTGCGTTACGAGGCAGCAAGCCTCGCGAGCTACGTTCGCCACCTCTCCGTCCAGGGGCTCCCGCTCCCGCAGATCGCGGTGCAGACCGTCCTCCACGTGGGGCTCCGCTCGGGGCAGCTCGAGACCACCGACCCGACGCTCGAGCGTCTGCTGGGCCGCGCTCCGCGCACGCTCGCTGCGTACCTTCGCGAGAACGCGCGCCTGTGGAGCCGGGACGTGAGCGGTCGCCAGCTCGTCGCCGCCGCGGCGGGCAGCGAGCCCGAGGCGGCTCACGTGCGCGCGTACCGGTAACGCGCCGCGCTCGCGACGCTTCTATGACGCCGACGGATCGGGGTCGGCCTTCTTCGCGGCGCGGATGTCGCTCAGGTACTGATCGAGCGTGCCCTCCTCGACCATGCGCCGGAGGGTGGCCTTGTCGTCGCTCTCGACGATGGACGCGCGCTTCATGTTGCGGATCGCCAGCACGATGGCTGCGAGGATCACCACCGCGTCGAGGCCGAGCAGGATGCCGCCGAGGACGCGGTAGCGAGTGACGCCGAGGATGATCCCGGCGAGCCCGACGACCTTCGCGGTCACGAGCAGGACGATGGCGAGGCGGTTCTTGGCTTTCGTATCCACGGCGCTCGAGAGCGTCGTGCCATGGCCCGCCCGGGCGCGCAAGCGCAGCACGCCCCTCGCCTCAGGGCTGGACGAGCGCGCGCCGCCGCACGAAACCCCACAGCGCGATCGCCGCCAGCGTGGGACCCGTGCACGCGACCGCGATGGCCATCGCGTCGAGCGGACCACGCACGTGCTCCACGTTGAACGCGAGGGCCTCGACGGCGGTGACGACCGCATCCAGCGTCACCACGCTCGCCACGGCCGTGGCGAGCCACGACCGGTGCCGCCGGCATAGCGCCCACAGCGCGCAGGCGAGGAGCACGTCGAACAGCACCCACGCGTGCTGCACGACGGGCGAGGGGAAGAAGCGACGCGTCGGGGCGAGCGCGAGCACCGGCGTCCACACGACGAGGAGGGCAGTCAGGCCCCACAGCACCGCGAGCGGCCCGCGCGCGAGCGTCGCAAAGGCGAACCGCACGAGGCTCCCGCGTGCGAACGCGGTGAGACCGTCGGCGAGCGCGACCCAGGGCGAGCTACCCGGCGCCGCGGCCACGTGGATGGACTCCCAGCCGTCGGGACGGAGCTTCGCCTTGAACGCCTGGAGTCCCCGGAAATCGTAGAGTGGCGCGCCGAGCGAGCGCGCGATCTGGAGGCGGCGCGGGACCGCGCCCGCGAGCGGCGACAGACCGAGCGTGACGAGCGAGCTCTCCTCCTCGGCGGCGAGACGCATCATCCGGTCGACGAGCGCCTCGGCGGTGCCATTCGGCGCGGTGCGCGTCCGGAGGAGGTTCTCGACCAGCCAGCCGCGCCGCGCGTAGACCGGGGCGGCCGCGAGGAAGCCGACGAGGTGCCCCTCGTGCTCGGCGACGAGGTAGAGGCGCTCCTCGGGGAAGTCGAAGGGCGCGAGCTCCACGAGGAATCCCATCGGGGCGAGCGGCTGCGAGCCGAGCCACGCGCGGGCGAGGCTCGTGACGGCGCGGCGGGTCTCGCTCGCCTCGTCAGCCATCTCGGCGCTCGGGACGCGGCGCACCGTGACGCCCTTCGAGGTGGCGCGGCGGATCTGGTACCGGAGGGAACGGTTGCTCGCGAGCACCCGCTCCCAGTGCGCGGGCTCCCAGCAGGGCTGCTCGCCCACGCGCACGTGCGGGAGGTTCGCGGTCGCGCAGAACGCATCGTCGACCGCGAAGAAGCTCGCGCGCCGTCCCCGTCGGTCGGCCTCCGCCGCGAACGCACTGGCGAGGAGCGCCCGCGCGTCCTCCGCCGCGACCGGCCCGCCGCCTGCCACCCAGGCGCGGCCCGTGTCCACGTAAGCGACGAAGCCGCCCTCCGCGAAGAAGTAGTGATAGCCCGGCGCGAGGAGCTGGAAGGACGTTGCGTCGGCGCCGTGCCGGCGAAGGATATCGAGCGCCGCGTCGCGGTCGCCGGCTCGGCTCGTCTCCGTCACCCGACGTTTTCTAGGGTCAGCGGGCGAGCCGGTCAATGCGATGAGGAGCCCCGCGGCTCGCGGCTGTCGGAGCCCTGACAACCCGTCGGTTGGCGGTCGGGTCGGGGCGCCCTCACCTGGCGAGAAACCGCGCGTTTTCCGCAGAAACCGCCGGGCTCACCGAGTGGCACGGACAGTGAACTGGTGCCGCAACGATGAACCCCCGGGTCCCTTTCTCGCCCTCTCCTCCTCCTCAGCTCGATCGACGAGAAGAGTCCGCCGAGGCTGCGCCGGCGTCGCGCCCGAGGGTCACGCCGCCGCCGAGCTCGAAGCGCTTCTGGTTCGTGTTCGACCGATGGCTGCCGGTGACGGACAGCCCGGACGACGAGTTCGTCCTCGCGTGAGCGAGGCGCGGGTCAGGGCGTCTTCGCGGCCTCGATGAGCAGGAAGGCGTCGCCGAAGGTGGGGGACGTCGTCTTCACGAGGATGGTCGCGCGGCCCGAGCCGGTATCGGTGAACGAGTACTCGGCGTCGTCCGGCTTCGCGGTGTCGCAGCCGTGGTCGAGCGTGAGCTTCTCCGCCGCGACCGTGAATCCGCCCTGCGAGGTGACGTCGGAGTTCTGCGCCTGGGTGCTGTTCAGCGGTGTGACGAACACGCTGAGGTCCGCCTTGAGGTGGATGATGTAGCGCGTGCCCGAGAACGTGGCCCAGCCGTTCACGGTGCCCGTCGACTTCGCCGGATCGGCGATGCCCTTCGTGCCCGAGGGCAGATAGACCGTCGCCTTGTCGACCTTGTAGGTCCCGCTGAGCGTGCCGCCGGTCTGGGTGGGGGGCACCGCGGTCGCCGGATCGCCGTAGACGTAGAAGGTCGGCGTGACGTCCGCGACGCCCGCGACTGCGGTGAGCTTGCAGTCGGTCGACGTCGGCGGCTTCGAGGCGTCGGCGCCTGCGTCCGTGGCCCCGGAGTCGGTCGAGCCGCTCGACCCACTGGAGCCGCTCGACCCGCTGGAGCCGCTGCTGCTCGCGCCGCTGTCCGCGGCGGGCGTGGACGACGTTGCGTCGTCCGAGGAGCAGCCCTGGGGAAGGAGGGAGAGGGCCATCAGGCTGGCCATACCGAGAGATCCGACGAGGAGGCGAAGGCGCATGCCAAAGGCATATCGCTCGCAGAGGGAGCGGCGCAAGCTCCTCCCTCGGGGGTCAGCGCACCAGCGGAAGGAACTGCGCCTCGCCGGGGGAGAACCCGTAGACCTGGCCGGTCTTGATCTCGAACACCCACCCGTTGATCTGCAGCGTGCCCGCGGTGAGCCGCCGGGAGACGAAGTCGTACTCGCGGAGGTGCTCGAGCTGGGCGAGCACGTTCTCCTGCACCGCCACGAGGAGGCGATCCTCGGGCGAGAGGTCGGGGTAGCGCTCCTCGACGACGTGCCGGACCTGCTCCGTCTCCGCCAGCCAGCGCTTCACCATCGGAAGCGCCGACATCTTCTCGGGATTGAGCACGGCATCGATCGCGCCGCACTGCGTGTGCCCGCAGATCACGATGTCACGCACGTCGAGGACCTCGACCGCGTATTCGATGGCCGCGGCGGTGCCGCCGGGGAGCGTCGGGCGGGGCACGACGTTACCGACGTTTCGCACGATGAAGAGGTCGCCGGGCGCCGCCTGGGTGATCAGGTTCGGAACGACGCGCGAGTCCGAGCAGGTGATGAAGAGGGTCTCCGGGTTCTGACCTTCGGTCGCCAGCTTCTCGAAGAGCTCGCGGTTGGTCTTGAAGTAGCCGTCCCGGAAGGAGTGGATGCCCGACACGAGGTTTCGCATGACCGCTGGCGCGGGACCCTAGCACGTGAGCGCCACCGTAGCGCGGGCGCCCTGAACGCCCGCCCTCACGCGGCCGTTGCAGGGGGGGAGATGGCTCCCTCGGTCGAGACAGTGGTGGCGCGCAGTGCCGGCAGCGCCGTTTCGCTCCGGTACGTCCGGAGCACGTTGCTCGTCTCGAGCATCGAGGAGCTCCGCTGCCAGGGCTTGCTGGAGCGCTACCGCCGCGCGCTCGACCCGGCCGCGGTGGAGGTGCTCATGCGCCCGCTGAGCGCGCCCTGGATGCCGGTCTCGATCGCCGAGGCCCATTACGCCGCGTGCGAGGCGATCGCCTCGCCGGAGCTCGCGTTCGAGCTCGGCAAGAGCTCGGGGGTCAAGGTGCAGGAGTCCGGCATCGCGTCGCTCGCGCGCCTCGCCACCAACGCCGGTGTCACGCCGTGGACGGTGCTCGCGCACTACCCCCGCCTGTGGGCCCGCGTGTTCGACGGGGGCTCGGCGAAGGTCGTCAAGGTCGGCCCGAAAGACGCGCGGATCTGCCTGGACGGCTTCCCGCTGGCGCGCTTCGCCTACGTCCGCGAGGCGCTCCGCGGCGGACATGACGCCATGCTCCGCTTCTTCGCAAACCAGGTCTTCGTCCGCACGGCGCCAAGCTCGCTGACCGCGACGAGCTACGTGTACGAGATCGCGTGGGCGTGAGTCCCTGCGGCCCGGGCCCTCTGGAGCTTCGCCGGAAGACGCAGTAAGGCTCTTTCCCATGTACACGATCGCGCTTCGCGAGATTCGCCTCGTCGCAAAGTTCGGGGCCTCGAAGGACGAGCGCGCGCGTGGCCAGGAGATCCTCGTCGACGTCGACATGGAGCTACCGGAGTCGTCTCTGCCGAAGCGTGACCGCCGCCGCGACGTCGTCGACTACGACGCCATCGTCCGCTGCGTCATCGAGGAGGGGCTCGCGCGCGACTTCCACCTGCTCGAGTCGTACGTGATGGTCATCGTCGAGAAGCTGCTCGCCATCACGCCGTGCAGCCGGGTGAAGGTCGCGGCCACGAAGACGCGCGTGCCGACCACCTACCCGATCGGGCAGGCGACGGTCGCGATCGACCGCCAGCGCTAGGAAGGCAGCCTTCGAAACGAGCACGGGGCCACGTCTCGCGACGCAGCCCCGTGGAGCCTTGGCTCGGTGCTCGTTCAGAGCGACTTGGCGTTCTCGGTCAGGTACGCGGCGACGCCCTTCGCGTCGGCCTTCATGCCGCTCTTGCCCTTCTGCCAGCCCGCGGGGCACACCTCGCCGTGCTCCTCCGTGAACTGGAGCGCGTCGACGAGGCGAAGCGTCTCCTCGATCGAGCGGCCGAGCGGAAGGTCGTTGATCGTCGCCTGGCGAACGATGCCCTCCTTGTCGATGAGGAAGGTGCCGCGGAGCGCGACGCCGCCCTCGAGGAGGACGTCGAACGACTTCGCGATCTCCTTCGTGATGTCGGCGACGAGCGGGTAGGCGACGGGGCCGATGCCACCCTGCTCGACCTTCGTGTCACGCCACGCGCGGTGCGAGTGGACGTTGTCGACGGAGACGCCGAGGACCACCGTGTTGCGCTTCTCGAACTCGGCGATGTGGTTCGAGAACGACAGGATCTCGGTCGGGCACACGAACGTGAAGTCCGCCGGGTAGAAGAACAGGACGACGTACTTGCCCTTGAAGGACGAGAGCGAAAGCTCCTTGATCTCGCCGTTCGCGAGGACGGCTTCCGCCTTGAAGTCAGGGGCCTGCTTTTGAATGAGTGACATCGTGGGATCTCCTTGCAGTTTCGGCGTGCACTCTGCCAGATTTTCGGCCGTTCCGGCAGGGGAACACGTGCTGCGGCACGATCTCCGGTGACGTCGCGCGCCGCGCGATAGGCCCTTCCTATGGGCAGCAAGGCTGCGCCTCAGCACGCCGGATCGGCGGCCCACAGATGCTGCGCTGCATAGGCGCGCCAGGGGCGCCATGCCTCGGCTCGTGCGAGCAGGACCGCGGGCGCCGGACGCTCGCCGCCGCCCGCGGCGCCGCGCAGGATCCCGAGGTCGGTGGCCGGGAACGCGTCGGGATCGCGGAGGGCGCGGAGAGCGATGTACTGCGCGGTCCACTCGCCGATGCCGCGCAGCGCGCGCAGGCGGACCACGGCCTCCGCGAGGTCGCCGCCCGGCTGCAGCAGACTGGCGTCGTCGTGCACCGCCGCCGCGAAGGTGGAGAGCGCCGCCGCGCGCGCCCGCGGCATCCCGAGCCCCGCCAGGTCGATGCCGGCGAGCGCCGCCGGCCCGGGGAACACGTGCGTCAGCGCTTCGTCCCCGCCGTCGAGGCCGAGCGCGCGGCCCCGCTCGGCGACGAGCCTCGACGCGAGCGTCCGGGCCGCCGTGACGGTGATCTGCTGGCCGAGGATGGCGCGTATGCCGAGCTCGAAGGGATCCCATGCGCCGGGCACGCGCAAGCCCGGCCTCGCCGCCACGAGCGGCGCGAGGAGCGGGTCCTGACGGAGCATCGCCTCGATGATCTCGATGTCGGCGTCGAGATCGAACATCCGGCGCACGCGGGCGACGATGACCGGCAGCGCTCCGATGACGGGAAACCGGATGGTGACGGTGAGCGCGTCCTTCTTCCTCGCGCCGCCCGCCGACGGCGAGACCGTGATGGTGCCGACGGCGCCGTCGAGCTCGATGGTGCGCGCGTAGCGGCCGCGCTCCACCGACTCGACGCCCGCGATGGCGCGCGCCGCGAAGAACCGCTCCATGGCGTCCCAGTCGTACGGGGGCGCGTACGCGAGGGAGAGCGCGATGGCGCCGCCGGACGGGACGCGTTCGCGACGTCGGCGGCGGAGCTCCGAGGGAGGACGGCCGTAGAGCGTCTGGAACGTGCCGTTGAAGCGCCGGAGGCTGCCGAACCCGGCGGCGGTCGCGATCGCGGTCATCGGCAACGTGGTCTCGTGAACGAGCTTCTTCGCGAAGAGAACGCGCCGGGTCTGCGCTACGGCGATCGGCGACGTCCCGAGGTGCTTCTGGAAAAGACGCCGGAGCTGGCGGTCGCCGACCCCGAGGCGCTGCGCGAAGGAAGCGACGTCGTCGTCGCCGTCGAGCGCACCCTCCGCGATCAGCGTCATCGCGCGCGACACCGTGCTGGACGTGCCGCGCCACGCCGCGAGATCGGGCGACGACTCGGGGCGGCAGCGCAGGCAGGGACGGTAGCCGGCCTCCTGCGCGAAGGTGGCGCTCGCGAAGAAGGTGATGTTCTCGAGCTTGGGCGTCCGCGCCGGGCAGATCGGGCGGCAGTAGATCCCGGTCGTACGCACCGCGACGAAGATGCGGCCATCGAAGCGCGCGTCGCGGGCGCGCAGCGCTCGGTAGCAGAGGTCGCGGTCGAGCGAGGCGGGTTCCATCGGACGGAGCATCCTGGCACCCGACCCGCCCTTCCGCTCGCCATTTACGGACGCCGCCAGCGACGCGCGAGCGACGTCCGGAAACGGCCAGACCGGAGCGCCCGCGCGGAGTACTCATCGGTCATGAAGATCTCTTGGAGCGTCATGCCGAGCCAGGTCGGAGAGCTCACGTTGTGCTGGGCGTGCGACGCGCTCTCCGCGATCTACTTCGAGGGCGACGCGCGGCTTGCCGCCCGTGAGACGTGGGAGCGCGACGACGTGTTGCTCGCGCCGGCCCGCCGCCAGCTGACCGAGTACTTCGCGGGCGCTCGCACCACGTTCGACGTTCCGCTCCGCTTCGAGGGGACGCCCTTCCAGAGGCGCGTTTGGCAGGCGCTCACCCGCATCCCGTTCGGAACGACGATGTCGTACGGCGAGCTCGCCAAGCAGGTCGGCACGCCGAAGGGATCGCGCGCGGTCGGTGGGGCGAACGGGCGGAATCCGCTCGTCGTCATCGTCCCTTGCCACCGCGTGATCGGTGCGGGCGGCGCGCTCACCGGCTTCGGCGGCGGAATCCCGCGCAAACGCTGGTTGCTCGATCACGAGGGCAGGGGACGTCACGCCGCCTGACCCCAGGGTGTGGCACGCCCGCGTGCATGCCGCTCCCTCGCCCCGCTTCCGTGCGCGGCGAGCGCCCCCGAGGTGGCGCCGTTCTCGCGGTGTGCCGGGGTTTTCGCGAACGCCGCCCCCTGGCACGGTAGTCGCACCGCGGCCGCGTCATGATGAAACCCACGCTTGCCGCTTCCACTGGTCTTCTCGGTCTCGCTCTGCTTGCCGCAGGTGCGGGCTGCGGCTCGGACCCGGTGAAGAAGGCGGACGACGCGCACGACCAACGCATCGACGACCAACGCAAGGCGGAGCAGTCTCAGGCGGAGACGCGTAGCGACGCCACCAACGACAGCGCCGAGAAGGACCGCAAGGCCGCCGTCGCCAACGGCGCACCGTCCGCCGACGCGAAGCTCGTCGAGGCGAAGCGCGTCGCGCAGGCGAAGGCGCAAGAGCGCGCCGACAAGGCCGACGCGAAGATCCGCGAGCTCAAGGCCAAGGTGTCGAAGGCGGGCAGCAAGGCGCCGACCTCCGCCGCCGACTCGCTCCGCACCGTCGACACGCAGCGCGCGGTCGTGCAGAGCGACCTCCAGGCCTTCGCGAGCGTCCCGGACGAGAGCTTCCAGAACGCGAAGACGCGCCTCGAGGCGAACCTCGACACCCTCGACGACCTCGTCTCGAAGTCCGACAAGGAAGTCTCCAAGCTGAAGTGACCGACGGCGCCGCGAACGCCGCAAACACGAAGGCCCCGGAGATTGCTCTCCGGGGCCTTCGTCGTATCCAGGGCCTTCGTCGTCAGACCGCGCTGGACGACGACGACTTCTTGCTGCCGCCCGACGAGCTGCTCTCGGTGCCGCCGTTGCTGCCGCCGTTGCTGCCGCCGCTGCTGCTGCTCTCGCCGGACTTCTGGCCGCCCTGGCCGCCCGACTCGCCGCCGCCCTGGGCCAGCTGGCCCACGGCATCCTCGGCGCGGTGGATGGCCTCGCCCGCGTACTCCTGCGCCTGCTCGAAGAGGCGCTCCTTGGCCTCGCCCATCCACTCGTCCTCGACGCGGCTGTGAGGCAGCGCGAGGCCGATGGCGGCGCCGATCGCGACCGCCACGGCGCCCATCGCGAGCGGGTTCTCGCGGAGGGTGCTCTCGACGGTGCGCTCGGCGCGCATCACCTGGCGACCCGCGCCCTGAGCGAGCTGCATGCCGCGCTCGCGCGCATCGCTCGCGAGGTGCATGGCGCGGTCACGGGCATCGCCCGCCACGCCGGCGACGCGGTCCGTCGCGTCGTGCGCGAGCTCCTGCGCGCCGTGCGCCAGACGGCCGGCGCCTTCCTGGACGCGATGACCGAGGCGCGACGCGCCCTCGCTCGCGGCGTGCGCGGCGTTGCCGACGGCGCGCTCGCCCTGGCGCATGACCCGGCGCGGCTGGTCGAGGAGATCCCCGCCGCCGCCGCCGCGCTGCTGGTAGCCGCCCTCGTCGTAGCCATACCCGCCGCCGTAGGCGTAGGTACCGCTGCGCAGCGAGCGCGCCGAGGTGGCGCTCCGGCGGCCGAAGAGGAGCCAGCCCAGGCCGACGCCGACGAGGGCGGCGGGGATGGGATTGGCCTTGATGGTGTCGAGGATCGAGGTCCCCGCGTCCGTGACCGACTCGCGTGCATCGTGAACCATGTGCTCTACCCTTCCGACGGTGGCGTCGCGGACGGCGGTCCGCGCGTGAGTGAATTCATCCGTGACCAAGGTCTTGGCGTCGCGCAGCTCGCGACCGAGGTCGTCCTTCAGGTGGTCCTTCGCCTCGTGATAGCCGCCCATCACCGATTCCTTGAGATCGGCGACCTTGGCCTCGACGTCCGAGGTGATCCCGGCCGTGACACTGGCAAATTGTTCCTTGAGGTGGGCGGGGCTGAGCCGCTCCTCGATGGCATTGACGGTCTTCGACATGTCGCCGCGCGTTTTTTCGATATCGCTGCGGATCGCGCTCGTCTGGCCCGTGCTTCCCGTATCTCGCGAATCCGTGCTCATCGACTCGCCTCCTTTTGTAGCCATTGCTTGTCTTCTTTCAGAGTTTGAAGTGTTTCGCGCGGTGCGACCTCGAGCGCGCTGAATGCGCGGAATCCCTTGGTCACGAGCAGCGCGCCCGTCGCCGTCACGGCAGCTCCCACGATCAGGGCCGACAGCCAGAGCGGCATGAACGTCCCGAGACCGAGGATGAGCGCGGCGAGAAGAGCCAGGGCGCCCATCATCGCGACCGCGCCGCCAAGGGCGACGAAGCCGGCATTACGGCCCGCCACCTTGGCCTTGTCGGTCATCTCCACGCGTGCGAGCTCGACCTCCTTGCGGACGAGCGTTCCCGTCTCCTGCGCCAGCTCGGCGAAGAGCTCGCCGAGCGAACGCTGGTCCGACCGCTGCTCTGACAGCTGCTGCATCACACGCTTCCCGCGCCGCCGCTGCCAGTGCTACCGCTGCCGCCGGTTCCGCTGCCGCGGGTGGTCCCGCTGCCGCCGCCGGTCGACGCGCTCGTGCTGGTGCTGCTGCTCCCGCCGTTGCCGTACGTGGCGCCGCTCGTGCCCGCGCCGCTGCTGCTGCCGCCCGTGGCGCCGCCGCCCGTGCTGCCGCTGGTCGCGCTGCCGCCCGTGCTGCCGCTCGTCGCGCTGCCGCCGCTCGTCGACGGGCCGCCCGTGGCGCTACCGCCGCTGGTCGAGCCGGCGCTGGTGGAGCCGCCGCCGGTGCTGCCGGCGCCGCCCACGCTGGAGCTCGCGTAGCCGCTGCCGGTGCTCGAGCCGCGGCCCGCCGCGCTGACCTTCGGCGAGCTCACGCGGATGACCTCCGGATCACGCGCCGAGCCGTACGATCCGGCGCTCGAGCCGTAGCTCGCGCCGCCGCTCGCGCGGCCGCCGCTCGACCCGTACTCGTACGTGTTGCGGCTGTCGCGGTACGTCGACGGGCCGTAGTCGCCTTCGAGCGACGAGGCCTCGCCGCCGCGGTGCGCGGAGCTCTTCAGGAAACGACCGCCGATGATGCCGAGGGCGAACGCCGCACCGACGAACAGCGCCGGCTCGCGGCGAGCGAAGCGCTCGACGTCGCGCACGACGTCGCCGATCTGCTTGCCGTCGAAGAAGTCGGAGACCTTGTCCATGCCGTCCGCGGCGCGTCCCGCCACATCTCCGAGCGGACCGACGCCTTTCAGCTTCTCGCCCGTGCCGCGCAGGGCGGAGGCGATGTCGCCGATCGTGTCGACGGCCTTTTCCCTCCGCGCCTCGAACTGCGCATCGATCTGCTCGCGCGCCTGGTTCGCGACGTCCGAGGCGACGTGACCGACCGCTTGCTTGGCCTGATCGACGACGCTCTTCTCCTGGTCGCTGGACGACGTTTGGGTGCTCGACTTGTTCATCGCGATTCCTTTCGAGTGACAGAGATGGCTCCCGGCACCGGCCGCGGAGTGAGGTGTCCGCCCACGTGCACGTTGGATGCCGGACCCGAGGGAATCCCGGTCGAGTGTCCGCTTCGGCGCGGACGAGATCTGGCGCCGCGTGGTCGTGGGTCGCGCCCCGCCCGGCGCGCGCTTTCGCTGCGCGCCGCTCCGCATTTCGAGGTACGCCTCCTCCCGTGGTACGCGTTGGTCTCTGCGGGTTCACGATCGCGATTGCCGATTATCCCGTGCATTTTCCGGTGGTCGAAGTGCAGCAGACCTTCTACGAGCCGCCCGCGGACGCGACGATGCAGCGCTGGATCGCGGCGACCCCGCGCGGCTTCGAGTTCACCGTGAAGGCGTGGCAGCTGATCACGCACGAGGGCAAGAGTCCCACCTACCGGCGCCTGCGGCAGCCGCTCACGCCGGAGGAGCGCGAGACGTGCGGGGGCTTCCGCGACAGTGCCATCGTGCGTCGTGCGTTCACGCGCACCCTCGCCTGCGCGAAGCTGCTCGGCGCGACCGCCGTTCTCTTCCAGTGCCCCGCGAGCTTCAAGCCCGATGCCGCGTCCGTGGCGCGGCTCCGCACCTTCTTCCGCACGATCGCCGGCCCCTTGCGCCCCGCCGGCGTGCGCTATCTGTGGGAGCCGCGCGGGCCCGCCTGGAGCCGGGAGATCGACCTCGCGCGCTCGCTATGTGCGGAGCTCGATCTCGTCCATGTCATCGATCCGTTCGTCGACCCGCCTCATGCCGAGGACCCCGCGCCCGCGTACTTCCGGTTGCACGGAATCACGGGAGCGCGCCACGTGTACTCCGACGCGGAGCTCGCGCGGCTCCTGGCGATGACGCCCGATGACGCCTACGTGATGTTCAACAACATCCCGCGCGCCGGGGACGCGAAGCGGTTCCTGCGTCTGCTCGGCGCACGGCGCGTCCGCTAGGGGCGGTCCTCGCGTCGGAGCTCGGTGTTGATGGCGCACGCGGCCTTCACGCCCTCGGCAACGGCGACGGCGATCAGCTGGAGATCATGGGAGGCGTCGCCGGCGACGAAGACGCCTGGCACCCCGGCGCGCTCGCCTTCACGGCAGACGACGGCGCCGTTCGCGCCGAGCGTGCATCCCAGCTGGCGCGCGAACGGGGCGACCTGCTCGCTGCCGAAGTGGACGAAGACGGCGTCCCGCTCGATGCGACGCCCCGAACCGAGGACCAGCGCGCGCAGCTTTCCTTCGGTGCCCTCGAGCGACGCGATGGTCTCCTCGTGGATCACGATGCCGTGACGCAGGAGGCGCGCGCGCTCCTCGTCCGCAACGCGTTCGCCGGCGGTGACCAGCATCACGTCCTTCGTCCACGTGAGCAGGCCGAGCGCGAAGTCCGGGCCGGTCTCCGCCGGGGCGTAGGCGCAGAGACGCTTCTCCCGGAGCTCCCAGCCGTCGCAGTACGGGCACACGTGGACACTTTTTCCCCAGAGCTCGCGGAAGCCCGGGATCTCGGGGACGCGGTCCCGCATGCCCGTCGCGAGGAGGACCTTGCGCGCGCGCACGGGCGCCCCGTTCCGGACGCGAACGGTGAAGCCTGCCTCCCCGTCGGAGGCGACCTCGAGGGCCTCGTCGTCGAAGAGCCTCACCGTGTCGTACGGCGCGAGCTGGGCGCGCCCGATCCTCCGCAGCTCCTCGGGAGACGCGCCGTCCTGGGTGAAGAACCCGTGCGACGACGCGACGCCCTGGTTGCGGGGCCGACCCGAATCGAGGACCGCGACGGTGCGGCGGCAACGCCCGAGCACGAGGGCGGCGCTGAGCCCCGCCGGACCACCGCCAAGGATCACGCAGTCATAGCCCATCGTTCCGACGCCCGACGCAAGAGCCGTGCGCGCCTGTCTGCCCGAGGCGTGCGGGGCGCTCGCAACGCTGTCAGGGCGCAGTCACGACGGCGGCGCGCGCAACGGCGCATCACCTCGCCGCAAGGTGTGGCCGTGTTGCTCGCCGGGCGCCGTGCCCACTCCTCCCGGAAGCTACGCGACGTCGCTATCGTCCGAGCGCTCGCTGGTGCGTCCGCTGTCGAGCATGCAATCGTCCGCCTCGGTCCACACCTTCCGCGCAGTACGCTCGCGGATTCGTGATCGCCAGATCGACGGTCGGAGCGAACGGGCCCGCGGCATCGCGAAGGATTGTAGGCGCGCGTGGAGCGTCGGGCAGGCAGAGTCGTTCGGATCCCCCACCTGTCTCCGCGGTGCGCGGGGGGTGTGGGGCGTGCAAAGTCGTTCGGATCCCCCACCTATCTCGGCGGCGCGCGCGGGGTGTGAGGCGTGCAAAGTCGTTCGGATCCCCCACCTGTCTCCGCGCGGCGCGGGGGCTCGTGGGTCGTGAGGGATCCGAACGAGTCTGGCGGGTCCGGGGCGCCCGGGCGGCTCGCGGGTCGTGAGGGATCCGAACGAGTCTGCCACGATCACGGAGCCCGCGGGCGCCGCGCCATCGTGAGGGATCCGAACGGTCGCCTCAGGGCTGGAGGTTCTCGAGGTCCTCGAGCAGCGCGGGGTTGCTCGGCTTCCACCCGAGCGCGGCGCGCGTGTGCGCGCTCGAGGCGGGCTGGTCCATCGCGAAGACGGGCCCGAACGGGCCGAAGGTCTCTTCGGGGACCCGCTCGACCGGCAGGCCGAGTCGCCGGCCGATGACCGTCGCGATGTCTCGCACCGCGTCGCCCTCGTCGGCGACGGCGTGCCAGACCGTCCCCGCCGGCGCCGACTCGAGCACCAACCGGAACAGCACCGCGGCGTCGGCCGCATGCACGGCCGGCCAGCGCTGGGCCCCGTCCCCGGGATATCCGGCGGTCCCGGTGCGGCGCGCGTTCTCCGTCAAGAACCCCGCGAACCCGCCCTTGCCCTCGTTGTGCACGGTGCGCGGCAGGCGAACCGCCATGCTGCGCAGCGCAGGCGCCTGGGCGAGCAGCGCCATCACGGCGCGCCCTCGGCCGCCCACCGGCCCCTCGGTCGGAACCGGATCGACCTCGGTGGAGGCGCGGCCCGGCACCCAGGGCGTACCGGAGGCGACGACGAGCGGACGCTCGCTCCCGCGGAGCTCGTCGGCGAGCGCGGCGTTGGCGGCGGTCTCCTCGAGAATGGACGCGGCGAGCGCCTCCGGGCTGCTGTAGTCGCGTCCGAACGCCAGGCTGATCACGCCGCCGGAGCGCGCGGCGCCGGCCCTGACGACGGCGAGGTCGGAGAGGTCACCGCGGAGCACCTCCGCGCCTGCCTCCTGTAGAGCGCGTGCGGAGCTGTCCGAGCGAGCCAGCGCGAGGACCGTGTGCCCCCCGCGCAGGAGCTCGGTGATGACTGCAGAGCCGATGGTGCCGGTTCCGCCGGTGACGAAGACATGCATGGGGAATTCTCCTGGAGACGGTCGTTGACCGGATGTCACTCGGTGACATCGTGTTACCGTGTGATGTCACTCCGTGCAATCAGGTAGCGTGCGATTCCATGGCTCGCTGGGAACCCAACGCCGTCGGACGGCTCCAGGCCGCTGCGATGCAGCTCTATCGCGACCCCGGCTACGACAAGGTCACGGTCGCCGAGATCGCCGCGCGCGCGGGCCTCACGCCCCGGACGTTCTTCCGCTACTTCCCCGACAAGCGCGAGGTCCTCTTCTACGCCACCGAGGAGGTCGCGGCGCTGGTGGGAGGTGGCATCCTCGCCGCGCCCGACGGGACGCCGGCGATGGAGGCGGTCGCCGAGGGGCTCGCGCGCCTCGCCCGTCTCTCGGACGAGGATCCGGTGCATGCCGGCTACGCGCGCCTCCGCCACACGGTCGTCCAGGCCAACCCCGAGCTCCGGGAGCGTGAGCTCGGCAAGGCGGCGTCACTCGCCTCCGCGATGACGGCGTCGCTCGAGCGACGCGGCGTCGACGCTTCTGCCGCGCGGCTCGCGGCGGAGGCCGGCCTCGCCGCGTTCAAGGTCGGCTTCCAGCAGTGGGCCGACGACCCGGCGCCCCGCCCGATGGAAGCTCACCTGCGCGACGCCGCGCGCAGCCTCGAGGACCTCGTGCGCGGCTCGGTGGTGCTCGGGCAGGCAGCGGCGAAGGCCAAAAAGAAGGTCGGGAAGAAGGCTACGCCGGGCGCCTCACGGAAGACCACGCGGGCAAAGCGCCCGCCGCGCTGACGTGCCATCGCGCTGCGCGTCGCCGAGCCTCCCGTCGCCGAGCTGGAAAGCGACGTCGTCGCACTCGAGCCGGCGCGCGATCGCCCGCGCCTCCAGGCTCTTCAGAGCGTGGCCGGCCGGCAGCTCGCGAGCGAGCTCGCGTTCGAGCGTCCGCGCGTCGTCGCCGCTCACGGGGTGCCATCTGGCCATCGGTGAGCAGTCTACCGCGCACGTTGACCGAAGCGGCGCCCGGACCCTACTGACCGCTCATGAAACCGATCGATCTGTCGCGCGAAAGGATCCGGAAGCAGGTCCGAGCCACGTTCGGGGATCACGCGGACGCTGTGATGCGGGAGCTCGATCGCTACGCCGATTCGCCTTCGGCGAGCAGCGAACGGGTGCATCGCGCGATCCCGAGGAGCCGCGCTCGACCTGAGCTAGCTCTCGAGCGCGTATGACGGCTTCTCCCAGAAGCCGGTCAGATCGAGGCCCTCGAAGGGCTCACCCACGGGCGAGAGAAGTACCACGCAGAAGTGGCTCCGACTGTAGGACTCGAACCTACGACCCGGCGGTTAACAGCCGCCTGCTCTACCAACTGAGCTAAGTCGGAAAACGTGGAGTGAAGTACCCGACCCGGGACGCCCGCGTCAAGGCAGGAATCGCGGCGCGGGTCGGGCGGTCGACGACGCGCCCGTTTGGACGAGCGATCAGGTCCGGCCTATTTTCCGGCGCGTGCGCTAGCGATGCTTCGGGAGCCCCAGCGGCGGAGCTCCGGCGTCCGCGGCCTCGGGTCCGCCGTCCTTCGCGCCGGCGTCCTTCCACAGGATGATGCCCGCCTCGGCGTGGAGGTCGCCCATCGTCTCGATGGCCTCCGACGTGCTGTTCGTGTCGAGCTTCTTCGTGCCGATCGCCTGGGTCCAGCCCTCGATGGTCTTCAGCTTCGTGTCGAGGACGCCCTTCGCAGCCGGCGACGCGTTGACGACGCCGAGACGCAGCGCGCGCTCGGCCTCGCGCCAGAGCGCGAGCGCACCCTCGAGCGCCCGGAACGTGCCCGAGCCGTAGCTTCCGCCCATGCCCTCGCGCCGCTGGAGGTCGTGGTGCACGCACGAGGCGTGATCGGCCGTGTGCTCGCTGGGGATCGTGGCCGGGTCCGTGCCGGAGCCGAGCAGCCAGTACGTGGGGCACGCGCCGGGGATGGCCTGGGCAATCGCCTTCATCGCCGCCTTCGCGTCGCTCTCCGCCTCGAGCTTCTTGCCGACGCTGCCGCCGGCCTCGGCCATCTTGCGGGCGACCGCGAGGCGCAGCGCATCGGGTCCGGGCCCCTTGCCCGTCTTGATCGAAGCGAGCCAGTTGTCGGCGTGCGCCAGCCAGTCCCCGCGGTTGTCGCGCATCAGCACGATCGCTGCCGTCGCCGCCGCCGCTTGATCGGGCGGATTCACGAAGAACCCCTTCTTCGAGCCGAGCGCCGTCGCGATCTGCGCGAAGCAGCCGCTGTCGCGAGGCGCCGGCTGCGTCGGCAGCAGCGCGACGGGCGGAGCGTCGGAGCAGGCGGGATAGCCCTCGACCGACGAGGCGATCGCGGACGCATCGTCGTGCTCGAGGGCCTTCTCCACGCCATCGATCTTCGCCATCGGCGACGACTTCGTGCACGCACTGCCGGATGCCGTGAGGCCGACCAGCAAGGCCAGGGCAAGGAGGGCTCGCTTCATGGCCGCCAGGTTAACAGATGCGGTCACGCAGCCGGGAGACGTCGTGGCAGCCGGAGCGAGAAGGTCGCCCCCCCGCCCGGCGTTGCGGCGAGCGACACGTCCCCGCCGTGGGCATCGGCGCTGCTGCGCACGATCGCGAGGCCGAGCCCGGTGCCGCTCGGACGCGACGTGTAGAACGGCGTGAAGATGCGCTCGCGCAGCTCCTCGGGCACGCCCCGCCCGTCGTCGATGACGTGGACCGCGGCGAGCTCCTCGCGCCGCTCGTCGGCGGGCTGCACCTCGATGCGGACGCGCACCGGGCCGCGACGGCCGGGCGCCTGCAGGGCATTGGTGACGAGGTTGATGACCGCCTGCCGTACGAGCCGCTCGTCGCACGTCACCGTCGTCGGTCCCTCGGCCTCTTCGATCTGGACGAGCGAGTCCGGACCCTGCGCCTCGCGCCGCGCCGCCGCGACGCCCGCCCTCACGATGTCCTCGAGCGCCGCCGGCGCCAGCAGCGGGGGCCGCGGATGCGCGAACTCGAGCAGGTCGCGGACGATGTCCCGCAAGTGCTCGGCTTCCTCGCGCACGATGTCGACGAGCGCGTCGTGGTCGGGGCCGCCGGGCTGCACCTTCCGTAGCCCCGCGGTCGCGTTGAACATGACGGCCACCGGGTTACGGACCTCGTGCGCGACCACCGCGGCGAGCTCGCCGATCGCGGCCAGCCGCTCGCGCTTCACGAGCTGCTCCTGGGCGAGCGCGAGGTTCCGCGACGAGGCCTCGAGCTCCCGTGCGTTGGCGACGAAGCTGCGCGTCAGCGAGCCGCCGACCGCGAGCACCATCACGAGGAGCGCGACGTCGAGGAAGTAGGGCCCGCGCGTGAGGCCGATCGAATCTAGAGAGTCGTGGACGACGGCGAGGATGATCGCGGCGAGCGCCACGCACTCGGCGGTGATCGCGTCGTCACCGCGGAACCGGCGCCGCAGGAACTGGAGGAGCAGGTAGACGAGGCCCGCGAGGTGGTAGCCGTACGCGAATACCCCGAAGGTGGTCGGCGGCGCGTCGGCGTAGACGACACCTAGCCATGGCACCTCGCGCACGAAGAGCCAGTCGTGGAGAACGAGGCCGGGCACGAGCGCGCTTGCCGAGATCACGAGGCCGAGTCCGCAGAACCACGACTCCAGACGACGGAGCGGCCGTCGCTCGCGAACGGCCGCGTACTTGAACCACGCGACGCAGTGCAGGCCACCGAAGAACAGGTTGAGCCGCGACGTGAGGAGCACCGTCGCCAGCGGCACCCGCAGCGTGACCGTCACGTTCACCAGGTTGAACAGCGCAGCGAAGGCGGCGCACGCCCCGAACCAGCGCAGCTCGCGGCGGCCAGGCGCCGAGCCCATGCCGAAGGCGAGCAGAGCCGCGAGCAGCCCCACCGCCCCGGAGGTGATGGAAAACGTTGCCGGGAGGGTCAGACGCCAAGCGTGCGCTCGGCGGACCCGCCCGGCAAGAGCGGAAACCTGGGGCCTGGCGCCCCGCGGTCAGACCGTGGCGAAGCCCGCGTCGGGCATGTCGAGCGCGGACCTGTCCTCGTCCGCGAGGAGCTGCGCCTTGTGCTCGACGCCCGGAAGGATGTTCCGCGCGTAGTAGAGGGCCGTCTGGATCTTGCCCTCGTAGAACGCCGCGTCGGGATGGCCTTCCTTGACGCTCGTCTTCGCCGTGTCGGCGACGACCGCGCCCTCGAGGAGCTGCCAGCCGACGGTGAGCTCGCTCATCATCTCGCAGAAGCGATTCGCCGACAGAGGCACGAGGCCGACCTGCCCGCTCTGGAACCACATGAGCATGCGCATCGCGCAGCTCGCGACCGCTTCCTGCGCCGCGGCGAGCTTCTTCACCGAGGGTCCGAGCGTCGCGTGGCCCGACTGGGCGCCGACGAACTTCGCGATGTCGCCGAAGTACGCCTGGAGGTTCGCGCCGCCGGCCTGACCGAGCTTGCGACCGACGAGGTCCATCGCCTGGATGTGGTTCGTGCCCTCGTAGATGCTGAAGATCTTCGCGTCGCGGCAGTACTGCTCGACGGGGTAGTCGCGCGTGTAGCCGGCGCCGCCGTAGGTCTGGATGGCCATCTCGCAGACGCGGAAGCCCTGGTCCGAGCCGTAGGCCTTGACCAGCGGCACGAGGAGATCGACCTGACCCTGGTGGTAGGCGCGCGCCTTCTCGTCCTCGGCGTCCTTCGACTCGCCGAGGATGTTGGCCTTGTCCTGGTGCATGGTGAGCTTCACGGCGAGCGCGCGCGTGCCCTCGACCACGGCCTTCATGTGGATGAGCATGCGGCGGACGTCGGCGTGCTCGATGATCGCGACGCGGGGCGCGGTCGCGTCCTTCCAGTGCGTGATGCTCGAGCCCTGCTTGCGCTCCTTCGCGTAGTCGAGGGCGTTGAGGAACGCGCTCGACGCGACGGCGACGCCTTGCACGCCGACGGAGATGCGCGCCGCATTCATCAGCTTGAACATCTGGGGCATGCCCTGGTTCAGCTTCTCCTCGCCGCCGACCGGCCAGCCGATGCACGCGCCGTTGTCGCCGAAGTTGAGGATGCAGGTGGCCGAGCCGTTGATGCCCATCTTGTGCTCGAGGGCGCCGACGGAGACGTCGTTCGCCTCGCCCAGCGATCCGTCCTCCTTCAGGCGGATCTTGGGGACGATGAAGAGCGTGAGCCCCTTCGTGCCGGCGGGCGCGCCTTCGACGCGGGCGAGCACGAGGTGGATGATGTTCTCGGCGAGGTCGTGGTCGCCGCCCGAGATGTAGATCTTGGTGCCGCGGATCGAGTACGTGCCGTCGGGATTGCGGGTCGCGGCGGTCTTCGCCGAGCCGACGTCGGTGCCGGCATGCGGCTCGGTCAGGCACATCGTGCCGCCGAACTTGCCGTTCAGCATGTGGTCGGCGAAGGCGTGCTTCTGGTCGGGCGTGCCGAACTGCTCGATGACCTCGGCGGCGCCGTAGGCGAGGCCCGGGTACATGTTGAAGGCGGCATTGGCGCCGGAGAGCATCTCCTCGACGAGGACCTGCACGGTGCGCGGAGCCCCCGCGCCGCCGCTCTCGGGCGAGACCGCGATCGACTTCCAGCCCGCCTCGTAGAGCTTCGTCCAGGCTTCCTTGAAGCCCTTCGGGGTCACGACGCCGCCGTTCTCGATCTTGCAGCCCGTGATGTCGCCGGTGACGTTGAGGGGCCCGAGGACCTCGCGTGCGAAGCGGTAGCACTCGGTGAAGGAGGACTTCACCTCCTCTTCGCCCCACGCCTCGAAGGGCGCCTTGCCGAGGAGATCTCCGAGCTTGAACTGCTCGAAGACGAGGAAACTGAGCTCGCGGAGATCGGCCTTGTAGCGATTGATGGTCTGGATAGGCTTCGACACTGGCGCACTCCTCGAGGGGAAAAAGCGAGCGGAAGGCTCGCGAAACACGCCAATCGTGGGGCCACGTGCGTGACGCGTCAAGCCAACAATGAATGTTCATTCAGTTTTGTGGCATGCGGCGCGAGGGCCGGCGGTCACACTCGCGCTCGTCGCCGTGCTCCTCGCGGTCATCGTGCTGCCGGGGTGCAGCCGGCCGCGCGGCGCGCCCTCCGCGCCGCCCTCCGCCGCGCCCTCCGCCGACGCGGTCGCTCCGCCGGCGGTCGCGTCGCCGATCGCGCTGTGGGGCATCACCGACGCGGACGCCTGCGCGATGCCGGTGTCGGCGCGCGGGACGGCGCGTGCCGACGCAAAGCCCTTCGCGCGTGACGACGGAACGTGCCGCGTCCCGTTCTGCGACGTCGCCGAGGAGCCGCCGGCGGGCGCTGACGCGTGCTTCGTCGCGGGGACGAACCTCGCCCGCGCCGAGCAGGCGATCGCCGGCGGCGTCGGCACGGTCCGGGCGCGCGCGAGCACGCCGTGGGACCGGAAGAGCCCGCCGACGTACCTCGATCGCATCGACGCTCACCTGCACCTCGCCGACGCCGAGCATGCCAAGCTCCGCGCGCAGGGGTTCGTGGCTCTCGACCGTCACCCCTACGCCTCCTACGCGGTCGCGTTCCACGACGTCTTCCAGCAGCAGCTTCCGGTCTACGTGGGCGTGGACGCGATCTTCAATGCCGTCTACCAGGCGACGCAGACGCTGCTCGGGGACGTGGAAGACCACACGCTGGGCCCGGCGCTGGCGCGCATCCTCGACCGGCTCCCGGTCGTGCTGGCCGGATCGGTAGGGCGCTACGACCCGGAGACCATCGCCGATCTCGAGGTGTACCTGAGCGTGGCCTCGCGTCTCCTTCATCGCGAGGCGGAGGTGAAGCCGCTCCGCGATCCCGAACGCGAGGAGCTCGTCAGCTCGCTGACGCAGAGCGCGGCGGGCGCGAGCGGGCTCGAGCCGGTGGAGCTCTTCGGAAGGGAGCGGATGATCGACTTCTCGCAGCTCGCGCCGCGCGGTCACTACGCGAACGGCGGGAGCGAGAATGGCTTCGACTGGCCGCCGGGGCCGCGTGGCCAGTACAGCGCGACCCGCGAGCACATCGCGCCGAGCGCGTACTTCCAGGCGATGATGTGGCTCTCGCGGCTCGAGCTGAACGTCGTGTCGCGGTCGTGCCGCAGCTCGCAGCCGGGCGCCTCCTCCGATCCCGCCGAGACGCCGCGCGAGGCCCGGGACGCCATCGCGCTCGCCGATCTCGTGACGCGCGCCGGGGTGCTCGGCGAGCTCGCGCGGTTCGAGACCGTGTACGGCGTCTTCGCGGGCCGCCGGGAAGATCTCCCGCTCCCGGCGCTCGCGGCCCTCGCCGCACGGAGCGGCGCAGGCCCGCGCGTCCCGGACGCACCGGCGCGGTTGACGGCGGCGATCGGCGACGGCTACGCGCGCACGGCGCGCACGCACTTCATGCCGGAGGACGCGACGACGCTTCCCGTCATCACCACGATGTTCGGGCCGCGCATCGTGCCCGACATCGCGCCGCTCACCGGCCTCGTGCACCCCTCGGTGCCGGGGCGTTACCTGGCGGGAGCGGCGGACGTCGGATACCTGCTCGGCCACGACCGCGCGAAGTCGTACCTCGGGAAGGACCTCGAGAGTCATCCCGCGCTCCAGAAGGCCCTCGACGAGGGCCGCGCGTCGCTCGCCGCGGCCACGAAGGCGAAGCGTGACGTCTACGCGAGCTGGCTCGCCGCCACGCTGCGGCTCGCGGATGCGCCCGCGGGCGTGGTGCCGTCGTTCATGCGGACCGACGCCTATGCCGATCAGCGGCTCGGGTCGGCGCTCGCGGCGTACGCACAGATCCGTCACACGTTCGTGCTCCTCGCAGGTCAGGGGTACGACGGCTACGGATGCGAGATCCCCGACGGCTACGTCGAGCCGGCGCTCACCGCATACGACGCGCTGCTCGGCTGGGTCTCCGCGGCGCAGGCTGCAGTGCCCAGCGAGGCGAAATACTTCCAGCGCGTCACCACGGTGCTCAGCACGCTGCGCGCGATCGTCCGCGCCGAGCTGTCCGGTGCGCCGCTCAGCGAGCCGCAGCGTCGGTGGCTCGGCATGGTCGCGGAGTACACGCCCACCGGCGGATCGGGCGGCGACTCGGGCGCCGTGCCGAAGTACACCGGCTGGTACTTCGACCTGTTCCCGGACCGCGAGATCGGGGCGCAGCGGAACGTCGCGCTCGTCGCCGATTTCCTCACGCTCACCAACGCGGAACGCGTCGCTCACGTCGGGATCGCGAACGCGGCGCTCGGGGTGTTCGTCGTCGACGTCAACGGGGAGCCGCGCGCCATGGTGGGGCCGGTGGCGAGCACCTACGAGGTCGCGACGCCCATCGCGGAGCGCCTCGACGACGAGCGCGCCACCACTGCGCCCGGGAAGCAGGCCCCGTGGCAGTCGTCGTACCTCGTGCCCGCGCCTGCCGAGCCGGACGTCGCGGCGCGGCTCTTCACGTGCGCCGACGGCGCGCGCGTGCTCGTGCAATCGGCCGAGCCGCTCGAGGTCGCGGTCACGCTCCTCGACCATCACGGCGACGCGCTCGGCGCGCCGGTCAGCGCGGCGGGGACGTCGACGCCCCGCGCCATCGTCGTCACGCTGCCCGCGAGCGGTGGGCCCGGGCCGCGCGCGCTCGTCGAGGGCGTGCACCTCGCCGTGAAGCGCCGCTCCACTGGGGGCGCGGCGGCGGCGCGGTGGGATCTCGTGAGCGGACCGAGCGTCTACGCGGCGGAGATCTACGGCTCCGGAGGTCTCCCGAGCAGCAGCACCAGCCGCTTCCCGATGGGTTTCGGCACGCTGCGCGCGGGCGCGCGGTAACGCCTACTTCTTCTTCTTGAGCTGCTTCAGGTCGAGCGCGTGCTCGCCCGATCCCTTGCGCGCGCGCATCTCCATGATCCGGATCTCGCGCTGGGCGTCCACGTGCCTCGGGTTGATCTGGGTGACGCGCGTGAAGTCCCGGAACGCTGCTGCCCCGTTCCCGAGCCGCTTGTGGATGATGCCGCGGTAGAAGTGCGCGCGCTCGCAGTACGTGTCCGTGTGCACGGCCTTGTCAAGCTGCGGGAGCGTGGCGCGCAGGACGTCCTCGGTCGCTTCGCCGGCCTGCACGAGCGCCCACGCGGCGAGCGCCATGGCATCGGCGTCGTCGCGGTCGGCATCCACGAGGTGACGGGCGTTCTGCTCGGCGACCGAGAATTCGCGCTTCCCGATGCTCGTCTCGATGTCGCGAATGGCTTCGCCGCGCGGCTTCTGCGCGATGTTCTTCTTGCCCGCGTCGCGGTCGCGCGTCGCCAGGTAGCTCTTGTACGAGTCGCCATCGGTGAGCGTCGCGCTGGCGCGCGTCATCTGTGCGAAGACCTTCGCCACCTCCCCGCGGAACGGCTCGAGATCGGCGGGCAGGCGATCCGGGTGCCACAGCTTGGCGAGCCTGAAGTACGCGGCGCGGGCCGCCTCGACGCTCGCGCCCTCGGCGATGCCGAGGACCTCGAAGAAGTCCTCGTTCTCGATGGTGCTCGCGCGATGGGCGATCCCGGACGGCCCGAGGTCGGCAGGCCCGAACACCGGCGCCTGGACCGCTGCCGGCCGCGGCGACGGCGAGGTCACCTGCATGCTGGGCGCCGAAGGCACGCGGAACGACATCGACGCGCGCATCTCGCCGGACCCGGGCGCGTGCGAGATGCGCGGCTGGGACGAGAGCGGTGGCGGCGAGAAGCTGCGCGCCGCTGCCGGCATCCGTTGCGACTCGGGGATGCGCGGCACCTGCGGGAGCCGCTGCGACGACGGCGGCGCGGCGGGGACGCCTCGCTCCGAGCTCGGCGGCAGCGTCGGCGAGGAGCCCGGCGCGACCGGCACCGCGACGGCGGGCGCGGCGACCGGCTCGGCGCACTTCGTGATGAGCAGGAGATAGACGAGGAGGTCGACGTGGTTGGTCGGCAGGCGCGACGCGACGCGCACCTGCGCCAGCGTCATGGGGCGCGACAGCAGGTTCTCGCAGACCGCGATCTCCTCGCCGTTGAAGCCGGCATTCGTGATCGGCCCCTCGTTGGTGAGCCGGAGGTGCAGGGCCGCGTAGCGATCGAGCACCATGCGCACCGCCACCATCGGCGCGGTGTCGCGGAGCCCGCGCCACGTCGGGCGCATGAGGTCCATCGAGAGCGGCGGCTCGTCGACGGTCGGCGCGCGCTCGAAGAACGTGAACACGCTCTCGGGCGGGAACGTGAACAGCGTGTGGATCTTGCGGCACGCCTGCTCGGCGAGGATGTCGTCGCGCTGCGCCGGCGTGAGGGCGCCACGCCGGATGAGCACCTCGCCGTGGAGCGCCTTCGACTGCGCGATCTCGAGAAGCGTCGCGTCGTGGGTGGCGGTATCGATCCACCCGAGCTCGTAGGCGACCGTTCCGAAGTAAGCGACCGGCGGCGTCGTGCGTGCGCCGGCGATGCGCCCGCGCCACAGCTGGATGGTGCCGGTCCGGCCGTCGGGCGCGGTCAGCTCGAGGTCGCCGCTGAGGCGCCGGTTCTTCGAATAAACGAGGAGATGCACGAGCGGACGGCTCGTCAGATCTCCCGTTGCCGATGGCGCGGGGCGCGGCGTCGACGCTTCGGCCATGGCGGGCGAGCTTAGGAGATCGCTACTCCTTCCGGTACCGTGCTCTTCCGCTCAGGTAGGGGCGCGCGTGGTCATTTGTGGTTCAGGGCCCCGGCACCACCCTTGACCACCGACAGCCGCGGCGGCGACGAGACGCGCGGCGCCGACGGGGCGCTGGACGCACGCATCGCGGACCCGGGGACGAGGCTCGGCCGGCCGGCGATCTCGTGCAGGCGGAGATCGCGCACCGCGTCCTGGTGTCCGGGCTCGAGGCGCACGACCTTCCGCAGGTCACGGAGGGCGACGTCCTGCATGCCGAGACGGAGGGCGAGCTGCGCGCGATAGAAGAGGCCGCGCACGCACTCGGGATCGCCGAGGAGGAGCCGGTCGAGCGCGACGAGGCCGCGCTCGAGCACCTCGACGGGTCCGTTGCCGGCGCGGGCCGTGCACCAAGCGATGATGGCGCGGGCGGTCGGCCCGTCGGAGCCGGTGCGCGAGAGCGAGTGCGCGAGGGTGTCGGCGGCATCGAGGTCGCCACGCGCGAGCGCCGCATCGACGTCATGGAGCGTGATGTGCTCGCCCTCCGCGCCGGACGGCGGCGCGAGGTAGCCGTCAGGACGCACGCTGACGAACCCCGGGCCTGCGCCGGGCGGCAGGGACGCGCGCGCCTCGGCCTGGGCGACGTCGCCGAGCACCTTGTGGGCCTCGGCGAGCTTCGCGAACACGATCTCGATCTCGGAACGCACCTCGGCGAGCTCGGGCGTGGTCCGCTCCGGGTGCCAGAGCCGCGCCAGACGGAAGTACGCGGCGCGTGCCGCTTCGGCCGTCGCGCCCTCGCGCACGCCGAGGATGGTCCGCGGCTCCTCCTGCACGATGGCCGCGGCCCGCGCGCGCACGCCGTCGGGGCCGAGCTCGATGGGTCCGACCGGCGCCGGGTCGACGCGAGTGACCGCGCGCAGGAGGGCGAGCATGTAGAGCAGCATCTCGGTGCGCGGTCGCGAGACCGCGGTCGTCGCGAACACCACGGTGAGGCTCGCCGGCTTCTCGGCGATGCGCTCGCACATCGCGCGCTCGGCCGGCGTCAGGTCGAGCGCGTCGAGCGCCGCGAGGTCGCGGAGGCGCACGCCCGACTCGATCTTCGCGAGCGTCTTCTTGACGTGGGACGAAGGCGCGGCGTCGCGAAGGGCCCGCCAGATCGCGCGCGCCGTGGGCACCATGGGCCGCCCTTCGTCGCGCTCGCCCGCGAGCTCGTCGACGTCGTCGCGGAACATCCACGTGGTGCTGTCCGGCAGCCGGAAGAGGTGCGCGATCTTGCGGTAGGTCTGTTCCGCGAGCGCGTGGTCGAGCTGCGCCTGCGTGATGACGCCCTCGCCGACGAGCAGCGCGCCGTGCAGCGCCTCGTTGCGCGAGATGAGCTGGCGGAGCGAGGCGTCGTGGGTCGCCTGGTCGATGGCGCCGAGCTCGAAGAGGACGGTGCCGAGGAAGTGCACCGGCTCCGAGAGGCGCACGACCGCGATCTGTCCGCCGCGCAGGGTGATGGCCGCGCTCCGGCCCAGCGCGCGCAGCGTGAAGGTGCCGGACGTCTTGCGTTCGCAGGCGCCGGCGAGGAGCACGGCGAGCGGGCGACTCCCGAGATCGCCCGTCAGCGTGCTGGACGCACGGGCTCCCGACTGATGACCGAGGAGGGGCGGCATACCTCCCTCTCAGTAGCGGCCGGGAGCCGCCGACCGTTCAGAGGTCGGCGCGTACGAGGACGAACTTGTTGCAGACCACCTTGTCGGTGATCTCCTTGTAGCTCTTCGCGCCCACTTCGCCGCGGAGCCCGCCCGTGCGCGAGTGCTCGGTGACGAAGTACATGACCTTCACGCCCTTCTCCTTCTGGCCCTTGAGCCAGGTCTGGAAGGTGGCGCCCGAGGACACGAACGCCGGGACGTGGTTGCTCGTGTAGAAGTTCTCGCCCTTCCAGTTCATCTGGTAGGCGACGAGCGGCTCGTCGGGGCCGGCGCGGTCCTTGTAGTACGCCTCGATGACCTCGCGCTGGCCCCAGTGCTGGGACGTCTTCACCATGTAGACGTCGGTGCCCCAGAGGGCCCACACCAGCGCGAACGCGCCGAACGCGATCGCCGCGTGGCGACGGAGCCGCTCCACCGAAAGGGCGAGCGCGAGCAGCGCGCCGATCGCGGTGAACCCGCCGAGCGCGCCCGCGAAGTCGAGGGCGTCGGGCCACGCGCGGCGATAGTTGTACGTGAAGAGCTGCAGGAGGCGGATCGCGCCGGGCTGGTCCGCACCTTCGGGCTTGATCGTGAGGTCGCGGCCGACGAGCACGATGACGATCGCCGCGAGCACCGCTGCGCCGCCGATCATGAGGGCCTCGTGCGCGCGCTGCCGCGCTTCCTGCTCGGTCTCCGATCCCTGGCGGACGCCGCCGCGGTACGGCGAGACGTCTGGCGAGGCCTCGGTGCGGACCGCGCCTTCCTCGTCCTTGCTGCGCAGGGCGAAGGCGACGAGCGCGGTGAGCGCGAGGCCCACGCCGCCGATCGTGAACGCGAGCGCCGAGCTTCCCGTCGCGCCTGCCTCGGGCGCCGCGCCGAGCACCGAGCCCGGCCACGCGCGCGACGCGCCCCACACCGCGAGCGCGGTGGTGACGAGGAGACCGCCCACGTAGAAGGGCAGGGCGCCCTTCTTCACGAGCGGGCGGTCGCCCACGATGTCGTCGAGCACGACGCCGACCAGCATCGCGACCGGCGGGACCGCCGGGAAGATGTAGTGGTGGAACTTCGTGCCCATGAACGTGAAGAGCGCGAAGGCGAACAAGAACCACATCACGAGCATGACCGACGCGTCGCCGACCGCCGAACCCTCGGTCTCGGCGACGCCGCCCTTGCCGGTGATCGTTCCCCAGAGGCGTGCCAGTGCCGAGTCGCTGCGGCGGAAGCCCCAGATCAGCGCCAGCGGCGCGAGACCGGTCCACGGGAAGACCGCGTAGCCGAGCTGCCAGAGATAGAAACGGATGCCGGTGTCGTCGCCTTCGTTCGTGTCGTGCACGTGCGAGAAGGCGCGGTTGAACATGTCGTGGAAGATGAGGCGGTCCGTGAACGGCGAGCCGTGGCGCACGTACATCGCCACGTACCAGGGCATCGCCACGGCGAGGATCACCAGGAGCCCCGTCATGATCTCGAGACGCAGCAGCTCGCTCCAGCGACGCTTCGTCGCGACGTACGCGAACGCGCAGATCATCGGCAGACCGAAGCCGGCGGGGCCCTTCGCCATCGTCGCGATCGCTGCCGCGAGCCATGCCGCGATGTAGACGAGGCGGCGCGTGCGGCGCTCGCCCCAGTTCAGATAGAGCGCGCCGCCGAGGACGACGCTCCAAACAATGCCCTGCACGGCCGGCTCGAACGCGCCGAAGAAGCGCAAGAACCCGAGCGAGCCGTGGTTCCACCACGCGTCCGCCTTCGGCAGGCTGGCCGGCGCGTGCATCGTGCACGCCTCGTTGCCGGGAATTCCGCAGTTCCCGGTGGAGCCGCTCCGGAACTCGTCCCAGTGAACGCGGAAGCCCATCGGGCCATCCCCGAACACGACGAGCTCGAGGTTCCGCGTCAGCAGGTAGATGATCTGCGGGAGCGCGCAGACGAGGACGGCACCCCAGACGAGATGCCAGA
>JAQBQL010000178.1 GCA_028287035.1 Labilithrix sp. | reverse complement strand
GGGCGCCACCGGAGCCGCAGCCGCGGGGGCGCGCACCGGTGCCGGCGGCGGCGGCGGCGCGAACACGCCGAAATCGAACGGGAGCGTCTCGCCGGGCTTGCTCTTGCTCATCCGCCGGCCGGCTCGACGTCGAGGACGCGCACGTTCCGCTTACGCTTCTCCTGCTCGGTCGCGTAGCGGAGCTTCTCGTAGAGGTTCACGACGTCGGTATGGATCCCGGTGATGCGGATCTCGGGGGTCGTCTTGTCCATTGCCTCGAGGACGAGATTGCCGGTGCCCATGATGCGCTGGCCGAAGGGCCGCTCCACCACGTAGTCGACGACGCGATACAGATCGAGCTGCTCCATCCGCTTCGAGAACACGCCCGTCTCGATGACGACGCGCTGGCTCGTGATCCTGTAGAGGGTGCCGCGCGTGCGGATGTACGCGACGAGCACGCTGAGCCCCAGGGTGAGAAAGGCGAGCAGCAGCGCCCCCAGGCCGGGCACGAGCGCCGGGCGGCCCTCGAAGAGGAGCTCTTCCGCCGCACCCGGCATGAGTCCGTCACGAGGCGCCTGGAGGTTCGACATCGACATGAATCGTACCCCAAAGTAAAACCGTCCGAATCATGCCCCGCGCTTTCAAGAAGGTCCTCGTCGCCAACCGTGGCGAAATCGCCGTGCGGGTCATCCGAACGCTGCACGAGATGGGGATCCGCGCCGTGGCCGTGTACTCCGAGGCCGACCGCGCCGCGCTCCACGTCCGCATGGCGGACGAGGCCTACCTGCTCGGGCCCGCCCCGGCCGCGGAGAGCTACCTCCGCATCGACAAGGTCCTCGACGTCGCGCGCAAGGCCGGCTGCGACGCCGTCCATCCCGGGTACGGCTTCCTCAGCGAGAACGCCGAGTTCGCGGAGTCCTGCGACCACGCGGGCATCACCTTCATCGGCCCGCCGGCGAGCGCGATGCGCGCGATGGGCAGCAAGACGGCCGCCCGCGCGAAGATGGCCGAGGCGGGCGTCCCGATCGTCCCCGGCGCGATGTGCACGACCACCGACGAGGCCATCGCGGCCGCCAAGCAGATCGGCTTCCCGGTGATGCTCAAGGCGTCGGCCGGCGGCGGCGGCAAGGGCATGCGCCTCGTCCACCACGAGGACGAGATGGCGAACGCCTGGGAGCGGGCGCGCTCCGAGGCGAAGAAGTTCTTCGGCGACGACACCGTGTACCTCGAGAAGGCGCTCATCAAGCCGCGCCACGTCGAGATCCAGGTCCTCGGCGATCGCGACGGCAACATGGTCCACGTCTTCGAACGCGATTGCTCGATCCAGCGGCGTAACCAGAAGGTCGTCGAGGAGACGCCGTCGCCCGCCGCCTCGCGCGAGCTCGTCGCGCGCATGGGCGCCATCGCCGTGCAGGGCGCGAAGGCGGTCGGCTACTTCAGCGCCGGCACCTTCGAGTTCCTCCTCGCCGACGACGGCAGCTTCTACTTCCTCGAGATGAACACGCGCCTCCAGGTCGAGCACCCGGTGACGGAGCTCGTCTCCGGCCACGATCTCGTGCGCGAGATGGTCAACATCGCCCAGGGCGAGCGCCTCGCGTTCACGCAGACCGACCTCCTCTCGCGCGGCGCGGCCATCCAGTGCCGCATCTACGCCGAGGACCCGTCGAACGGCTTCCTGCCCTCCCCCGGCCGCATCCAGCACCTCGTCACGCCGGCGGGCCCCGGCGTCCGCGACGACGGCGGCGCCTACCCGGGTTGCGAGATCTCGAGCTACTACGACCCGCTCATCTCGAAGCTCTGCGTGTGGGCTCCGACGCGGGAGCGAGCGGTCGCGCGGATGCGCCGGGCGCTCTCCGAGTACGTCGTGACCGGCATCAAGACGAACCTCGCGTTCCACGAGAAGCTCTTCACGCATCCCGAGTTCGTGGCCGGCAACTACGACACCGGCTTCATCGAGCGGAACAAGGACGCGCTCCTCGGCTACCCCGCGACGCCCGAGATGGACCGCGAGGCGGTCGCCGTCGCGATCGCCGTCGCCGCGGCGCGCCTCGAGCGCTCCTCGAGCGGCGCCGAGGCACAGGCCGGCGAGAACGGCTCGCGCCTCTCACCGTGGGTCGCATCGCAGCGCGCTCGCCTCCGCGGCTGACCGCCGAGCCACGCGGTCCTCGCCGCGTGCCACAAAACGCGAAACGCGCGACGGGACCAGCCCGTCGCGCGTCTGCGCGTCTCAGGTGAGCGTCAGCTCACTTGTTGCCGCCGGCGTTGCCGCCGTTGTGAACGACGATCTCGACGCGGCGGTTGTTCGCGCGGCCCTCGGGCGACGTGTTGTCCGCGACGGGAGACGACGGGCCCATGCCCTTGGAGGTGATGCGGTCCGACGCGATCCCGCGCGAGACGAGGTACGTACGGACGGAGTCCGCGCGCTTCTGGGAGAGCTCCTCGTTCATCGCGAGCGCACCCTGCGAGTCCGTGTAGCCCTCGACCGTCATGGTCGAGTCCTTGTCCTGCTGCGTGAGGGCCTTGGCGACCTCGTCGAGCTTGGACTTCGCGCCCGGGAGCAGCTCCCACTTCGCCGTGGCGAAGAGGACCGAGCCCGACAGCGTGATGACCATGCCGCGGGACTCCTGCTTGACGCTGGCGATCTTCGCGAGGTCGGCAGCGGCCTGGGCGGCGCGCTTCTCGGCCTCCTCACGACGCGACTTCTCCTCGGCGAGCTGCGCCGCCGTCATGTTGAGCTGGTTCTTCGCGCCGGCGAGCTGCGCGCTCGTCGTCTGGAGAGCCTGGGCCTGCGCGGCCTGGCTCTGCGCCGCGATCTGGTCACGCTGCTTCTCGGCATTGATCACGCGAGCGCGGCTCTCGGCGAGCTCGGTCTTGCGGAGCGCGACGTACGCGGTGTCCTTGGTCTGGGCGCTGTCGCCGTCGTCCTTGAACTGCGCCTCGGCCTGGTCGAGCGCCTCCTTGGCGACGTGCAGGTCGGCGGGGTTCGTCTGGGCCGTGGGGCCCTGGCTCGCGCGCTGGTAGGCGGCGCGCGCGTCGACGAGCTCCGGCGGGGGGGTGCCGGCGCCGCAGGCGGTCGCGAGCAGCGTGAGAGAGACGAGTCCGAGCTTGATGGTGTTCTTCACTTGCCTGCTCCCGTCGCGCCGGGCGCGGTGTTGTTCATCGGCGTCGCCTGGGCGGGCTGGTTCGCCTGGGTCGTGAGGTTCGCCTTCGTCGACGCCTCCTGGACCTGCTTCTTCGCGTTCTGCTCCTTGGCGAGCGACACGGCGAGCTCCGCGTCCGCCTTGGCGCGAGCAAGGAGGGCCGTCGCCTTCTCGTTGTCGCCGTCCGCCATCAGCTTCTTGGCGCTGGCGGTCTGCTCTTCTGCGAGCTTGAGATGGAGCTTCGCAGCCGGGTCAGACTCGGCCCCGAGCTCCTGGGCGCTACGATCCGCCGCCTGCGCATCCGCGAGGGGCTGGGTCGGCGCGGGGACACTGCTACCGCACGCCGCGGTCAGGGTGACCAGGGCGCATGCGACGAGCGCATTGGCCGGGGTGACGATTCGATCCCAAATCATGAACTTGCTCCGTGGAAGTCTCGCTCGACGATGTGTCGTGCAAGCGTGGCGACCATGAGCACGGAACGGGCCAACGCCCGGCACCAGGGATGCGCGAGCTCCTTGCACAGATTTCCACGGCTTCCGCTCGCGCTGCGAAACGCGTGACGCGCCAGGACGGGGAGGCACGCCGCTCGTTAGCCGCACCTGTGGCAGGATGCTCATCGCGCCCCTGGTCAGCCGCCATCCCCCCCGCCGGCGATGGCGTGGAAAGCCGATCATCCCGACCGAGGTGGCCCGGAGCGCTCGCACCTTCGCCGACCGGATCACGGGCCCGCTTCTTCGCGCGCGTGCGGCTCCGTGGGTTGGTGCTACTTTCGTGAAGGTCGCTGCTGCCCGGCGCGGGCAGGCACGCCGCTCACGAGGTGCCTCGGAATGCGTCGGCAGGATTCGCGAGTCTCGGGCGCCCAGGCGGAGCTGGGATCCAGCGCGGCGGAGACCCGCGCCGAGCGCTTCGCTCTCCTGCGGGGCACGCCGCCGCCGCCTCGTCGCGACCGCGCCCGCCGCATCGTCGCCGGCGCGATCGCCCTCGGTGTCCTCGGCGTCGTGATCGCCGCGCCGCTCCCGCTCCTCGCGCAGGTCCTGCTCGCGGTGGCGGGGCTCGCGCCGCTCGTGTGGACGCTCGCGACGCGGCGGCCCGCGGGCGAGCCGAGCGGCGCGTACCTGCAGGCAGACGGGCGCGGGCTCACGCGCGTCAACGCGAGCGGAGCGTCCGACCTCGTCTCGTGGGAGGCCCCGTTCGGCGTGTCACTGCTCGCATCCTACGGGCGTCCGACCGGGCTTCTCGCCTTCACGACCGCCACCCAGACGCGCTACGTGCCGGCGCGCATCGACGAGCGCTCCGATCTCGATGACGAGCTCCTCGCGCGCATCGCGGTGCTCGCCGACCTCGACCTCGTCGACGGCGTCGCCCACGAGGCCGCGCTGACGTCGGCCTCCACGGCCGCTCTCGTCCGCCGCATCGAGCGTCACGACAAGCACGCGCTCGGCCGCATCTTCCTGAGCGACGGCCGCGGGCTGCCGATCGCGCTCGACCGCGCGACGCTGGCGGTCGGCGAGCGCAGCTTCGACCTCACGAGCCAGCTCGAGTGGCGTCCGCTCATGTTCCACGAATCGACGGGCCACGCCGCGGCGCTCTACCAGGCCACGTGGATCAAGCAGGCCGGTGCCGAGGTGGTCCTCGTCGCGCCGATGCCTGCCTCGATCGTCCCGCGCGAGCCGACCGCGCAGCGCGACGCGCACGGGCGCCTCGGTCGCACGCTCACGCGCGATCTTCGCCTGCTGCAGGCACCCGCCGAGACGCCGCCCGCGCGCGACGTTCGCGTCGCCATCGACCGGCCGTTCATGATGGCGGTTCGCCGCGTGCTCGACGACGCGCCGCTCGCCGCGCGCGTGGTGCCCGAGCCGCCGGCGCCGCGCGCGAAGCTCTCCGCGCACAGCTGACCAGGTGATCGTGCTAAGCCGTTCCGGCCATGCCCGGACGCTTCTACGTCACGACGCCGATCTACTACGTCAACGACGTGCCGCACCTCGGCACCGCGTACACGACGATCGTGACGGACGCCCTCCGGCGCTTTCACCAGATCATCGGCGACGAGACGTTCATGCTCACCGGGACCGACGAGCACGGTCTCAAGATCGAGCGCGAGGCCCAGGCCGCCTCCCTCGCTCCGAAGGCGTTCACCGACCGCATCAGCGCGCGCTTCCGCGAGGCGTGGCCGAAGCTCGAGGTGTCTCCCGACCGTTTCATCCGCACCACCGACCCGGATCACGAGGCGTTCGTCCAGGACCTCTGGAAGAAGATCGAGGCGAAGGGTGACCTCTACGAGGGCGAGTACGAGGGCTGGTACTGCGTCGGCTGCGAGTCGCTGAAGACCGAGAAGGAGCTCGAGCAGCCCGGCAACCTGTGCCCCATCCACAAGACCGCGGTCGAGCGCATGAAGGAGTCGTCGTACTTCTTCCGCCTCGAGAAGTGGCAAAAGCCCCTGCTCGACTTCTACGCGCGCCATCCCGAGTTCATCCAGCCCGAGTCGCGCCGCAACGAGGTCCTCTCCTTCGTGCAGAGCGGCCTGAAGGACCTGTCGGTCTCGCGCACCACCTTCGCGTGGGGCATCCCCGTCCCCGGCAACCCGCGCCACGTCATGTACGTGTGGTTCGACGCGCTCACCAACTACCGGAGCGCGCTCGGCTCCGGCGACCTCACGCGTTTCTGGTCCCCGAGCGCGAAGGTCGTCCACATCGTCGGCAAGGACATCCTGCGCTTCCACGCGGTGTTCTGGCCGGCGTTCCTGCTGAGTGCCGGCTATCGCGAGGAGGAGCTGCCGAGCGTCGTGTACGCGCACGGCTTCCTCACCGTCGACGGCCACAAGATGTCGAAGTCGCTGCGCAACGCGGTCGACCCGCTGCGCCTCGCCGAGGAGGTCGGGCCCGACGTCCTCCGCTACCACCTGCTCCGCGCCATCACGTTCGGGCAGGACGGCGACTTCGATCATGCGGCGCTCCTCGAGCGGTACAACGCCGATCTCGGCAAGAACCTCGGCAACCTCCTCTCGCGCGTCATCGGCCTCTGCGCGAAGAACACCGGCAGCAAGCACCCCGACGACGACCCGTGCACCGACGGCCCCCTGGAGGCCGAGCTCGGCGAGTCGTACCGGACCCTCGTGAACGGAGCGAAGGAGGCGTGGCTCACGCTCGCTCCGCACCAGGCGCTCGACTGCGCGATGAAGCTGTCCAACGCCGCGAACCTCTACATCGCCAAGGCCGAGCCGTGGGCCGAGGCCGGCAAGGGCAACGTCGGACGCGTGAACAAGATCCTGTCGCGCTGCCTGCGCGTGCTCGAGGCGCTCTCCGTCATGCTCGCGCCGGCGATGCCGGTGAAGGCCGATGCGATGCGCGCGCAGCTCGGGCTCCTTCCGGTGCGCGGCGCGATCGGCAACGACGTGTGGCCGACCAACCTGCCGAGCATCCGTGCTGGCCTCGCCCTCGCGCCGGCCGGCCCGCTCTTCCCGACGTACGACGCCAAGCA
Source organism: Labilithrix sp. (assembly GCA_028287035.1). The sequence continues at coordinate 3,690 of JAQBQL010000178.1, read as the reverse complement.
GGTGGCCGAGCTCCTCGAGAAGCTGGTGCCGAAGGTCGTGAAGGAGCCGAAGCCGGCCTCCGTGAAGCCCGCCGCGCCGGTCGCGCCCGTGCCCGAAGGCGCGATCACCTATGACCAGTTCGCGACCGTCGATCTCCGCGTCGGCGTGGTCGTCACGTGCCAGAAGGTCCCCAAGAAGGACAAGCTGCTCCGGCTCACCGTGGACCTCGGTGAGCCCGAGCCTCGCATCATCGTCGCCGGCCTCGCGCTCTCGTTCCAGCCGGACCAGCTCGTCGGGAGGAAGGTGGTCGTCGTCGCGAACCTCGCCCCGCGCGAGTTCGGCTCGGCGGAGATCGACGGCAAGAAGGTGAAGCTCGTCTCGCAGGGGATGCTGCTCGCGAGCGGCCCGTCCGAGGACCTTCGCCTTGCCACCATCGACGGCGACGCCCCGCCGGGCGCTCGCCTGAAGTGATATAGGTCGAGCGTGGTCGAGGACGCGCACAGGCCACCGCGCTCGCTCGCCGAGCTCATGGCGGGGCCTGCGGGCCCGGTGCCGCCGCCCATCGCGATCGCGATCGTCCTCGGCATGGCGCGCGCCCTCGAGAGCGCGCCCGGCCGCGTGCCGGGCGTCGCGCCCGGCCAGGTGACGCTCGGACGAGACGGGTCGCTGGCGGTCGCCGCGGGCCCCGGCTCGCCCGCGCATCGCGCGCCGGAAGAGGTCGCCGGTCAGGCCCCGTCGGAGCGTTCCGAGGTGTTCGCGGTCGGCGTCATCGCGTGGGAGCTGCTGGCGGGGCGGCCGCTGTTCGCACGCGGCGACGGCGCCTCGAGCGCGCGTGCCGCCGCGACCGAGTCCGCTCCTCTCGTGTCGGCGCTGACGAGCGGCGTGCCGCAGATCCTCGACGACGTGCTGGCGAGCGCGCTCGCGAGAGCGCCGGAGGCACGCTTCGACAACGTCGCCGCCCTTCGGCATGCACTCTCCGGCGCGCGCGCCGCCGCCGGGATCCCGGAGGCGAGCGCCGCCGACGTCGCGCGGTGGGTCGCCTCGCGCGCGCCTTCCGGGGCGCTCGGTGCCGCGCCGGACCGTGGAGCCGCGATACCCGACCTCGACCTGCCGGGAGCCGGCGCCATGCATCGTCGCTCCTCGGGAACGCTGCCCGCGGCCTCATCGCCCTCGTCGATGCGCATGGCGGCGGTCCGTCCGGTGACCGCGCCCGGCGTCAGCGGCCCCACGTCGGTCCGGAGCGCGGCAGCGGCGGCGTTCGCGCATCTCGATCTGCCGGTGCCGTCCGTGCCCGCCCTCTCCACGCCGCCGCGCCGGCCGTCGGGACAGATGCCCTCGGTGGCGGCGCCTCCCGTCTCCTCGCCTCCCGCGCACGGCATCGCCTTCGACCACGGTGACGACGACGATCTCGACATGCAGATCGAGCGGAACATCACGACGTCCGCCGCGCCCGCCGCCGGATACGACCGGGCGAGCCGACCGTCGGGCATGCACGCCGGGCCCGTCTCGAGCCGGCCCTCCCTCTCCGGCACCGGGCTCGAGCTCGGCGCGCCCTCGCGCCTGTCGACGCGCTCGCGGCCCACGCCGCGACCCCGCGAGGCGGGCTTCTTCGGCATCCTGGTCGGCATCCTGCTCGCCCTCGTCGTCGCCGGCGGCACGGGCGCTGGGCTCTTCCACCTCGTCCACCGCGCGGGCGGGCGGACCACGAGCGCCCTCCTCCCGCACGCCTTCGACGGCTCGTCCGCGAACGAGAGCGGCGCCGTCGCGCTGGTCACCCTCGTCGTGGCGGGCGCGGCGTTCTTCGTCGGCCTTCGCCTCCGTCCGCGCTCGTGGTGGGTCGTCGCCGCCGGCGGCGTCCTGCTGCTTCTTGCGCTCGCGATGGTCACGGTCACGCTGGCGTCGACCGGCGAGAACCCGACGCCGCCCGACGGCGTTCTCCTCGTGCCCTACCTCGCACCGCTGGCAGCGACGCTGCTCGGCCTGGGCATGCTCGGGCGGGCGAGCCGGCGCATCACCCAGGCACGCGGCGCGGGCAAGCTGGGCGGCCTCGCCATCGCGGCCATCGCGGGCGCGCTGGTGTTCGGCGCCGTCGAGCTCAGCGCGCTCGCGTCACTGCTTCCGCGCTGAAGGGGCCGCGCCGTTCACGCGGTGATGCGCTTGACGACGAGCGGCGTCGCGGCGGGCGCGACGTCCTCGTACCGGAAGGCGCCGGCGACGCGCTCGACGAGCCCGGCGTCGGCCGCCTTCGCGTCGCGCACGAAGAGCCGCGCCACCACCTGGCCGACCTGCACAGGGTCGCCCGGCTTCGCGTCGAGCTCGATCCCGACGGCCGGGTCGACCTTCTGATCGGCGCGCGTCCGTCCGGCCCCCATCGCCACCCCGGTGAGCCCGATCGCGAGCGCGTCGAGCTCGCTCACGAAGCCCGCCCGCGACGCGCGGACCTCGAGGACGTGGCCCGCGACGTCGAGGAGCTCGGGCCTGGCGACGACCTTCGGATCGCCGCCCTGGGCCTCGACCATTCGCTCCATGGTGCGCACCGCGGTGCCCTTGGCGATCGCCTCCTCGAGCTTCCTGCGCCCGTCCGCGACGTCGGACGCGACGCCGCCGAGCACCAGCATCTCCGCGCCGAGCACGAGCGTGCATTCGACGAGATCGGCGGGTCCCTTTCCGTGCAGCACCTCGAGCGCCTCACGTGTCTCGTTGGCGTTGCCGACGGTCCTGCCGAGCGGGGTGTCCATGCGGGTGAGCACCGCGACCACCTTCTTGCCGGCGCGCGTGCCGACGCGCACCAGCTTGTCGGCGAGATCGGTGGCGCGCGCCTCGTCCTTCATGAACGCGCCGCGCCCGACCTTCACGTCGAGGACGAGCCCGTCGATGCCCTCGGCGAGCTTCTTCGACAGGATGGACGCGACGATGAGCGGGATCGACTCGACCGTCGCGGTCACGTCGCGGAGCGCGTAGATGCGCTTGTCGGCCGGCGCGATGTCCTTCGTCTGGCCGATCATGCAGGTGCCGATCTCGCCGACGATCCGGGCGAAATCCTGGGTGGAGAGGTCGGTCCGGAAGCCCGGGATGGCCTCGAGCTTGTCGAGCGTTCCGCCGGTGTGGCCGAGGCCGCGGCCGCTCACCATGGGCACCGGCACGCCGCACGCCGCCACGAGGGGCGCGAGGCAGATGGACACCTTGTCGCCGACCCCGCCCGTCGAGTGCTTGTCGACCTTGATCCCCGCGACGCCCTTCAGGTCGAGGACGGACCCGGAGTGGAGCATCGCCTCGGTGAGCGCGACGGTCTCCGCGTCGTCGAGGCCGCGGAAGAACACCGCCATGAGGAACGCGGCCATCTGGTAGTCCGCGAGCTGCCCGTCGGTGAACGAGGTGATGAGGCGCCGGATCTCGGACTCGGCGAGCACGTGACCGTCGCGCTTGCTCGCGAGGAGCTCCACCAGGGTTCTTTCCATCGCGGCGATCCTTACCCCGAGCGCCGCCGAGGCGCCTCTTTTGTGTAAGCTCCCGCGCATGGTCGCCCGCTCCACCATCCTCCGGCAGATCCGCGTGCCGGTCGTGGTCCTGCTCGCCCTCACGATGTCCGGGTGCACGAAGTCGGAAGCGCCGCCCGCCGGCAGCAGCGGCGGACCGGCCGCGGCCAGCGCCGCGCCCGACGCCTCGCCCGTCGCGGCCGACACGGTGACCGGCGATCGTCCGACCGGCGG
>JAQBQL010000235.1 GCA_028287035.1 Labilithrix sp. | reverse complement strand
GCGACTTGCATGTGTTAGGCGCGCCGCTAACGTTCGTTCTGAGCCAGGATCAAACTCTCCAGTTGAACTTTTGCAGCGCCAGGCCGAACCGAAGTTCGTGCGAGGCGAGCGAATTCTTATGGAGATTTGAGCCTTCGACTTCGCCGTTCCCGGCTTGTCGAAGCTCTGACCCGACTTAGTCGGGTCGGTGGAGTGTCACTTCAGCTCGGCGGGTCGAAACGACCAGACCGGCTTCGTGCACTCCGGGAGCCCACTCTAGACTTCATCTAAAGCGAACGTACGATTCAGTTTTCAAGGACCGAGGCTGCAGGCATCCGGCGTTGCCGCCGTCCTGCTTGGGGAGGCGAATCTTAGTCAGATTCGCTTTCCCGTCAACCTTTTTCTTTTCGCCCCGTCGATTCTCTTCGACGGTCTCGATAACGGCGGTGGACTTCGTCCCGTTATCGAGAGGTGGCCATGAGCACCGATCTCCGGTGAAGGAGAGAAGTAGCTCGTGACCGCTGGCGCTTCTAACGAGGAGCCCGGCTCGCTTTCGCGTTCCGTTCGACCCGTCCGAAGGTGAAACCGTTCTACCCGGAGGCGTTCGGTCCGTCAAGGACCTTCCTGCTTTTTTCTCACCGAACTCAACTGGTTACAGTCGAGTTTTGAGGGCACGGATCAGATGATCAGGGTCCTCTGGTGAGCCCCCGGCTCTCCACATGTGGAGGGTCGGGGGAGAGCTCTCCGGATTCGCCCGCGGCTTCGGGAGCTTGAGAGCTCCGTGGCGTTGGGGAGAAGCGAAGTTCTCCACAGGTTTCCCCCGGTAGGTGCTCGATAAGGCACGGGATTGCAGGACTTGCCTGCCGCCCCGGCCGCTCGTGGCGACCTGCTGGAGGGGCGCGGAACATAATCAGAGGACACGCCTTGGCCAAACAGAAAATGAGGGTTCTGTACGCATTTGTCCCAGCTGCACGAAATTACTACTGAATTTCCCGTGTAGGACACACCCATTCCTGGCGCGATTCACCACAGCCGTGGCAGATCGAGGGGACCTGCCCCAGCGGGACGGTCGGCAGCGACCGCCTCGTCGGCGTACCAGCGGTCGCCCCGCTCTCGCACGAGCGTCAGCTCTCCTCCTGTCGCGAGGCGCACCCGGAAGCCCTTTTCCCCTGGTGGAAGGCCCACGACGGCGCCGAGCACGAGCGTCTCGACCCCCGGTTGCCCGACGCGTCGGGGGCGGCCACGCGGGTCGACCTCGACCGTGACGGGGAACCAGGCGGTTCCGCCGGTGGACGCCGGCCACCCCGCCTCGACCGCAAGGGCCCGCTCGCAGGCTGCGAATGCACGGGTGGACGCGGCGAACCCGGCGCGGCGCCGGAGCAGGACCACGAGCGCGTACCCGTCAGGGAGGATGCGGGCGAGCAGCGTCCGCTTCGTTCCTCGCACGAGGAGGGCGCGCGGGGTGCCCAGCGCCCCCAGCCGCTCGAGCTCGTTCACGAGGATGCGCATGTGAGCGGCGGCGACCTTCACGTCGAACACCTCCCCCTTGCCTGCGTAGTCGACGGTCTCGCCCCCGGAGTCGACGAGGGCGCACGCGAAGGCGCCAGGCACCCGGGCGAGCAGATCGGTCAGGATCTTCGCGAACGCGCTCATCTCCATGTCGCGCACCGTCGGCGCGCGGGAGGGGCGATGGTCGCGGTCGGGGCCCGGCGGCTGGCTCATCCCCGGGGCCGGGTCACGGACCAGGTCCGGGAAGCGCGTTCGCGGCGGCGCTGACCGAGAGGAGGGACTGCATGAGGTTCTCGGCCGAGGGCTCCACGACGACCGGGGTCGCGGCGCGGAGCACGCGGAGGCGGGCCTCGCTCTCCTGGTGGGCGCGGGCGACCACCGCCTCCTGGGCGAAGGCGGCGCGCCGGGCCTCCAGGGGCATGCGCTGCTCGGGGAGCCGTTCCAGCAGCCGGATGACGTGCCAGCCGAACGTCGTCTCCACGATGCCGCTCGTGTCGCCGGGCTGGCTGATGGTGAACGCGCCGCGCGCGAACGGCTCGACGACGGCGCCGCCCTGCTCGACCAGGGTGCCGTCGCTGGTGAACGCGGGGAGAGATTCGACGCGCACGTCGAGCTCGGCCGGATGGGCCACCGCCTTCGCCCGGGCGGTGAAGTCCGCCTCGTCCCTTGCGGAGAGGACGGCGGCCCGTAGCTCCGCGGCGAGGGCCCGGGCGCGGGCGTCGTCGTGCGGATCCTTGGGACGAAGCGCAACCGCGTGGACGATGCGCACCGCCGGCGGGCGGTCGACCTCGCGCCAGTGAAGCTCGGTGAGCTTCGCGATCTCCTCGGCCGTCGGCGGGCCGCTGGCGCGCGCCGCCTCGAGCGTCCGGTCGGCGACCCACCTCGCCCGCGCCGCGACGAGGAGCCAGCGGGCCGGGTCGGCGCCATCCAGATGGCGTTCCCGGGCGCCGTTCGCGGAGAGGGCGTCGGCGACGAGGTGATCCAGCGCGACCCGGGGGGAGACCTGCTGCGCGGCCGCGACCGAGGCCACGAGCGTGAGCGGGATGACGTCCACGCCCACGCGCGCGGCGATCTGGCCGCCGAGCGACGCCTGCTCCTCGGCCCGCCGCTCGCCCTCGTCCCGTCGGGTGCAGGACCCGCACGAGAGCACCAGGAGCGCTATCGACACGACGGAGGCGCGGCAGCGCGAGAGGCTCATGCGCTGGTTCCCGGCCGGACGAGCTGCACGCCGGCGCGCAGCACGAGGACGCCGACCACCAGGAAGTACAGCGCCTCGACGTCGCTGGAACGCGAGAGCGCGAGCGCACCGAACGTGAACGCCACGACCGCCGCGGCGACGAGGAGGGCGGCGAGTGCGTCGAGGACCTGCATGCCGTCGCCCCACGATAACGCCACGCGCGGCGCCCGTCTCCCCCGCGCGACGTCCAGGGGTGGAGCGGTCAGCGGAAGCGGAGCGCCAGGCCCGCGCTCACCACGAGCGCGAGGACGACCACCCACGGCAAGGCCCGGCGGAGGCGAAGCCCGCGGGAGGCCGGGGTGCGTGCAGCATGGCGTGCGAGCGCGATGCTGGTGGTCCCGCCGAGCACCGCGACGCCGCTCACGACCGTGACGAGGCGCACGAGCACGGCCCGCTCGGGGCTCGTGATGGCCCAGCCGACGCTCTGCATGCCGAGCGCGACCAGCGCGCCAGCGACGAGGTACGCGCCGTCCCCGCCGGGGAGCTCCGAGCGGGGCCGGAGAGGCGTGCCCGCGACGATCCGCGCGGCCGCGTCGGGGTCCGAGCGCAACGTCGGTCCCGCGGAGGCGAACGCGAAGAGCCCCCAGCCGATGACGCCGAGCACGCCGCGCACCCCGTCGAGGCGCGCCGACGAGAGGCCGCCGGGGGCCAGCGTCCAGACGATGGCACTCGAGAGGACGAAGCCCCACACCGACCACACGCGCGCCCAGGTCGGACCGCGCCAGCTGCGAGCAGGGTCGGCGGACCCGGCCGCGGGCCCGGCGCCCTCGACGAAGGGGGCGGTCACGAGGGCGATGATGCCGACGATCGAGGCCACCCGCGCGAGGCCGGGGGCGCCGCGCGCCCACGCCGTCGGCGCGACGGTGATCGACCACGCGTAGAGGCCGGGGATGGCGGCCTGCGCCGAGGCGCCGAGCTCCGAGAGACGTCCCAGCACGAAGCCGCGCCGGTCACCTCCCCGAGGTTGCGCCGCTTCTCCGGAGCCGTCGTTCATTCCGCGGCGCGGTCCGGCGACGGAGGAGCGTCACGGAGGAGGCGGGAGAGACCGACGAGGCCCTCCCCTTCCCGCTCGCGCGCCGCCTCGAGGCCGAGCGAACGCCAGAGATCCTTGTCGAGCAGATGGCTGGGGCGGACGTTCTGCGTCGCCGCGAGCATGACCGCCTTGATGCCCGGATGCTTCGCCTCGAGATCGTTGATCATCGAGCCCACGATCTTGCGCTGCAGGTTGTCCTGCGAGCCGCAGAGGTCGCACGGCAGGATCGGGAACGCCTTCGCCGCGGCGAAGGCCGCGATGTCCTCCTCGGCGCAGTAGGACAGCGGACGGATGACCACGTGCCCCTGGTCGGCGATGAGCTTCGGGGGCATCGTCCCGAGCGAGCCGCCGAAGAACAGGTTGAGGAGCAGCGTCTGGAGGATGTCCTCGCGGTGGTGGCCGAGGGCGATCTTGGTGCAGCCCTTCTCGGTCGCAACGCGGTAGAGGATGCCGCGCCGCAGCCGCGAGCAGAGCGAGCAGAACGTCTTCCCGGCCGGGATCTTCTCGGTGACGATGGAGTAGGTGTCCTCCTCCACCATCGTGAAGTCGTAGGCCTCGTCCCGCATGTAGTCGCGCAGGCGATCGGCCGGGTAGCCGGGATGGCCCTGGTCGACGTTGACGACGACGAGCTCGAACGAGATGGGCGCGCGCTTCTTCAGCTCGCGGAGCAGGTGCAGCATCGTGTAGCTGTCCTTCCCGCCGCTCACGCACACCATGACGCGGTCGCCGTCGGCGAGCATCTGGAAGTCCATCATCGCCCGGGACATCCCGCGCGTGAGGCGCCGCTCGACCTGGGCGAAATCCGCTTCCATCGAGCACCCGGCTAGCAGCTCGGTCTTGCCACGGCAAGCCGAGCTGCCCGCACGGGAAGGGCTCAGCGCCCGCGCTTGCGGTTCTGCGGCTCGCGCGACGCGGTGTCGGCGACCTTCCCCGAGGCCGCCTTGCGCGAGGAGCCCGAGGACTTCGGCTGACGGACGATCTCGCGCGTGCCGGCCGGCAGCGACGATTTCGCGGCCGACTTGTCCGCGGCCTTCGCGGTGCGCGGCGGCGGGGCAGGGGCCTCGGGCGTCACCGGCGGGGCGGCGGCGGCGCGCTCGGTGGGCTCCGCACGCTCGGCGCGCTCGATGAGGTCCATGAACGTGAGGACGCCGTGGCCGGTGCCGCCCTTCGGGTCCCAGCCGCGGATACGGTCGCCCATCGCCGGACCGGCGATGTCACAGTGGATCCAGTTCGGGACGTTGCCGACGAACTCGCGGAGGAAGAGCGCGGCGCTGATCGAGCCGCCCCACCGGTCGCCCGTGTGCTTCAGGTCGGCGCTGTCGCTCTTCAGCTGGTCCTTCAGGTCCTCGAGGAGCGGCATGCGCCACATGACCTCGCCGCTGCCCTTGACCGCCTGCTGGAACTCCTCGGCGCACGCTTCGTTCGAGGCGTACCAGCCGGAGCACGAGTTGCCGAGCGCGACGACGCACGCGCCGGTGAGCGTCGCGTTGTCGACGAGGATGTCCGGCTCGAGCGCCCGGGCGTAGGCGAGCGCGTCGGCGAGGACGAGGCGGCCCTCGGCGTCGGTGTTGATGATCTCGACGCTCTTGCCTTGGAGCGACGGGAAGATGTCGCCGGGCCGGTACGCGTTGCCGTCAGGCATGTTCTCGGGGGCGGCGAGGATGCCGTGCACCTCGACGTTGGGCTTGAGGCGGGCGACGATCTGCATGAGGCCGACGATGTTCGCCGCGCCGCTCATGTCGTGCTTCATCTCGCCCATGCCGGCGGCCGGCTTGATC
>JAQBQL010000219.1 GCA_028287035.1 Labilithrix sp. | reverse complement strand
CACGAAGAGCGGCGCCGCCTCGGCGAGGCGCCACGTCGAGGCGAGCGCCTCGGCGCGGACGCGCTGCATCGCGATCGGCGGGTCCATGCCGGCCTCGGCGGCCGCGGCGCTCGCCTGCGCGGCGAGCGTGAAGGTCTCGTCGACGCGCCCCTGCCGTGAGGCGACCGCGGCCATTGCGCCGAGCGCCATCGCACGTTCGCGGGGCGTACCGGCGAGCGCGAGAGCGGCGCCCAGCGGAAGACGAGCGTCGTCGAGGCGCTCCTGGAGCGCGTGCGAGAGGCCGAGGCCGTAGGCGAACCGTCGCCGGAAGGCGAGCGCCTGCGGCTCGGCAATGGGCTCCTCGGCGGCGCCGGCGCGCGCGAGCGTCGCCACCGCCCGCGAGACGTCGGTGACGGGCTGCGTGCGGCAGGCATCGAGCGCGCGCGCCACCTTGGCGAGCCCGACGCGACCGAACGACCGCCCGCGCTCGCTCCGCGAGTCGGCGCACGCCGCGCGCTGGAGCTCGAGGTTCCGGGTGCGATGGCGGAGCCGCGCGGTGACCTGCAGCGGGTAGCTCGCCTCGTCGTCGGGCGTGACGAACCCGTAGCCGATGACGGTCGCGTCGCGCGGCGGCAGGGTGTTGTTGTAGACGCCGGCCTGGAACTCGTGCGTCTCGCGGACGTCGAGGCGCGTTCCATCCTTCCGCGCCATGTAGGACGCGAGCACGTGGGCCGTGGGGTCCGCGCCCGTCGCCTCGTGGGTGGTGCCCGCCTCGGCGACGCGGCGCCCGCGTGCGTCGTCCACTGTCACCTCCACCCACGTGCCGTCGGCATCCATGACGCCGCCCGGAAACCGGTGTCCGACGTCGAGGTTGCGGAGGACGACGTCGAGCACCGCCTCCTCGCCCGGCTGGACCTCGCCGCGGCCCCCGACGACGAGCTCGCGCAGGCCCGCCTCGTGGCGGAGCCCGCCCACGTCGATCGAGACCGTGCCCTCGATGAACCGCCGCGCCTGCTCGCCGAGCGCCGGGTCGTTCTGCATCGCGGCGAGCCAGGTGTGCCCGCCGAGAAAGCCGTGCGAGGCGATCGTGCCTTGCTTCGCGCCGAGCTCGCCGGAGGTGGCGGCGACGCGCGGCATGTGACACGCGCGGCAGTCCTTCTGCGGCACGTCCTCGTCGATGCGCGCGGCCTCGCTACCCGCGTAGGCGGAGCGGGCCCAGGGCGTCGCGTCGTCCTGGCCGATGAGATGGTGGGCGTTGCCGGTGCTCTCGTCGAGGAAGGACTTGTGACAGCTCGCGCAGAGCGCGCCGGTACGCAGCGTCGCGCGGCCCACCCGGGCGCGGTGCCGGAGGATGCTCTCGTCGTCGCCGTCTCTCGGGACGGGGATCGGCGAGAGATCGAGATCGTAGCTTCCGTTCCCGTCGGGCCGCGCCTCGGCGATGCTGTGGCAGGTCTTGCAGCCGATCCCGCCGTGGGCGCGGAGATCCTCGGGATCGATGGCGGAGGCCATCGCGTCGTCGACGAGCAGCGACACGTCGTGGCAGCCGCCGCAGAACTGGCTCGTGCGGTCGCCGCGGTCCTTGCGGAGGCGATCGACCACCACGCGGTACACGGGGTTGTTGAACGAGGCGAACGCGTGCGCGCTCTTGCGCCACTGGCCCGCGACGTCGGCGTGACAGGTCGCGCAATCCTCCACGTCGGCGAGCGAGGCACCTGCGCCATGCGGGACGCCGGGCGCGGTGAGGTGCACGAGCGACGGGGCGAGCGGCCCCTTCCCGGCCACCGGCAAGGTCGCGTCGGGGAGCGGGGCAGCGGGCGCGGCGCTCGGGCCCGTACGGCCGGCGGTGTCCTTGCTGCCGGCGCTGCACGCCGCGGCGAGGGCCACGAGCGCGACGAGCGCGGCGCGCGCGATGCGCGCAACGCTGACCGTGCGGCTGGTGGCGGTCGCGCGTCTCATTGCCCCTCGGAGGCAGTCGTATCCCGACCAGGGCGCGGTGAGAAGCGCGCCTTCCGCGCTCCTCGCACACGGTGTAAACGCTGCGCCCATGCGGATCGTCATCGTCGGCGCGGGGGTCATGGGCTGCGGCGCCGCGCTGGAGCTCGCGCGTCGCGGGGCGAAGGAGGTGATCGTCCTCGAGCGCGCCGTTCCGGGAGCCGAGGCCTCGAGCGCCGCCGCCGGCATGCTGGCCGCGCAGGTCGAGTCGCACGACGAGGACGAGCTCCTGCGCTACGTGGCGGCGCGCGAGGCGTATCCCGCGTGGGCCGAGGCGCTCCGCGAGGACGGCGGCGTCGACATCGGGCACCGGCGCTGCGGCGTCCTCTCGCTGGCGCGGACCGGCGGCGATCTCGAGCGGCTCCGCGAGGTGGTCGCCCTCCAGCAGCGTCACGGCCTGCGCGCGGAGCTCCTCGACCCGGCCGGGGCCCGCGCCGTCGAGGGCGAGATCACCGAGGACATCGCGGGCGCTGCCTACTTCCCCGACGACGGACAGGTCGACCCTCCGCAGCTCCTGCGCGCGCTCGTCGTCGCAGCCACGCGCGCGGGCGTCACGATCCGCGGCGGCACCACCGTCGCGACGCTGATCACCGAGGGCGGTCGCTGCGTGGGCGTCGCCCTCGACGAGCGCGAGATCGTGCGCGCCGACGCGGTGATCCTCGCGGCGGGCAGCTGGTCGTCGCTCGTTCCCGGCGTGCCCGCGGAGCTGCCGCGCGTCCGTCCCGTGCGAGGCCAGCTGCTGCAGCTCGAGGAGCGCCCGCCCCGCATGCGGACCATCGTGTTCGAGAACCACGCGTACGTCGTGCCCCGCGGCGACGGACGGGTGGTGTGCGGCTCCACGATGGAGGACGTCGGCCATCGCCGCGAGGTCACCGCGGGCGGCGTGCACGGCATCCTCGAGGCGGCGTTTGCGGTGGCTCCGGCGCTCGCGCGCGCCGAGCTCGTGCGCTCCTGGTGCAACTTCCGTCCGAGCGTCACCTCCGAGAAGGGCGCCCCGCTGGTCGGCGCGTCGCCGCTGCCGGGCCTCTTCCTCGCGACCGGTCACCATCGCAACGGCATCCTCCTCGCGAAGGTGACCGCCGACGCGGTGAGCGACGCGGTGCTCGCGTAGGCAGCGCGGCGGCCGTCGGTTACCCTCGGCTCGTGGCCGCTCCGACCTCTCGCTTCGCGCCCGCGCTCGTCGTTCGCACCCTGCTCGACGACGGCGACCCGGACGCGGGGTTCGTGCTGCGCTCGCCAGCGGCGCTGACCGAAGGCCCGCGCTCCGTGTCGGAGGTGGTCAGGCGCTGGGCCGAAGAAGCCCCGGACCGCATCGCCTATGCGGAGCGTGACGTTCGCGGCGAGGTTCGCGCGGTCACGTATCGGCAGACGCTCGCCGCCATGCGCGTCCTCGGCGGGCAACTGCTCGCCGCCGGCCTCGGTCCGTCGCGCCCGCTGCTCGTCCTCTCCGGCAATGCCGTCGACCAGGCGCTGCTCACGCTGGCGGCGCTGCACGTCGGGGTACCGATCGCGCCGGTGTCGCCCGCGTACTCGCTCGTCTCGAAGGACCACGCCAAGCTGAAGACGCTCGCCGGGATCCTGGGTCCGGGCGCCGTCTACGCCGCGGAAGGGCCCGCGTTCGACCCGGCCATCGCGGCGCTCGGGCCGGGGCTGCCGCGCCTCGTCGTGCCGGCGGGCGTCCTCGAGGCGAGCGTCGACGCGCCGCTTCCCGAGGTCGACGCTGCCGCCGCGCAGGTCGGGCCGGACACGATCGCCAAGGTGCTCTTCACCTCCGGCTCGACGGGCGCCCCGAAGGGCGTTGTCAACACGCAGCGCATGATCTGCGCAAACCAGCAGCAGATCGCGATGGGCTGGCCGCTGCTCGCCGCGCGGCCGCCGGTCGTCGTCGACTGGCTCCCGTGGAGCCACACGTTCGGCGGCAACCACAACTTCTTCATGGTCCTGTGGCATGGCGGCACGCTCCACATCGACGAGGGCAAGCCGGCGCCCGGCGCGTTCGAGGCGACGATCCGGAACCTGCGCGAGATCTCGCCGACCCTCTACTTCAACGTGCCGCGCGGCTTCGACATGCTGGTGGCGCGCCTCGAGGAGGACGACGCGCTCGCACGGACCTTCTTCCGCGAGCTCGACCTCCTCTTCTACGCCGCCGCCGCCCTCTCGCAGCCGACGTGGGAGCGGCTCGAGGCGGTCGCCAGGAGGGCCGGCGCCGATCGCCTGTCGATGGTCTCGGCGTGGGGCTCGACCGAGACGACGCCGCTGGTCACCCAGGTGCACTTCCCGATCGACCGCGCGGGAGTGATCGGCCTGCCCGCGCCCGGCTGCGAGCTCGCGTTCGTGCGGGACGCCAGGCTCGGGTCCAGCAAGCTCGAGATGCGCGTGAAGGGACCCAACGTCTCGCCGGGGTACTGGCAGGCGGGCGGCGGGATCCTCCCCGGCCCGCGCGACGAGCGCGGCTTCTATCCGATGGGCGACGCGGGCAAGCTCGCCGACGACTCGGCCCCCGAGAAGGGCGTCGTCTTCGACGGGCGCATCGCCGAGAACTTCAAGCTGTCGAGCGGCACCTGGGTGCACGTCGGCGAGCTCCGGATCGCGGTCGTCGGCGCCTGTGCGCCGCTCCTGCAGGACGCGGTGATCACCGGCCACGATCGCGCGTGCGTCGGCGTGCTGGCGGTGCCGAGCGCCGAGGGCCAGAAGCACGACGACCTCGCGGGCGAGCTACGCCTGCGGCTCGCCGCGTTCAACGCCGCGCGCGAAGGATCGAGCTCGCGGATCACGCGAGCGCTCGTCCTCGAGGAGCCGCTCTCGATCGATGCCGGCGAGATCACCGACAAGGGCTACGTGAACCAGCGCGCCGTCCTCGACCGGCGCGCCGCCCTGGTCGATCGGCTCCACGCGTCGTCCGACGTGATCATCATCGACTGAACGCGGCGAGCCGAGCGCGCACCTTCTCGAGCACCGCGACGTCGGCCGGCGGAAAGTCCTCGGGACGGAGCGCCTCCGCCCCGAACCATCCGACCTCGGCGACGTCGACGGCCGACGGCTCCGGCGAGCCCGCCTCGAGGAAGGCCTCGAAGAAGAGGAGCAGCACCGCCTTGTTCGCGTCCTCGTAGCGGTGGAAGGTGACCTCCACGGCGTCGCCCACGCGCGTCTCGACGCCGAGCTCCTCGCGCAGCTCGCGCCGGAGCGCGTCCCGCGGATCCTCGCCGGCCTCGACCTTCCCGCCCGGCAGCTCCCAGAGCCCGGCGAGATGAGTACCCGCCTTGCGACGCGACAGGAGGACCTTGTCACCCCGGATCACGACCCCGGCGGCGACGATGACGGTGAGCATCGGCGGGGAGTATAAACGTTCGTGATGGCAGACGCGCCCCACGCCTCGCCCGCGCGACGGTGGCCATGGTGGCTCGGCCTCGCGCTCGTGTTCGCGCTGGGCCTGCACCTCACCGTCCGCGCGTATCACGAGCAGCTGCCGGCGTTCTTCGATGTCCCTGGGGTCGACAAGGTCGTCCACGCCGCGATGGCCGGGTCGCTGTTCTTCTTCCTCGATGGCGCGCTCGGCCGGCCGCGGCTGCGCGGTATTCCGCTCGCGGCGGTGCTGGTCCTCGTGCCGGCCGGCATCGAGGAGATCCTGCAGCGTTACTCGGTCGCGCGGACGTCGAGCGTGTGGGACTTCCTCGCCGACGTCGCGGGGGTCCTGCTGCTCTGGCCGGCGGCCAACGCCCTCCGCCGCCGCGCACGCCGCAACTAGAAGCCGGCGCCGCGCACGCGCGAGACGATGTCGCGAAACAGCTGGCGATGATCGAAGCTGCTCGCCGCCGGCGCGAACATGCCGACCTCCTTGAGGTGATCGGCGGGCACGCACGACTGGAAGGCGCCCCACTTCGAGCTCGCGACCGTGACGAGGCCGTCGTTCACCTTCAGCTGCCCTTCCTCGAGGAACAGCGCGAGGGGCGCGAGGGCGGTCTGCGCGACGTCGACGTCGAGCGGGTGGTTCTTGTACGCGCCGCCGTCGCAAACGCCGATGCCGGTGCGCAGGTTGGTGCGGCCCCCGTAGCTCGCGTACGAGACGCCCGGCGCGTCCTTGTACTTCGGATTGAAGACGGTGCTCATGTACCGCTCGCTGAGCTCGGTCATCTGCGCGCGGAGGTGCGGGTCGGTCTGGAGCTCGTAGGCGTTCTTCTGGATGAGCGAGAGCAGCGCGCCCGTCACGTCGTCGACCACCGAGCTCGGGATGCCGCCGATGAGGCCCAGCGCGAGGTCGGCGACCTTGCTGCCGTGGTGCGGGGTGGCGATGGTGGTGACGGAGGCCACGCGGTCGCCGTAGCCGAGGCCCTGCGGGCTGACGAGCACGCGGGCGTCGAGCCCGCCCTGGCTGTGGGCGATGAGGTTCACCTTCGCCTTGCCGGTGCGCGCGAGGATGACGTCGATCTGCTTGGCGACCTCGGCGGCGCGCGCCTCGCTCGTGTCGTAGGGCGGCACCACCGTGACGAACGCCTGCTCGCCCGCGAGCGCGAGATCGCTCGCGATGCCATCGAAGTACGTGAGCTCGACGGGCCCGACCTCGAGCTGCCCGAAGCCGGCCATGCCGTGCATGAGGACGAACGGGTACGGCGCGCCGAGCGCCGCGGGGGCGGGCAGAGGCGCGGGCGTGGTGCCGGTCGGCG
>JAQBQL010000297.1 GCA_028287035.1 Labilithrix sp. | reverse complement strand
ATCCGCTCCGCAAAATCCATTCCACTTCTCAAAACAACGTAATCATCACATATTTTTAGATGATTGTGAACCTGCCTCATGACGATTAGCGGTATGACGCGAGAACTCCATGTTTGGAAAGCCTTCTGGAGTGCTGTGACAAGTCACAGCTCTGGGTCGCGGGCGGCATGACGCCCAGTACCCGCCACGGCGCACGCTGATGAAAATCCAGCCTTCCGTGACCTGAAGTTTCAACATGCTTTCGCCAGCGCTTCCTCGGCGGCATGCCGCCGGACACGAGAGCTGCGTCATGCCGCAAGCACTCCAGGGTTGGAGCTTTGTGGAGTGCTGTGACAAGTCACAGCTCTGGAGTTTGGCCCCTGTGAAGCGCCGCCACCCTAGCATGTTGCGCGGCATTCCCTTATCCGGCCAAGGCCAACGCCACCGCCGGCAAGTCTGGGGTGAATTTCTCTGAGTTCGTGTCCCGCGGCTGCCGGGTTGCGAAGTGGTAGTAATGACTTGGTCGCAGCGCTTCTCTCCAATATTCAGATCTGAGCAGCCGCAGAAGCTCCCCTGTGCTTGGCAGCGCTGGTTGCGTTGTCTTCGGCTTCTGTCTCCACTTGGGCGGCGTGAGCGGATGGGTGGCTGCTCCTGCGCAACTGTCCCCGGCCCGCAGGGCTGAGAGCCAGAGGTGGCTGTAGGCCGCCACGGTGCTGGCTGGCAGAAGTTGATTGGCCGACTCTCCCCGCACCTGCGCCTGGCCTGTGCCGATCAGGCTTTTTTCGTCCCTGAAATTCACCTCGATCCCCCACCGCCACAGATAGGCCTGCAGGGCTTCCGCCACGCTGAGCTGATGCGCGGTGCTCAACAAATAGGCTGGCTGGCGGTAGAGCATTTTGCTGCCTTTGCGCAATCGGTAGCCCAGCGGGGCGATGACGATGATCCGGAAGAGTTGCTGCGCCCCGCATTTTCTCCACAGCACTTTCTCCAAGACCTTGACTTTGAACTCGTGCTTCTTTCCAGCCGCATGCGCAGTCACCGTTTGCCAGGGCACGCTCTCATCAGCGCGGAGGGCATCGGGCGTGGGAGCCTGCGGTCCATAGCTGGGCCGGCGGCCCTTGTGATCGGCCGTAAGAGGCGGCGGAGGATGGT
This sequence comes from Labilithrix sp., assembly GCA_028287035.1. The sequence continues at coordinate 1,459 of JAQBQL010000297.1, read as the reverse complement.
GGAGCACCGCATCCTTGCGGAAGCGCCCCGTGTAGCAAGTGTTCTCAGGCAGCGCTTTGACAATGGTGACATTCGTGTAGCTGCCGTCGCCAATGAGATGGATGGAGCGGTCCGGCGGCACGGTGTTGCGCAGATTCCTAAAATGCCCCAGGGCCTGCATGGTGAGGGATTTTTGTTTGCATTGGAGCCTGTGCTCCGCCTTTGCTTGCGGCTCCGCCTCAAGTTTGGCGGGAAGCCTGCCCGCGCCAGGGGCGTGGTGAAAGGAAATGGGCAGGGCGCGCGCGGGACCAATGGGTGGCTGCCCTGGGCTGCCGGCGTCCAAAGCCCAAGCTGCGGAAAACTGGATGTAACGCTGCCCCCTCACAAGGTTGGTTTGAAAAGGCGGGCTAAGGGGATCGCGCTTCCAGCTGACCCCGTTGATCCTGGGGCCGGTCTTGCGAACCAGGGTGTCATCCAGCAGCACGACCAGGGATCTGCCTTTGGGAATGCGATGCTCGGCGGCTTCGATCACGGGGGCAAAGAGCCGCTCCTCCACGAACCGGTTCTTTGAATAGAGCCGGTAATCTGCGGTCCAGTCCTGATGCTGTCCGCCGCTGGTGCAGATGACATTGCTGAGGGTGAGCCGGTCGGGACACAGCAGCGAGGCCAGAAGATGACGGGTCAGGCGCTGGGCTGAGCCAAGAGTTGAGGTGGCCTTCCGGGAGCAGGCGCTCAGGGAGGACTGGAGCCGCTCTTTGAGGCTGGGCGCGGCGTTTTTTTTTGAACCTCCACCGGATCTGGCGGGGGCGAACTGCGGGCGAGGATGAGATGAGCCTTGTCGGAGATGATCCACTCCACGGTTTCGCCCTTCTCGAACTCCATGGCCTGGGCAACGGCGGAGGGGAAGTTGATGTACCATTGCTCGGAAGCCGAGCGCTTGATGAGTTGGACTTTGGTCGGGAATCCCATGAATTAGACTCTAGTCATATAACTAGACGCTTGTCCAGCGTTATATCGGGAAATTTTGAAAGGCGTGTCACTGCCTGGCGATTTTCTCTAGTCGGTGGCCAAACTCCAGAGTTCTGCCGTCCCGGCAGAACCCAATGGCTCCGCATATCCTGGAGTGCTGAGGCATGACTCAGCTCTGGATACTGGGCGACATGTCGCCCAGTAGCCAGAGCGTTGACCTGTCAACGCAGTCCAAAAAGCTCCCCGAAAGTAGTGCTGCCGTCCCGGCAGAACCCAATGGCTCTGCATATTCTGGAGTGCTGAGGCATGACTCAGCTCTGGATTCTGGGCGTCATGTCGCCCAGTATCCAGAGCGTTGACCTGTCAACGCACTCCAGAGCAGCCCCGAAACTCTGAGTCACGGCATCGGGCCGAATGCTCTCATCGCTCGATGCATCTCGAGTGCTGAGGCATGACTCAGCTCTGGATATTGGGCGACATGTCGCGCAGTAACCAGAGCGTTGACCTGTCA
>JAQBQL010000162.1 GCA_028287035.1 Labilithrix sp. | reverse complement strand
AGGAGCTCACCGTCGTCGAGCTCGCCGCGCAGCTGCAGCGCGGCGAACGAACGTCGCGCTCGCTGGTCGAGGCGTACCTCGCGCGCATCGAAGCGGTCGACCGGCACGGACCCACCCTGCGCTCGGTGCTCGAGACCAGCGCCGAGGCGCTCGCCGACGCCGACGCCGCGGATGCTGCTCGTCGCGCCGGTCCCGCGTCGCTCGGCCTGCTGCACGGCATCCCGGTGCTCGTGAAGGACAACGTCGACACGCGCGCGCCGCTCCAGACCACGGCCGGCTCGCTCGCGCTGCTCGGCACCCCGCCGGCGCGGGATGCGGCGCTCGTCGAGCGGCTGCGCGGCGCGGGCGCCATCGTCCTCGGCAAGACCAACCTGAGCGAGTGGGCGAACATGCGGAGCAGCACGCCGACGAGCGGCTGGAGCGCGCGCGGCGGCCTCACCCGCAATCCTCACGCGCTCGATCGCAGCGCCAGCGGCTCGAGCTCCGGTTCGGCAGCGGCGGTCGCGGCAGGCCTCGGCGCCTTCGCGATCGGGACGGAGACCGACGGCTCCATCGTGAGCCCCGCCTGCGTGTGCGGCGTCGTCGGGCTGAAGCCCACGGTAGGCCTCGTGAGCCGCGCGGGGATCATTCCCATTGCCCACTCTCAGGATACGGCAGGACCGATGACGCGCTCGGTAGCCGACGCGGCGCTGGTCCTGCAGGTGCTCGCCGACCTCGGCGCTTCCAGCCAGGTGGTGCCCGGCCGACCGGCCGCAATACCCGATTACCGGGCGGCGCTCGACGCGCAGGGACTACGCGGAAAGCGGCTGGGCGCGATGCGCGGACAGCCGTGGCTCACCAGCGCGCTCGAGAGCAACTTCGAGGAGGCGCTCGCCGATCTCCGGAAGCTCGGCGCGACCGTGGTCGACGTGAAGGTCGCGGGCCTGAGCGAGCTCGGCGACGCGGAGATGGACGTGCTCCTCTTCGAGCTGAGGGCCGACCTCGCGCTGTACCTCGAGGAGCGCAAGGTGCCGGGGCTCAGGACGCTGGACGATCTCGTCGCGTTCGACCGCAGCCACGCCGAGGAGCTGTCGTGGTTCGGCCAGGAGCTCTTCGAGCGATCCGCGAAGAAGGGCCCGCTCACCGCTGCGGAGTACCGGAAGGCGCTCGCGACGTGTCGACGGCTCGCCCGCACCGAAGGCATCGACCGGCTCTCCGCAACCCACCACCTCGACGCGTTCGTGGCGCCGACCAATTCGCCGGCCTGGATCGTCGACGTCGTCAACGGCGACGCGGCGGTCGGGTCGTCCTCGACCGTTCCGGCGGTCGCGGGCTACCCGTCGATCACGGTGCCGAGCGGCGAGGTGCGAGGGCTGCCGCTCGGGATCATGTTCCACGGCGCGGCGTGGTCCGAGCCGATGCTCCTCCGCTGCGCCTACGCCTACGAGCAGGCGACGAAGCATCGCCGGCGCCCCACGTACCGCGCACACACCGCGACGCCGTCGTGACGGCGCGCGTCAGGAAGCACCCATGATCAATCTGTCAGGGCCCCTGTGTACCCGGGTGCACGCGCTTCACAACCTCCGGTTTGCCTTGATGAAATCGTCGTCATGACCGGCTGATCGGGCGAATGCCCGCACGCTCGCGCCGTCTGTCTCGCCATGAAAGCTTGGCGCGGACTCGGGCTCGTCTCTCTCCTCCTCCTCGCGGCGTGCGACGGGATCACCATCGGCAAGGACGGCGGCGACACGTCGCCCCCCGCGGACGAGGCGGTCGTCGACGAGACCGCGGTGGCCGGCGCGAACCAGAACGATCGCTCGGCCAGCCGCGACGGCGACGACCTGAAGACGGGCGCGATGGTGGTGTCGCCCGACGGCCGGTACATCGTCATGCAGCGCAACACCGTCACGCTCGTGTACGACGTCGCGCAGCGGACCTACCACGAGCTCGCCTCGCCGCTCCTCCGCGTTGCGTTCGCGAAGAGCAGCAGCATCGTCTTCGCGGCGGTCACCGGCGGCACCCTGCAGGCGATCGACCTTCCGACGCTCACGACCCGCTGGAGCATCCCGCAGGCGGGCGCCGTCTCGCTGCTCCGCCTCGGTGACGACGACGTCGCGCTCCTCGTCGGCGACGGGTCCCAGGTCCGGGTCGTCGACGGCCGCACCGGCGCGGTGCGCGGCACGACGCCGGTGAGCGGCGCCACCACGTACGCCACGTTCGTGCCGGGCCAGGCCCGCGCCCTCGTCGTCGAGCCGACCGCCTGGCGCGATGGCGGCCCGCACACGGTCGTCCTCGACGTCGACCTCACCGGCATCAACGCCGCGGGCCGCGTCGACGTGCCGAACTGCGAGGCCCCCGTCGCGGTGCTGCCCAGCGGCGCCCGCGCGTTCCTCTCGCCGACCTATTGCTCGCCGGGCGCGCAGGCGGTCCCGGGCGAGACGTGGACGAACCCGGACCCGGTCAGCGTCATCGAGCTCGCCGGCCGCACCATCGCGTTCAACAAGAACCTGCCCGGCTTCGGCCCGGTCGCGATGGCGAAGGACGGGTCGCGGATCGTTGCCTATCTCGACACCGCGCGGATGGACGAGAAGATGTTCACCGATCCCAAGCAGGTGCCCTGGAAGGATGGCCCTCGCTATCATCTGATGACGATCGACCCGGCGACGCTCGCCTTCCAGCTCACCGCGATCGGAAATGCGATTCCCCGCTTCGCGATCACGAACGACGGCCGCGGCCTCCTCGTCGACGCTTCGGCGAAGTTCACGTCACGCGTGAAGCTCGCGGCGCGGGCCTCGGTGAGCGTCGGCGCTGACGGGGTGAGCGGCAGCGTCGAGACCAACCTCGACGTGTTCGGCAGCGGCTCGACGTTCGGCTACTTCGATCTCGGCGCGCAGACCTTCAGCGCGTTCGCGGGGCCCAACGCGCCGCTCGACCGCTTCGTGCAATTCGCGGACGGGCGGTTCGTGCTGACGCTCGGCAAGCGCGCCGACGGGCTCGGCGGCATTCCCTATCTCATCGATCTGCAGGCCCGGACCACCGCGGCGGTGCCTGGCGACTTCGGCAGCGGCGTCCGCGACGTCGGCCTCGCGGTCGACGGCCAGACTCCGCAGATCCGCGTCCGGCTCCCCGCGCTCGTCCACGACGGCGGCTTCTACAGCCGTGAGGGACTTTGCACCTCGCTCCAGGGACCGTGCGGCCTCTCCGGCTCGCTCACCGCCACCTACGAGGCGTCCGTGCCGTTCGCCATGGTGCCGCCGCCGCCCCCGCCCTACGAGCCGCCGCCGGTCACGCCGCCGGACGAGTGCCCGGGCGGCCACGACTGCTTCTGATCCAGGTTCACGGCTCGAGCACGCCGTCCGCGACGACGTCGCTCGAGGCCTTCCACTCCGCGGCGCCGCGCACCGCCAGGATCCGCTCGTAGCGAACCTCCCACCGGACCCGGCGCAGCGGCGCGCTGGGCTCGAGCGGGAGGTCCGCCTCCCAGGTGCCGCGGATGCGCGTGTCACTGGTCTGGACGCGCACGTCCGGACGCGCGCCGGCGCCCCACGTGCGGCCGAACGTGCGCGTGGCGTCGCCCACGATCGCGCCGTCCGCGCCCTCCGCGAGCACGAGGAGGCGAGCCCGACGGAACATGTCGCCGGTGGGGAACGCGTGGCCCGACGACGTCGCGATGCTCACGTGCACCGCGGACCCGCCGGGAAGGATGGTCACCGCTACGCGCAGCGCGTCCCGGATGCGAGTGACGTCGTGCCCCGACCGGAAGCCGTGATCGCGATGGCCGCTCCGCGGGGGCATGTGGCACTCCGTGCAGGACACGCTGGCGAAGGTCGACGCGGCGTGCTCGCTGACCGTCTTCTGCACGAGCTCCGCGCGGGCGCCCACGAACGTGAACTCGTGACAGCTGGCGCAGGATGCCTCCGCGCGCTGCCCGGCGCGGGCGGCGTGTGGCTCACGGCCATGGCACGACGCGCAGGAGACACCGGCGCGCGCGCCGTCCGGCGCATGGCAATTCGTGCAGAACGGGCGATCCCCCGGCTCCTCGAGCGCGAGACTGCCCTGGAACGTCGCGTCCGAGAACGCGCGCCCGTGGAACGAGGCGCTCTGCTCCGCGGCGATCTCCGCGTGACACGAGGCGCACGACCCGTCCGACGGGAGCGGAGCAGCGCCGGCACGGTCGCGTGGAGCGGGCGCGCAGGCGGCGAGCGCCACGGCCATCCACGCGCGGAACACGCGGGTCACCGCGGCGTCGCCGCGCCGGTCTTCAGGTCGATGGCGAGGGTCCGCGTCGGCTCCGGGTCGCCGCACACGATCTCGGGGCGAAGGCGGTCCTTCGGCGCGACGAGCTGCACGATCCTGCGCGCCGTCTCGAGGTCCCTGGCGCGCGTGCCCACGAAGGTGCGTCCCCCGGACGTGAGCTCGACGAGCGACACCTCGCCGAGCTCGGGATGACCGGTGAGGCCGGCTCGGAGCCGGGGCCAGTCGTCATCCTTGCGCGGCCGGGCGTTGCTCCGCCGCGCGAGCACCACGAAGGGCGTCTTGCACTCGGCGGTCGCCATGGGCGGCCATGACTGGTAGCCGCGGCCGAGCTCGACGTTGTTGTTCTCCGGATCCGGCTCGTTGCAGCGGAGCGTCTCCTTCACCGGTCTCGTGCGGAAGAGCGCGGTGTGGAGCTCCTGCTCGGTCCAGCCAGGGCCCTTCTCCCAGTACTTGGCTTTCAGGATGACGTCGTCCGGTCCCACCACGAGGATGTCCTTGGCCTTCAGCGAACGCTGCGCGGAGTAGACCGGCGAAGGCAGCGGCATGTTCTTCCAGGATTCGCCCTCGCGACGATACAGCTTTCCCGAGATACCGACGATCCACGCCGCTCCACGGCTCACGCCGTCCATCGCGAGGATCGGCTCGGGCGTCGCGATGAGCGTCGCGGCGTCCTTCGTGAGGTGCTGCAGCTGCGTCTGCGGAGGATCGCTGTCGGGCACCTCCGTCTGTATCCAGAGGTCGTCCTCGCCGACGCGATGGACGGAGGCGATCGCCTTTCCGTCCTTCGCGCGGGCGAGAGGGTGAAACGCCGACCCGTCCCAGCGGATGACGCGGTCGTCCCGGAACACGTACACCTCACCAGGCGCGATCTCGGCGAGACGTGGAAACGAGCGCGCCGACGAGCCGAGCATCTTCTCGACCGCGATCTCGGTGATCTTCCCGCCGGGCCGCCAGTGCCGCGCCACCAGCGGCCGGCTGGTGTCGAGACCCTCGCCCTTGTTGGCGACGATGAGGATGTCGCCCGTCGGGAACGCCGAGAGCGCCGGATAGGGCATGTCCCCGTAGAGCGCCTCGGGCGGCTTCACCGCCGAGCCCTCCACCCAGAGCTCGCCATTCGCCGCCGACATCCCGAGCGAGCCGATGATGCCGCCGTCGACCCAGGCGTGCAGGTTGGTCTGATCCTTGGCATACGTCTTCCAGACGCCGCCCGAATACCGATGAAGGATGGCGCCCTCGCTGGAGCGCGTGCCGGTGCTGTCGGCAATCCAGAAATCGTCGAGTGAACGGCCCGCCACGCCGGTGGGCGAGGCGACCTTCGGATCGCCGATCGACTCGAGGCCGTCGTCACGGAGCGCGACGAACGAGGCGTCGCCCATGCGATACATCGCATAGAGGCCGCCCGCGCCGCCGTAGTGGACGACCAGGTCGGACCCGACACGCGACGCGGTGAGCTCCGAGCAGAGCCCGTCCACCACCGCATAGAAGCCGTTGTCGGCGCGGGGAACGGTCTTCCAGCGCGGCGGACCCTCGGGAACCGGGGTGCGCGGCGCGGCGATGACTGCCGCGCCGGCGGAGGCGGGCGCCGGTCGCTCGGACGCCGACGCCGAGGACCGCGCCGGGGCGTCGCGCACCGCCGTGTCCGGCACGCACCCCGAGGCTGCGAGCGCCGCCCCGATCAGCGCGAGGGTCGGGGCAGCCGGGCGCGGGTGGCGGATTCGCATCGCTCCAGTGTCGGGCATGAAGGACACGACATGCAACGCCCGCCGGGGCGAGGCGCTTCCCGCGCTGAGCCGGGTCAGCCGGCGAGGAGCTCGCGGGCGATCACGATGCGCTGGATCTCGTTCGTTCCCTCGTAGATCCGCGTGACCCGCGCGTCCCGGTAGTGGCGCTCGATCGGGTACTCGCGCGAGTACCCGTAGCCGCCGTGCAGCTGGAGCACGCGGTCGACGATCCGCCCGCAGGCCTCGGTCGCGTACAGCTTGGCCATGCTCGACTCCATGCCGGCGCGCTCGCCCGCGTCGAGGAGGCGCGCGGCCCGCAGCATCAGCAGCCACGCTGCGTCGAGCTCCATGCGCGAGTCCGCGAGCACCATCTGGGTGTTCTGCATGTCGGCGAGCGTCTTGCCGAACACCTTGCGCTGCTTCACGTAGGCGAGGCCCTCGGCGAGCGCCGACTCGGCGATGCCGATCGAGAGCGCGGCGATCCCGACGCGCCCCGCGCCCAGCGACGCGAGCGCGATCCCGTACCCGGCGCCGCGCTTGCCGATCAGGTTCGCGGCGGGCACGCGGCAGCCATCGAAGTGGAGCCCGACGGTGCCGGAGGCGCGCTGACCCATCTTGTCCTCTTCCTTCCCGATCGAGAGGCCGGGCGTGCCCCTCTCGACCACGAACGCGCTGATGCCGCCCTTTCCCTCGCCGTCGGTGCGCGCGAAGACGACGTGGATGCCGGCGTGCGCGCCGCTCGTGATCCAGGATTTCTCGCCGTCGAGGACGAAGTGGTCGCCGTCTGCGCGGGCCGTCGTGCGCAGCGCCGAGGCGTCGGAGCCGCCGCTCGGCTCGGTCAGCGCGAAGCTGGCAGGACCGAGCTCACCCCGCACGTACCGCGACAGGAACCGGTCCTTCTGGGCAGCGGTCGCATGGTCGCCGAGGATCTTCGAGGCGAGATTGCTGCTGGCGAGGATGACGGCGGTGGACGCGCAGCTCTCGCTGATGGCCTCCATCGCGAGCACGTAGCCGACGTTGTCCGTGCCGGAGCCTCCGTCCTCGGCCGCGACCTTCATGCCGAGGAGCCCGAGCTGCGCGAGCGCCGCGACGTGCTCGAGCGGGAACTTGCCGGTGTGGTCGCGGTCCGCGGCACCGGGCGCGAGCGAGCGACGGGCGAAGTCACGCGCCGCGTCGGCGACGAGGCGCTGCTCCTCGGTGAGCGGGAACGTGAGACGAGCGAGGACGCTGGCGGTGTCGGACATGGGCCTGATTCTTCGTCCCGCGACGTGGTGGTCGCAAGGGCGGGACCGGCGCTATCGACAGGTCCCCTGTCATGTCCGATGCTGCGCCAGACATGCGCAAGGCTCCGCCCAAGCGGCTCACCCGCTTCCGCCGCGACGACGACGTCCAGGCGGTCGTCGACGAGACGATCGCCCTCTTCCACCATCTCGCGTATGCCGCCGAGCAGATCTACGGGGCGGAGGGCCGTGGCACGGCGCGTCGTCGCCTCCTGCGTGCCCTGCTGCGTTACGGGCCACGTACCGTGCCGGCGCTGGCGCGCGCGCGGTCGCTGCGTCGTCAGACCGTGCAGCCCGTCGTCGACGCGCTTGCCGCCGAAGGGCTCGTGGAGCTCGTCGACAACCCCGAGCACGCAACGTCGCGGCTCGTGCGGATCACCGCGAAAGGTGAGCGGATCGTGGCGCACCTCGACCGGACGGACCGCGAGCTGCTCGCCGCGATAGGAGCCGGCATCGCGCGGTCCGACATCGTGACCACCGCGCGCACGTTGCGTCTGTTCCGCACCCGGTTCGAGGCGACGCGCGCGTGAGACGCAGTGCGTGAGAGATCATGAAGCGTCGCGCCGTTCACGGGATGAGCGTGGGTCGCTCGATCGACGTGATAAGGTGACGCCGTGACGAAAGAGGGGCGTTCGTTCGACACGGTGACGCGGCCGCACGCCGACAAGGTCCGCGCGGGCGTCGCGGACAAGGTCGTCGCCGAGCTGCGCCGCTCCATCGTGTTCGGCTCGCTCGAGCCCGGGCGCGAGTTCTCGCTGCGCGAGACCGCGGCGCATCTCGGGGTCAGCACCGCGCCCGTCCGCGAGGCGCTACGGGTCCTTCATGGTGAGGGCCTCATCGTCACGCGCCGCGCGCGGAGCGCGGTGGTCGCGCCGCTGGACGCCGCGGAGCTCGCGGCGATCTACCGGCTCCGGCGCCTCATCGAGCCGGACCTGGCGGCACGCTCCTGCCCTCTCCTCACGTGCGCCGACCTCGAGGGGCTGGCCGCCATGGTGACCGTTTTCGGCTCGCCCGACGTCCACGTCGACGAGATCTACGAGACGCACCGGCGCTTCCATCTCGCGCTGCTCGGTCCCGCGGCGACTCCGCTCGACATGCGGATCATCGAGACGCTGTGGCATGCCGCGGAGCGCTACGTGCGCGTCGGCCTGATCCGTCCGGATCCTGCGCCGCTCGGGCACCGCCGGCGCGAGACCTCCCATCGCTCCGTCCTCGACGCCTTCCGCACCGGTGACGGCGAGCAGGCGCGGCGCGCGCTCGCCACCCACCTCGAGGACAACGAGCTCGTCGCGCGGCGCGCCATCACCCCGGCGGGCGGCGCGCCCAGCTGAGCGGGGGCGGTCAGGCGCTCCGGCGCCGGCTCCTCGCCACGACCACGGCGGCCAGCGCGAGCAGCAGGCCAGAGACGCCCGAGCCGGTTCGGCCGCCGGTCATCGCGCAGCCGTCCGCGTCGCTGCCCGCATCCTCGAGCGGAGCGCCGCCGTTGCTGGGCGCCGAGGAACCAGGCGTGTTGTCCGGCCCGCCGGCGCCCACGAAGGTAGGCGGCGGCGAGACGGCCTCGATCCCGTCGTCGGCCGGTCCGGCGTCGGCGGGCGCCGCATTGCCGGCAAAGGCCTTCAGCGCCGCGAGATCGCCGTAGAACCGGATCCCGTCGACGGCGGCGGTGATGCCGGGGACCGTCGCATTGTCGGTGTATTGCCAGAAGCGGAGATTCTTCACCGGATACGCATTCGGATATCCGGGGCAGTTGCTGTAATTGGGAATGTTGAGGGCGTACGCGCCTAGATACGCCGGCGTCCCGAGCTGCACGACGAGGTCGGGCCGGATGTAGACGGTGGGCTTCCGTCCGATGGCCTTCTCGACCGCGGTCAGCCACGACAGGACCGTGCTCGACTCGGGCAGGACCGAGCCATATTCGGCGAACGGCTCGACATCGAGCAGCGGCGGCAGATCTCCGGGCTTGATCGAGCTGTGCGCGAGGAAGTAGGCGGCCTGCTCCGCGCCCGTCTTGCCGGTCTTCGACTTCGGCCCGATCACCGCATAACTGCCCATGACGAGGCCGGCGCTGCGCCCGTTCGCCATGTCGTTCGGGTAATACGGATTCGCGTAGGCGGTCCCCTGCGTCGACTTGACGTAGGCGAACTTGCGATTGGTTGCGACCTTCTTCCAGTCGATCGCCTTGCCGCCGGGATGCTGGTACGACGCGACGTCGACGCCGGTCACGTTGCTCGTCGGCGGGCACACGTTGGAGAGCGCCTCGCTGATCTCGCCGACGTTCTCCTCCTCGTCGGGCCCGGCGCCGTCCGGCGTCGCTGCGCAGCCGGCGACGGCGAGCAGCGTGAGGAGCGCGAGAGACCGGACCGCGAAGTGGTGGCTCATGGGAAAGCACGGTGTAGCGGACGATCGACCGCCGTGATTGCGCAATGGTGTTGCGCGAGCTCCTGCGCATTCCGTTCAGGGCGTGCGCGCGATCCACACCGGACGGAACATGATGGCCATTCGTGCGCCGGCACGCGCGACCTTCGGGATCGCGTGCTGGTACGTGCGCTGACACGTCCCGCCCATCACCACCAGGTCTCCCCACCCGAGCATGAGCGCGGTCGACGCGCCGCCGCCGGTCGGCCTCAGGAGGAACTTGCGCGGGACGCCGACCGAGACGGTGGCGACGAGCGCGTCGGGCATCTCACGAGCGGTAGTGTCACCGTGCCAGGCGACGCTGTCGCGACCGTCCCGGTACAGCGCCGCGGTGAGGCGCTCGAAGGAGGTCCCGTAACGCGCGTCGAGGGCGCGGCGCATCTCGTTCAGCACCGGATGGATGGCGTCGGGATCCTCGAGCACGGCGATCTGCCGGGGCACGTCGACGGTGCGCTCGTACATGACGCGGCTCTCCGAGCGCCACGCGGCACGCGCTGCGAGCTGCTCGAACAGGGTCTCGTGGCCGTGCAGCCAGCCACGCGCGACGTCGATCCACGCGCCGTGATCGAGCACGATGCGCGTCATGCCCGCGAACGACGGTTCGATCCGCGGCTCCTCGCGGCCGCCGAAGAGTCCGAGCTGGCCCATCGCGCCCGAGCTTACCGCGCGCGCGCCACGGCTTCGAGCGCGGCCGTTGCGCTACTTCCAGACGTCGGCGAGCAGCTGGTACGAGCGCTTCCGCGCCTCGTGGTCGAACACGCTGGTCGTGACCATCAGCTCGTCGACGCCGTGCTCGGCGACGAAGCGGTCGAGGCCCTTCTTCACCGTCGCCGGAGAGCCAACCACCGAGGCGCTGAGCATGCCCACCGCCATGTATTTCTCGGCGGGGGTCCAGTACGTCTCGATGTCGTCGATGGGAGGCTTCTGGAGCCCGCGCGTCCCGCGGTGGAGATCGGTGAACGCCTGCTGCAAGGTCGTGAAGAGGCGCTTTGCCTCCGCGTCGGTGTCGGCGACGACCACGTTGATCCCGGCCATCGCGTAGGGTCGTTCGAGCTGCTTCGAAGGCTCGAACTTCTTCTTGTAGAGCGGTATCGCCTGCGCGAGCGCCTGGGGCGCGAAGTGCGAGGCAAAGGCGTACGGCAGGCCGAGCGCCGCCGCGAGCTGCGCCCCGAAGAGGCTCGAGCCGAGGATCCAGAGCGGAACGTTGAGCCCCGCGCCCGGGACGGCACGGATACGCTGGCCCTCGCGAGGCTCCGCGAAGAGCGCCTGCAGCTCCTGCACGTCCTCCGGGAAGTCGTCGGACGCACGAGCGTCACGCCGCATCGCGCGCACCGTCATCTGGTCGGTGCCCGGCGCGCGGCCGAGGCCGAGGTCGATGCGCTTCGGGTAGAGCGACTCGAGCGTGCCGAACTGCTCGGCGATGACGAGCGGCGAATGGTTCGGCAGCATGACGCCACCCGCGCCGACCCGGATCGTCGACGTGCCCTGCGCGAGGTACCCGATGACGACCGAGGTGGCCGCGCTCGCGATGCCCTCCATGTTGTGATGCTCGGCGACCCAGAAGCGGCGGTAACCGAGCTTCTCGACGTGCTGCGCGAGATCGAGGCTCCGATGCAGACCGTCGCGCGGCGTGCATCCCTGTACGACGGGAACGAGATCGAGGACGGACAGCGGCACCATGGTGGATTGTTCCGGAAGGTAGGATGCCCGCCCGACGGCAGCGTTGCGTCACGACGCCTTGCTCCGGGTCAGGCACGGCGCTCGCACGGGGCCGGCCATGGCTTCAGGCACCTCCGTCATCGACGAGCTCTTGCGGTCTGACATCGTCGACGATCCTCGCGGGGCCGCGACGGCAGCGGCCACCGCCGACCCTGCGCATGCGCACCGCACGGCGCGTCGTCGCATGCGCTGGAGCAGGGATGCCTCACTCGCGGCGATCGCGCTGGGAGCGGTCGGCGCTTTCCTCGCGCTCACGCGGGTCATCTCGGGCAACGAGGTCAACCCGCTCGATCGGAAGATCGTGCGGGCGATGGGCCGTGCGCGCCGGCCATTCATCAACGTGTGCGTGCAGGGGCTCACGTTCTTCGGCAGCGTTCCGGGTGCCGGGGGCATGGCTGCGGCCGCCGTCATCCTCGCGCGACACAAGCCGCGGCTCGCCTCCCAGGTGGCGGTCGGCGCGCTCGGCGGAATCACCGCCGAGCTCGGCATCAAGCGCTTCTTCCGGCGCGCGCGGCCGACGCTGCTCGAGCACCTCGAGGTGGTCGACAGCTCGTCGTTCCCGTCCGGCCATTCGACCGGTGCGGCCTCGATCTATCTCACGCTCGCGTTCGTCGCGTCGCGGAGCAAGAGGTTGCGCCCGTACCGCGGCACCCTTCTCGGAGGCGCGGCGGCACTCGCGGCCTCGGTCGGGGCCTCCCGGGTGTACCTCGGCGTCCACTGGCCGACCGACGTGCTGAGCGGCCTCGCCGTCGGCACCGCATGGGCGTGCGCCGCCGAGGCCATCTACGATCTCACGGGCGCCGAGCAGGTCGCCGCCGCGTTGTGAGCGGACGCGCAGCCGGCCTGTGCGACCCCACGATCTGGATCGGCCATGGCCCGTCTCCCCGCCCCGGGTCACCCGTGATTCACGGGAAAATCCCCGCCGATCGTAGCGTGGCCGTGGCCGTTCCGGGCGGCACGGTCGCTGCACCAGCCGGGTGTGATGCTGCGCGATACCTGCCCCGACCTCGGCGACTCCCAGGACCTCTGGCGCGTGTGGCTCGCGGGGGGTGAGCGCACGATGTCGCTCGAGATGCTCGACGCGCTCTTCGAGGACGGCGTCATCACCGTCGACACCCAGGTCTGTCCGCCCGACGGAGCGACGTTCGCACGGCTCGGCGAGATCGCCGGCCTCGACGAGGAGCCGAGCGTCGACGTCGACATGTCACTGCCCGTCGCCGCCGACTCCATGCGGCCGGTGGCCATGAGCCTCGACCTCGGCGCGGAGATGGCCGCGCTGAAGCCGCGATGGTCGTTCAAGAAGCTGCTGCTCGTGCCCGCCGTCGCCTCCGTGCTCGGCCTCGTCGCCCTCGCGGCGAGCGCGGGCGCATCGGCGCCGTCGGTCGGCGCGGCGGCGGTCCGCACGGAGATCGCGGCCCCGATCGTCACCGCCGCGGCACCGCAGCCCGTCGTCACTCCGGCTCCGGTCGCTGCGCCCGCGCCCGCCGCGCCGGTGCTCAGCGACGCGCAGAAGAAAGCGCTCGCCGCGAGGGACAAGAAGGCGGAGGCCGCCGCCGCGGCGAAGGCCCGGCGCGCCGCGGGCGCTGCGCCGCGGAAGGGTGCCGGCGCGGCGAAGAGCAGCTCGCCGTTCTCGAAGGGCGGCAGCGCGCACGATCCGCTGAACGGTTCGCTCTGAGCGTCTGAGCGCGCCGGAGGATCCGAGCGCGTCGCAGCAAAACGTCGCAGCCGATTCCATCACGTCCTGCCCGCCGCCGTGCGAGGTTTGCGAGATGGCATCCGAAACGAGAATTCTTCCGGGGGCCCCTTATCCGCTCGGGGCAAACTGGGACGGCAGGGGCGTCAACTTCGCGGTCTATTCCGAGAACGCCACCGGCGTCGAGCTGTGCTTGTTCGATGAATCGGACAACGAGGTGCGGGTCCGTCTCCGGCAGCGCACCGCCTTCGTGTGGCACGGCTACCTTCGCAACATCAAGCCCGGCCAGCGCTACGGCTTCCGCGTGACCGGCCCCTACGATCCGCACCAGGGCCATCGCTTCAACGAGAACGTCGTGCTGATGGACCCCTACGCCAAGGCGGTGGTCGGCCACGAGGACTGGAGCCGTGGCGCCTTCGCGTACGAGCTCGGTCATCCCGACGAGGACCTCAAGAAGCACGAGAAGGAGCAGCTCGGGGCGCCGCGCGCGGTCGTCATCGACCCGTCGTTCGACTGGCAGGACGACCGCTCTCCGTCCATCCCGCTCCACCAGATGGTCATCTACGAGGCCCACGTCCGCGGCCTGACGATGAAGCATCCCGAGGTGCCGGAGGCGATCCGCGGCACGTTCTCGGGCGTCGCGAGCGACGCGATGATCCGCTACTACCATGAGCTCGGCATCAACGCGATCGAGCTCCTGCCGGTGCACGCGTTCGTCGACGACCAGCCGCTGCTCGACAAGGGGCTCCGCAATTACTGGGGCTACAACAGCATCGCCTTCTTCGCGCCCGAGTCGCGCTACCGCGCCAACGACATGCCCGGCGAGGGCGTTCGCGAGTTCAAGGAGATGGTGAAGCGCCTCCACTCCGCGGGCATCGAGGTGATCCTCGACGTCGTCTACAACCACACGGCTGAGGGAAATCACCTCGGGCCGACGCTGTCGTTCAAGGGAATCGACAACACCACATACTACCGCCTCACCGACGACAAGCGGCACTACTTCGATTACACGGGCACCGGCAACAGCCTCAACGTCCGGCACCCCCAGACGCTGCAGCTCATCATGGACTCGCTGCGCTACTGGGTCCTCGAGATGCACGTCGACGGCTTCCGCTTCGACCTCGCGTCGGCGCTCGCGCGCTCGCTGCACGAGGTCGACCAGCTCTCCAGCTTCTTCACGATCATCCACCAGGACCCGGTCCTCAGCCAGGTGAAGCTCATCGCCGAGCCCTGGGACGTCGGCGAGGGCGGCTACCAGGTCGGCAACTTCCCGGTCCGCTGGGCGGAGTGGAATGGCAAGTACCGGGACAGCATGCGCCGGTTCTGGAAGGGTGACGGCGGGCTCGCCGCGGAGATTGCGTATCGCCTCAGCGGATCCAGCGACCTCTACGAGGACGACGGGCGCCGGCCGTACTCGAGCATCAACTTCATCGTCGCCCACGACGGCTTCACGCTTCGCGATCTCGTCAGCTACAACGAGAAGCACAACGAGGCGAACGGCGAGGAGGGGCGCGACGGCGCGAACGACAACGACTCCTGGAACTGCGGGGAGGAAGGTCCGACCGAGAACCAGGACATCCTCCGCCTGCGCGCGCGCCAGCAGCGGAACCTGCTGGCGACGCTCCTCCTGTCGCAGGGCACGCCGATGATCTGCGGCGGCGACGAGATCGGTCGCACGCAGCACGGCAACAACAACGCGTACTGCCAGGACAACGAGGTCAGCTGGTACGACTGGAACCTCACGCCCGAGCAGAAGTCGCTCTTCGCGTTCACGGCCAAGCTGATCAAGCTGCGCCGCGAGCACCCGGCTCTCCGGCGCTCGACCTTCTTCAAGGGCCGCGACATCCGTGGCTCGGCGCTGAAGGATCTCCTCTGGTTCCGCTACGACGGCCAGCCGATGACCGAGGAGGACTGGAACGCGCCGATCACGCGGGCCATGACGATGGAGCTGTCCGGAGTTGGGCTCGATGACGTCGACGAGAACGGCAACGTGCTCCACGACGACGACCTCCTCCTCGTCATCAACGCCGGGCACGACCCGCTCGACGTGACGATGCCGAACCTCGAGCAGAACGCCGATCCCTGGGAGCTCCTCCTCGACACGAACGAGGACGACGCGACGGAGACCGTCCCCGTCGACGGGCAGACGCATCTCGAGGGACGCTCGCTCAAGCTGTTCCGTCGGCCGTCGGTCGGTGAGCAGCCCGAGTCCGTGATCGTCGCGTGAGCCCAGGCGGGCTCGTCGCAGGGTGAGCCCGCTCTTCACCTCACAAGGTCCTACCCTGCGCTCGCGCGGACGATCCAGGGGCGCCGCGCGTGCGCGCCGTCATCGAGACGGGCGCGCGCGCCGGGTCGCCTGGTAGACTCCGCGACCTGCACATGCGTCCCGACCGCGCCCTCACCCTCCTTCTTTGTTCCATCCTCGCTGCGGGTTTCGCGGGCGCCGTCGCGTGCGGCACCACCCCCGACGACAGCACCTTCGTCGACCCCGACGCCGGCTTCGCCACCGAGACCTCGACGCTCCCCGAGGCGGGTCCGCCCGTGGTGCACGACGATTTCAAGGCGCCGGTGTTCGCCGACGGCGCGACGCCTGCCGCCGAGGCGGTGTTCGCCCAGGCCGACGGGGCAGCCGGCACCGCCGATGGGGGCGGCAGCGCAGGGCCCTGCCTCTTCGAGCCCGAGATGGGCTCGCTGTTCCCGACCAACTGGCTGCGCCCCCGGTTCCGCTGGACGACGACGCCCGAGCAGAATCTCTTCCAGATCAAGCTGGTCGTCCCCAACCAGACGTCGCCGCTCGTCGTGTACACGACCAAGAGCGGAACGATCCTCGACAAGGGGCTGTGGACCACGCTCACGGCGACCGGCACCGGAACCGTCCACGTGACGGTGCGCAGCGCGGTCGTCGACGGGACGGGCAAGACCCTCGCCGGTCCCTTCAAGGGCACCGAGGGAGACATCGAGATCGCGCCGCCAGGCGTGCAGGCCTCGGGCTCGGTCGTCTACTGGACGACCAGCGGCGGCACGATCCTGAAGGGCTTCAAGGTGGGCGACGAGACCGTCCAGACCGTCATCACGCCCGCCCAGGCCGGCGCGCAGTGCGTGGCGTGTCACACGTCGACCCCGGACGGCATGTACGCCGGGCTCACCGGCTCCTCGAGCCCCAGCGACGGAACGCCCGGATCGATCGCGCTGCGCACCGTCGACGGCATGTCGACCGAGCCGCCGTTCCTCACCGCTCCGGCGCGCGCGCTGATGGG
Source organism: Labilithrix sp. (assembly GCA_028287035.1). The sequence continues at coordinate 25,054 of JAQBQL010000162.1, read as the reverse complement.
GCGCCAGCAATATGCCCCGACGTTCTCGAAGGGTCACTGGTCCGCCGGCGACCACACGATGATCTCGATGATGAACGTCGGGCCGCGCACCGAGATGGTGTGGACCGACCTCGAGGCGACGAGCGACGCGCAGGGCACGGGCTGGGGCGTCCTCGCGCGCACCGCCGAGAACACCGCCGCGTCGTCGGCCATCTGGAGCCACGACGGCACGAAGGTGGCGTACGTCGCGACCACCACGGGCGCCGGCGCCGGCGTGATCGCGGCCGACGGGCAGATCCACATCGTCCCTTATGCGGCGCGCGCCGGCGGCACCCCCGTGGCACTGCCGGGCGCCTCCGACCCCACGTACAACCAGTTCTATCCGAACTTCTCGGCCGACGATCAGCTGGTCGCGTTCAACCGCGTTCCGAACGGGCAGACCAGCTACAACAACGCGAACGCCGAGGTGTTCGTGGTGCCGTCGGCGGGCGGAACGCCCACGCGCCTCGCCGCCAACGATCCTCCGGCGTGCCTCACGGCGAAGAAGAGCCCCGGCCTCACGAACTCCTGGGCGAAGTTCTCGCCCGAGGTCCGGACCGACGGCTCGAAGAAGTACTACTTCGTGGTGTTCTCCTCGACGCGCAACCCGTCGAGCGATGGTCCGCAGCTCTACGTCGCACCCATCGTCATCGACGGGGCCACCGTGAAGACCTACGCGGCGCTCAGCCTGTGGAACCAGCCCGAGAACGAGCACAATCACACGCCGGCCTGGGACGTCTTCCAGCTCCCCGGCCCGAAATGAAGCCCCTCCGCCGCGAGAATCGTTCACGCACCTCCGCCACCGGCCCGGCGCCGCGGACGGTGTCGTTCGAGTGCTCGGCCGAGCTGCTGCGCGACTTCGAGCGGCGCGCGTTCGAGCAGGGCTGCTCCGTCGACTGGCTCCTCGAGGAGGCGATGCAACGGCTCCTCGCCGACGAAGGAGGCGAGCCGCGCCGCTCCGTGCCCCCCGCGAGCCTGCAGCAGGAGGTGCAGCCGCGCGCCTCCGGGCCTTCGTCGTCGCGCCTCCCTGCGCCGCCCGACGCGCTCGTCGCGACCCTTCCTCCGCCGCCGGTGCGCGCCCAGCGGAGCTCGACGATCGCGCCGCCGTCGGCTCCGCCGCCCTCCGCCCCGCCGCCGTCGGCCGGTGAGCGCAGGCCGCTGCCCTCGCGCGTCGCAGTGACGGCGCCGCTCGTGCTCGACCACGGAAGCGCGTCGGTCACCGTCGACCGGGCGCCGTTCGTCATCGGCCGGAGCCCGGGCGCGGCCGACTTCGTCATCGACGACGGCGCGGTGTCGCGGCGACACGCGGTCATCGAGCGCACCGAGAGCGGCTGGGTCGTCACGGACCTCGGCAGCACGAACGGAATCATCGTCGACGGGACGGCGGTGCGCCACGCGATCCTACGCGTGGGCACGGTGATGAGCATCGGACCGCTCACGTTCGGGGTCGTGTCCGCGTGATCCCTCGCAGGTGAATGCCACGTAGCGGCTAGAGTCGCCTCGTGGTCGTCGTGATCGCCTTCCTGGCGAACCTCCTCGTCGCGCTCGCGAAGACCGTCGCCGCGGTGCTGACCCGCTCCCCGTCGCTCCTCGCCGAGGCGGCACACTCCTGGGCAGACACCGGAAACGAGATCTTCCTTCTCGTCGCGGATCGCCGTGCGGCGCGGCCACGCGACGATCGGCACCCTCTCGGCTTCGGGCGCGAGGCGTACGTCTGGTCCCTGTTCGCGGCCTTCGGGCTGTTCACGGTGGGCGCGGTGGTCTCGGTGGCGCGCGGCGTCCTCGAGCTCGTGCACCCGAGCGAGGCGGCGGACTTCCCGATCGCCTACGCGGTGCTCGCGATCTCGTTCCTGGTCGAGGGCTTCTCGCTCGTCCAGTCGCTGCTCGAGGCGCGGCGCAAGGCCAGGGAGTACCGGCGGACCGTGGTGGACTACGTGCTCAACGGGTCGCACACGACCCTGCGTGCGGTCGTCGCCGAGGACACCGCGGCCCTCATCGGTCTGCTCGTCGCCGGCGCCGGCGTCGGCCTCCACCAGCTCACCGGGAACGCCGCGTGGGACGCGGGCGGATCCATCCTCATCGGCATCCTCCTCGGCGTGGTCGCGGTGGTGCTCATCGACCGGAACCGCCGGTACCTCATCGGCGCGACGCCGCCGTCGCGGATCCGGAAGGCGGTCGGGAAGGACATCCTCGCGCACCGGGAGATCCAGCGCGTGACGTACCTTCATCTCGAGTTCGTCGGCCCCGCGGAGCTGTTCCTCGTGGCGGCGGTCGACCTCGTGGGCGACGCCCCCGAGGACGAGGTGGCCCGGCGCCTCCGGCGGCTCTCGCGCGAGCTCGAGAAGAACGAGCTCGTGAAGATCGCCGTCCTGACGCTCTCGGTGTCGGACGAGCCGTCCCTCTCGTTCGACTGACCGAAGGCGCGCGCGCGCGCATCGTCCGGCCGCGCGCGCGCTCGCCGGCGCCGGGCCGTCGCCCGATCGGGTGACCGGAAAACGCCGGCGATTTCCCGGTACTGGGCGGCAGCCCGGCGCCTGCGCTCGCGGTACGGCCGCTGCAGTCGGGCCGCCATGCAAACCCGTCTCTCTGTCCGGCCCGCGCTCCTCTCGGGCGCGGCCCTCCTCGCTTCGGTGGTCCTCACCGGCCATGCGATGGCGCTTCCGCGCGCGACCCTGGACCCGCGCGACCCGTCGCCAGCCCCTGCGCCCACCATCATCCGACCGCCGCCGACGTGCGCGGCCCCCACCCTCAAGGATTGCGATGATCCGACCTACCTCGAATCGACGTGCGGCCTCCGTAACCGCAGCGCGTGCGGAGACCTCGTCCTGCCCGGCTACCAGGCCGAGGTGCGCTGGACCTCGGCGACGACGACCATCCTGAAGGAAACGGCGCCCGGGGTGGACCGGTTCCAGGTCGCGAAGCAGCTCGCGCCGGTCGCGATGCCGGCGCAGAAGCTGACGTTCGGAACGTTCTCCTTCGCCACCGCCTCGCAGCTCGGGCGCATGAAGCCGATGTCCTCGGCGGTCGCCGACACCACGCCCCAGCATCCCGCGTACGAGGGGAACGGAAACGCCGTCGCCTCGTGCCAGGAGTATGCGTACGAGAGCCTCTACGACGCCGAGCGGTTCAGCGAGGCCGCGGAGACGTGCGGGACGAATAGCGAGTGCGTCTACCAGCTGTCGCTCCTCGGCGCGACGCCCGGGCTCAAGACCACGATGCTGAAGAAGAACGGATCCGCCATGGCGTGGCAGCCGGTCCGCGCTGGCGGTTATTCGCAATTCAAGAATGCCTTCTTCGCGGACGGCAAGGCGGCGCTCACGGTCGGGGCCTCGTACCTCACGAGCCATCCGTCGTACGCGAGCGATCCGGGCTTCCGCGCGAAGGCCGACGCCATCATCGCCTGGGTGAATGCCGGGCCGAAGGCCACCGCCGCGTCGGAGCTGGAATGGCACCGCGCCATGCACGATCTCTTCGCGGCGCACCCCGTTCCGGCCGCCGAGCTGGCGAGCATCCGGCAGCGAACCGAGTCCTACGGCAAGGCGATCACCGACGCGGCGGTCGCGAGGTTCGGTATCGCCATCCTCCAGGCGGTGATTCCCGGGCAGTCCGGCCAGGCGCGGCTCGACTCCGAGGCGCTGCTCGCGCAGTACCAGGCGCAGAACACTCGCGCCCTCGCGGACATGGCGGCCCTCCTCTTCGCGGAGTGGGATCGTCCGGACCCGACGACCGGCACGGTGACGCACGGATGTCTCGATCCGAGCGCGGTCAAGTGCGACTGGTCCCCTCGTCAGTTCGTGACCCGGTACGCCGGGCACAACCATCGCGCGAGCGAGCAGCTCTTCTCGGAATGCGTGACCGCCACGGCGGGCGACTTCTCGCGCGTCCCGGCTGCGTATCGGACCGACACCGACGCGCTCGCCACCTGGATCGCCGCGCAATCGCTGCCCAAGCTCGGGCCGAGCCTCGTCGGCCAGCGGACGAGCGACGGTGACGAGTGGGGTGATCGCGATTGGTTCGCGGCCGGCTATTCCTACGACGCGGGCTGGCAGGTCGAGGCGGAGCGACAGGCGAGCACGCAGCGCATCTGCAAGCTGAAGGGCAACGCCTATGCGAACGCGAATGCCAGCGCCTACGCGCTCGGGCAACAGATCTCGGTGCTCGACACGCGTCACAAGCTGAGCGTGCGCGAGCTGGGCGACGCGAACACCTTCCACTCGCACCTCCGGGTGCTCGGCGAGGACGTCTATACGCCGATCGACTGGAGCGGCACCGCACCGACCCTGACGCCGATCGACAAGAAGGTGACCAGGACGCTCGCGCAGCGCACGTACACGAAGTGGCTGCACGTGGCCGCGGTGGCCGTGAAGCTGCAGGTGAAGGCGGAGATCCGCGCGGGCGCCGACCTGAAGGCAAGCGCGGTGGCGGCGTCGGGCTGCAATCCGGACAATCTCGCCTATGACGCGAGCATCTCGGTGACCCCGTGGATCGACCTCCACGTCGTTCCCGAGCTCTCGGTCGGCGTCTCGCTGATCCAGGGCGGCGCGCGCGGCGACGTCGACATCATCAAGGTCTCGGCGCCGGCCTCGGGCGGCGTGAAGCTGATCGGCAACCAGAACGACCTCACCCTCCAGCTGCGCGCCAGCTCGGCGGTGGACCTCGACCTCCTCAAGGGCAACATCAGCGTCTTCCTGGAGAGCTGCATTCCGTACCTCGGGTGTGCCGACCTCGCCTCGAAGCAGATCTACGACTGGGACGGGTACTCGCTCCAGTTCCCGATCTTCGCCTACAGCAAGGACGTGAAGATCCCGATCTTCGATACCGCGACGAAGCCGAGCACCGGCAGCGTCGGGGGAATCGGCACGATCGGCGGAATCGGCACGATCGGCACTGTCGGAATGAACTGAAGCGATAATCAGGAAAGAAGCAGGAGATCATCATGCGTCGTCGTTCCGTCCTCGTCCTCACCGCCCTCCTCGCGGCGCTCTGCGCGCTCGGCCTCGTCGTGCTCCGCAAGGTGCGCGGCGCCGATCCGAAGGGCAGCGCGCTGTCGCTCGCGGCACCCGCACTCGGTCGCGAGGCGGTGCTCCACGTGCGCTGGCGCGAGACGTCCACCGCGCGGCTGCCCGAGGGGGAAGCGGGAGAAGGACGGGACGGGACGATCACGGGCGCGCTCGACCTGGAGGCGGACCTCGTCCTCGCCGGCGAGCGCACCACCGATGATCTCGACGCCATCCGCGCGGAGCTCCGCGACGTGCGCACCTCGCGCGTCGTGGTCTCCGGCACGGAGCTCCTCCAGAGCGGCGAGGCGGCGATGAAGAGCCTCGAGAACCAGCCGATTCACCTCGTCGTCGAGGACGGCCGCATCACGCGCGTCCTCGTCGACAAGAACAGCTCCTCGCTCACCGTGCAGCTCGTCGAGAATGCGGCGCGGCAGGTGCTGCTCGAGCGTCCCGTCTCCGCAACGACTCCCTTCGAGCGCGAGGAGCGGAGCAGCGCCGGCGTCTTCCGGATGCGCTACGAGCCGCGCGGCGCGGCGTTCGACCGGACCGTCCTCGGCGCCGTGTCCGTCGAAGGTCTCCCCGAGACGTGCACCGGCGCATGCGTGATCGCGGCCCGCGGCGAGTCCAACGTCACGTTCAAGGACGGCGACGCCGTTGCGAGCCTCGTCGACAAGCGCGAGATCCACGCGGGCTTTCCTGGTCGCCCCGCCTCGCTCGACTCCACCTCTTCGTTCGAGGCGCAGCGCACCGGCGGCACGGACGTGGCCCTCGCGTCCGTCGACGCGGCGGCGCTCACGTCGAAGCTCCCGGGCGAGGTGTACGAGAGCGAGGCCGAGCATCACGCGGCGCTCCTGCGCCTCGCCGAGGGCGCCAGCATCGACGACGTGCTCGGCGGCGTGTCGACCATGGCCGCCGCGGGACCGAGCAGCCTCGCGAAGGGCTGGCTCGTCCGCTCCTCGGCGCTCCTCGAGCTCCACCCGGAGCTGCTGTCCGAGGTGGCGATTCACTTCGAGGACGAGGCCCTCGGATCGAGCGGACGCGTCGCCATCCTCGATCTGCTCGCGGCGACGGGCGGCGAGGCAGCGCAGGCAGCGCTCCTGAAGACGCTCGACACGGCGGCAGCCCGGCAGGGCGAGTCGCGCCTCGACTACGTCCAGCGGCTCGTGCTCGTCGAGCAGCCGAGCGCGGCAACGGCCCGTCAGGTGCGGGATCGGCTCGCGCAGAGCCAGGCCTCGGGGGATACCGAGATGGCCTACGCGGAGGCGCACGTGCTCGGCGCGCTCGCCGGCCGGCTCGAGGCGCGGGGCATCCATGGCGAGGGGAAGGCGGCGACGAACGCGCTCGCCGAGGCGCTCGACCGGTCGAAGGCGCCGGGCGCCAGGGCGGCGTATCTCTCGGCGCTCGGCAACGCCGGCGACGGCGCGCAGGTGCCGCGCATCGCGAAGCACGCACGCGACGAGGATCCGGCGGTGAGGCGCGCGGCAGCGTCGGCGCTGCGCAAGACGAAGACGCCCGAGAGCCACGCGGCGCTCGTCACTCTCGCGCGGGACCAGGACGAGGAGGTGCAGGTGACGGCGCTCGCGTCGCTCGCCCAGCAGCCCGCCACGCCCGGTGAGCAGCGCGAGCTCGCGCAGCTGCTCGACACGCCGCAGCTCGGCGGCGAGGCCGAGCAGCAGCTCACGACCCTCCTGCTCCGGCAGGGGCCCCCTTCGCCGGAGGTGCGGAGCTCGCTCGAGCACCTGCTGGCCCGCACCGGCGACCCGCGCCTCGCCGCGCGCGTGCGCTTCGCGATCGAGGCGAGCGGCCAGGTCAACTGACGTACCCGGCGATCAGCGGCTTCCCTGCTGCGACGTGATCGGGCGGATCCGCGGACGGCGCAGCGCGGTGGGCTTCGCGGTCGGCTCGGTGCGGGCGAGGGCGATCGCGCGCGCCTCGTCCTGGGAGAGTCGGAGGGCGGCCTGGAGGCGCTCGTCGTCGATGGTGGTGACCGCATCGGCCTGGAACCGCCGCACCGAGCAGGCCGCGGGCGAGATCATCTCCGCGGCGACCGGCGCGTCCTCGGGCTCGGGCGGCTCGCCCGGGAAGGTGAACGCGGGCAGCGCGGACTGCACGCGGGCGCGGAGCTCGAGCTCCAGGCGGACGCTGCCGACGTCGATCGTCGCCGGCAGGGGGAGGACCGCCCACCGGTGCGCGAGCTCCTCGCCGTTCGCGAGGACCCCCGGACCGTCGGCGCCGACGTAGAGATCGATGCCGTTGAACGCGAACATCGCGTGGAGCGAGGGCTCGCCGGTCTTCACCCGCCAGTCGCCGTGGTCCCCGACCGAGAACGGCAGGTGGGGTCGATCGGCCGAGAGCACCAGCTCGTGACGCGAGCTCGGGATCGAGCCGGGCAGCAGGCGGATGACCAGGTCCTGGGAGGGAATGGCAGGCATGGTGGGCTGGTCGGCCGACGGGGGCGCCGGTTGCGCGATCTCGCCGCCTGTATTACGAGGGCGCGCCCGCCATGAGGGTCGTCTTCCTGTCGCCGGGCTTCCCGGAAAGCATGTCCCACTTCGTGCGGGGTCTCGCCGAGGTCGGCGCCGAGGTCCACGGCGTGGGGGACACCGCGCGCGAGGCGCTGCCGGCGCACCTGAAGCCGTACCTCGCGGATTACCTCCAGGTTCCCCGCATCCTCGACGAGGTCGACGTGATGAACCGCGTCTCCGACTGGCTGCGCGGCCGGGACATGGACCGCGTGCTGACCAACTGGGAGCCCTGCGTGCTGCTCGCCGCGCGCCTCCGCGAGCGCTGGGGCATGCCGGGCATGTCGCCGGGGACCGCCCTCGCCTTCCGCGACAAGGAGCTGATGAAGCAGCGCCTCCGTGCCGCCGGCCTGCGGGTGCCTCGTTCGCGACGGGTCACGACGTCGGCGCAGGTCCGCGCGTTCGCGGAGGAGAACGGGTTTCCCCTCATCCTCAAGCCGATCGGCGGCGCCGGCTGCGAGAGCACGTACAAGGTGACGAGCTGGTCCGACCTCGAGCGCACGCTCCCGGCGATCGGTCACATGACCGAGGCGAGCTGCGAGGAGTACATCGAGGGCGAGGAGCTCACGTTCGACACGATCTGCCTGCGCGGCAAGCCGGTGTTCGAGAACGTCACGCAGTACCTGCCGAAGCCGCTCGATGCCTCGAAGAACGAGTGGATCAGCCCGATCGCGATCAGCATCCGTGACCTCGGGCAGCCCGCCCTCGCCGGCGGCATCGAGCTCGGTCGGCGGGCGCTCGAGGTGCTCGGCATGACCAACGGCGCAACGCACATGGAGTGGTTCCTCACCCCTTCCGGCGAGGCGGTCTTCGGCGAGATCGCGTGCCGTCCCGGCGGCGCCGGGATCGTCGACCAGATGAACTTCACGTGCGACGTGGACCTCTATCGCGAGTGGGCGCGCGTCGTGTGTCACGGGGCGTTCGAGGCGAGCACGACCCGCAAGTACAACGTCGGCATGGTGTTCAAGCGCGCGCGAGGCTCGGGAAACGTGACGCGCATCGAGGGGCTCACCGACTTCGCCCGCGCCTGCGGACCGTGGCTCGTCGACGAGACGCTCGCGCGCCCGGGCACGCCGCGCAAGGACTGGCGGCAGAGCCCGGTCGGGGACGGACGCATCATCGTCCGCCACCCCGACTGGGACGAGACGTTGCGGATGTGCCGCGCCGCCGCGACGCACGTGCAGATCCACGCGCAGTAGGCGCGCGGGCGAAGCACCATTTGTCGTCGTGACTGCGGTGCGTTAGAGTCCGCGCGATCCCGCTCCCGGGCGCCTCTTCCCACGCCAGGACTGACCCCGTGTCCCTGAAATACACGACCGAAACGATCCTCGACGTCCACCACTGGACCGACCGCCTCTTCACCCTGCGGTGCACGCGCAATCCGGCGTTCCGCTTCTCGAACGGGCAGTTCGTGATGATCGGGCTCGAGGTCGAGGGCAAGCCGCTCCTCCGCGCGTACTCGATGGCGAGCGCGAACTACGAGGACACGCTCGAGTTCTTCTCGATCAAGGTCCAGGACGGGCCGCTCACCTCGCGGCTCCAGCACGTGAAGGTCGGCGACTCGCTGCTCGTGGGCACGCGGCCCACCGGCACGCTGACCATCGGCAACCTGAAGGCGGGCCGGACCCTGTGGTTGCTGGCGACCGGCACGGGCCTCGCGCCGTTCCTCAGCATCATCAAGGATCCGGACACGTACGAGCGGTTCGAGAAGGTGGTGCTCACGCACACGTGCCGTCAGGTCGAGGAGCTCGCGTATGCGAAGTTCATCGGCGAAGAGCTGCCGTCGAACGAGATCCTCGGCGAGTACGTCCGCGGGCGGCTGCTCTACTACCCGTCGGTCACGCGCGAGAGCTTCAAGAACCAGGGCCGGATCACGACGCTCATCAAGGAAGGCAAGGTCTTCGCGGACCTCGGCCTCGCCCCGTTCGACGCCCAGCAGGACCGCGTCATGCTGTGCGGAAGCCCCGAGATGCTCAAGGACACCGCGGCGCTCCTCGAGGAGCGCGGGTTCATCGAGGGCAACTCCGGCGAGCCGGGCGACTACCTGATCGAGAAGGCGTTCGTCGACAAGTGACGCGCTCGCCCGTCGCCCGCGGTTCACACGCGGGTGGGCCGTGGTGTCGTGCTCGCGCGCCGGAGACCGGCCGTTTCGCTCGCTGAATCGCGGGTGGCATGACCGGTGCTATCGCGCCGATCATGAAATTCTCTTCCTTGCTCGCGGCGTCGTTCCTCGCGGTGGTGACGCTCGCAGCATGCTCGGGCAGCACCACGGGCGTCGGTACCGGTGACGGTGGCGTCACGTCCGGTGACGGCGCCGTCACGACGAGCGACGGCGGCGCCACGAGCACGTCCGGCTATTGCGCGCAGGACGACGCGCGCGCGGCGAAGTGCGGGGACGCGCCGGACGGCTCCTGCAACGCGCGCGCGGTCTGTTACGAGACGAAGCTCCGGCCCGGCGTCGCGAGCGGGCTCGAGGCGTGCCTCGTCGGCCGCGCCTGCGACGCGGGCGACGACCACTGCTTCGCGGATGCCGCCGCGCCGTATGCGAGCGCGCCCGTGCCGGCCCGCTACATGTCGGCGTGCACCGCGAAGAAGCAGGCGTGTGACAGCGCGGGCGGCGGCAGCTTCAGCGACGACTACTGCGCGAGCACGGTCGCGCTGTTCCCGGACGCGGTGGTGACGAAGCTCGAGACGTGCCTCGACGACAGTTGCGGCGAGGTCCGCGACTGCTTCGAGGCGGCCGTCTCCGCGATCGGATGCGGGAACTGATCAGGAGGCTTCGCCGAGGTACCGGCGGCGGAGGTGCGCGAGGAGCACCTCCACGTCGAGACCGCGGCCGGTCGCCCGCTCGAGCACGCCGTTCGTGTCGTAGCGGGCGCCCTGCTCGTGCACGTTCGTCCGCGCGAATGCGCGGAGACCGGTGAGCTCGCCGCGCGACAGCTCGCCGGGGATGGCCGGGTTCGTCTCGAGGGCCTTCGCGAAGAGCTGCGCCGCGGCGATCGCGCCGATGGTGTAGCTCGGGAAGTAGCCGAAGGCGCCGGACGGCCAGTGCACGTCCTGCAGGCAGCCGTCGCGATCGCCGGGCGGCCTCACCCCGACGACGCGCTCCATCGCGTCGCGGAAGGCGAGCGGCAGATCGGCGACCGGGAGATCACCGGAGACGAGCGCGCGCTCGATGCCGTAGCGAACGATGATGTGCAGCGGGTAGGTCGCCTCGTCGGACTCGGTGCGGATCAGCGTGCGCTCGACCTTCGAGGCATGGCGCAGCAGCGCCTCCCGCGAGAGCGCCCCGGGCGCCAGGCCGAGCTCGCGGGACGCGGCCTCCGCGAGGTAGCCGAGGAACTCGGGGGTGCGGGCCGCCTGCATCTCCATGAGGAGCGACTGGCTCTCGTGGAGGCCCATGCCCGGCGCCTGGCCGACCGGCTGGCGGACCCAGGCCCGCGGCAGGCCCATCTCGTAGAGCGCGTGCCCGGTCTCGTGCACGACGCCCATGACGCTCGAGAGGAAATCGCTCTCGTCGTAGCGCGTCGTCATGCGCACGTCCTCGGCGGCGCCGCCGCAGAACGGATGAACGCTCACGTCGAGCCGGCCCTTCGTGAAGTCGAATCCCATGCGCTCCGCGAGATGGCGACCGAGCTTCGCCTGCCGCTCGACGGGGAACGGTCCGCCGAGCGCGGGGGCGGCGCCGGCCCTCGCCTGACGCTCGACGATGCGGTCGACGAGGGGCGGCAGCGCGCGTTCGAGCTGCGCGAAGAGCGGCGTCAGGATCGCCTCGCGCGCGCCGGGCTCGTACTCGTCGGCGAGCGCGTCGTAGACGGTGAGACCCATCATCGACGCCTTCGCCTGGCCGACCTGACGCGTGAGGTTCACCACCTCGGTCAGGCGCGGCAGGAGGCTCGCGAAGTCGTCGGCGCGGCGCGCGGCGCGCCAGGCGAGCTCGCAGGCGGAGGTCGCGCGCGTGCGGGCCTCGACGAGATCGGCCGGGACCGCCGCGGCATGCACCCACGCCCGTCGCATGGCGGCGAGGTTGGCGCGCTCCCACGGGTCCTCGGGCGGAGTCGCCTCCGCGGCGGAGAGCCGATCGCGCATGTCGGGCGCGCTGATCGCCTCGTGCGCGAGCAGCCGGAGCACGCCGAGCTGCGCGCCGCGCAGGTCTCCGCCGCCCTCCGGCATCACGGTCTGCGCGTCCCACTCGAGCAGGTCCGCCGAGCTGCGGAGGAGATAGTGACGGTCGAAGCGTTCGAAGAGCTCGCGGTAGGCGCTCATGGCGCCTTGCATCCTACGCCCGGTGCTAACGGTTCGCCCACCAGCTCGCGCCGTGGAGCTCGAGCACGTCGCGGATGCCGGCGTCGTACTTGGCCTTCTGCTTGCGCCACCCGGGCTGGCCCACGTCCCAGCCGTTGTAACAGTGCGCGAGCATGCCCGTGTACTCGCCGTAGTCGCTGCCGCCGAGCGCGACGTCGTTCAGCCAGGCGACCGCCTCGGCCTCGCTCGAGATGCCGGAGAGGCAGCCGTTCAGCTGCATCTTCTCGAGCAGGAGGTAGATGCCCGCCTCGACGTTGCCCTCGACGGTGAGGACGTCGATGCCGCGCGCCTTGTACGCGTTGACCGTCGCGGTCTGCGTGACCTCGTCGAGCTGGAAGAGCCCGAGGCCGCCCTGACGGCAGGTGCCATCGGCGCCGCCCGCGAGCACCGGTCCGCCTCCGCAGTCACTCGACGCCGGGCCGGCGCAGAACTGCCGGGCCGGGCGGCAGTGATGCAGCTCGGTCTCGACCTTGGCGACGCCGGCGATGAGCCAGCCCTTCTTGATGCCGTGGGAGAGCGCGCCGTCCCGGATGTCCGAGAGGACGCTCTCGGCAGAAGGCGCAGTTCCGAGGGCGTCGTCCTGATCGCCGACGGCTTCGTCGCCGGGATCGCTTGCACAACCGAGGGCGGTGAGGCCCAGACCGAGGAGAACAGGCAGGATGGCTCGCACGAACAGAGGTGTTCGCAAGTAGCGTGCGCACGCACATCGGGGCGCGCCGAACGCGATTTCCCGCGGACCGCTCCGGCTGGTGAAACGGCGACCGGGGCCTCCTCGATCCGCGTCACCGCCCGTCCGCGATCCACGCCTCGCGCCGGCGCCCGGTGGTCCACGCGTTCACCACCGGCGCGCCCCGAATCCGAGGGTCACGCGCGGCGGAGCATCTCGACGTGGGAAATTCCATCCTCGTCGTACGGCTCCGAGGCGCTCGCGAAGCCAAGCTCTCCGTAGAAGGCGACGAGGTGCGCCTGGGCGCTGATGCGGACGTCCTCCGGCCCGATCTCGGCGAGGCCTCGCTTCATCAGCTTCTTCCCGAGCCCGGTGCCGCGGACCTCGGGGGCGGTGACGACGCGGCCGATGCTCGTCTCCGCGAACCGAACGCCGGCCGGGACGATGCGGAGGTAACCGTGGACCTCCCCGGAAGGCGTCGCCGCCCACACGTGGCGCGAGGCGAGGTCGAGCCCGTCGGCGTCGAGGTACACGCAGGTCTGCTCGACGACGAACACCCGCTGGCGAAGGACGCTGATGGCGTAGAGCTCGCGGGCGGTGAGCGCGTCGAAGGGTTTGCTCCACCAGAGGAGGTCGTCCGTCATGGCCCGAGTCTACCCGGGTCACCGCACGCAATCGTCGTCGGTGCCGCCCTTCGCGACCTGGCAGCCCTTCGCGCAGCGCTCCTTCTCGACCGCCGTGCCCCCGGTTCCGCAGCGATAGAGCACCGCGGGATCGCCGTCGAGCTTGTCACCGCCGCAGTAGAGGCCGCTGACGACGCACGGCGTCGCCGGGATCCCGCAGCGCGCGCCCTCCCCGGCCGGGATGCACCCGCTCGCGCACTTCGCGACGAGGGACGCGCCGCCGTCGCCCGCGCAGCGGTAGAGGATGGCCGGGTCGCCGGACGCGCCTGCGCCGCCGCACACCGCGGCGCCCGCCGGGCAGCCGGCCGAGGTTGGTGCGTCGCTCGCGGGCCCTGCGTCGGAAGGCTCGTACGTGAAGTCGAAGCACCCGCCGGCGCCGGCCATGAGTGCGAGACGCGCGACTTGCGCAAGTCGGGGTCCCATCCGCCCGCCATCGTGGAAGACATCGCCACGGGTCGCAAGGACAAGCGCCGCGGATGATAGAGTGGTGGGGTGCCCGAGAGCGCGAGCCACAAGACGCGAACGGTCGCCGCCCGCGGCCTGCTGGTCCCGCCCCTTCCGCTCGTCGTGAAGGTGTCGCGCGGCGGCGCGACGACGTCCTACCCCCTGACCGACGGCACGGCGAGCGTCGGGGCCTCCGGCGCGTGTGACATCGTCATCGACGACGATGCCGTCTCGCGGCGCCACCTCGAGCTCGAGCTCGTCCCCGAGGGCGTGCTCGTCCGCGATCTGGCGAGCCGCAACGGTACGTTCTATCTCGGCCAGCGCGTCCAGCGCATGATCCTCTCGCCGGGCGCCGTCCTCTCGGTGGGCGGATCGACGCTGGTCGTCGACGTCGCTGCCGGCGCGAGCCTGAGCGACGAGCCGATCAAGGCGTCGGGCTTCCGCGGGATGATCGGCGCCGCGCCCTCGATGCAGGCGCTCTTCGGGAAGATCGCGCGCCTCGACGGCTCGCTCCTGCCGGTGCTGCTGCTCGGCGAGACCGGCTCCGGCAAGGAGCTCGTCGCGCGCGCGCTGCACGAGGGGTCCCGCGTCGCCGAAGGGCCGTTCGTGGCCATGAACTGCGGAGGCCTCGCGCGCGAGCTGCTCGAGAGCACGCTCTTCGGCCATCGCAAGGGCGCGTTCACGGGCGCCACCGACGTCCGCCGGGGCGCGTTCGGCGCCGCCGACGGAGGAACGCTGCTGCTCGACGAGATCGGCGAGCTGCCCATCGACATGCAGCCGGCGCTCCTCCGGGCGCTCGAGTCGGGCGAGGTCACCGCGCTCGGGGAGGACACGCCGCGCCGCGTGAAGGTGCGCGTGCTCGCCGCCACCAACCGGGATCTGCAGGCCGAGGTTCGCGCCGGTCGCTTCCGCGAGGATCTCTACTACCGGCTCTCGGCGCTGACCGTGCGCGTGCCTGCCCTGCGCGAGCGCGCCGAGGACATCCCGCTGCTCGCCGACGCCTTCGCGAGGCAGGAGGGCAGCGCGGGCCTCCCCGCCGACGTGCTCGCGGCCCTCGCGCAGCAGCCGTACCGCGGGAACGTGCGCGAGCTCCGCAACGCGGTGCGCGCGTACGTGGCGCTCGGCGAGCTCGACCTCGGTCCCGCGAGCGATCGCGGCAGCGGTCCGGTCTCGATCTCCCCTGCGCTCGATCAGGCGCTCGCGACCGCGGTACGCCTCGACATGCCGTTCCTCGAGCAGCGTGAGGCGCTCGCGGAGCGCTTCACGTCCGTGTACGTGGAGCGCGTCCTCAAGGAGACCGGCGGCAACCAGACCGCCGCCGCCAAGCTCGCGGGCCTCGACCGCACGTACTTCGGGCGCCTGCTGGCGAAGCTCGGACGCCGGGGATGAAGCGGGGCGCGGGCCTCCTCGCGGTGCTGTTGCCGCTGCTGCTCACCGGCACCGCCCGCGCCGACGAGACCGCCGACGCGCGCGCCGAGTACGACGCGGGCGCGGCGGCCTACGATCGGCGCGACTATGCGACCGCCGCACGACGGTTCGCGCTCGCCGACGAGCACGCGCCGAACCCGCGTGTGCTGCAGCTCGCGCTGGTGGCCGCATGGCTCGCGCCCGAGCCGGCGCTCGGGATGAACCTGGTCGAGCGCGACGAGCGGCGGAACGGCGGGAGCGACCCGGCGCACGCCGACCTCGCCCGCAAGCTGCGCGCCAGGTACGAGCGCATCCTCGGACGCGTGAAGCCCACCTGCCCCGCGCCGTGCGAGGCCTCGGTCGACGGCGTGCGCGCGGAGCCCGGGCAGGATCTCTGGGTCACCGCAGGTGTCCACGAGGTGCGCCTCGTGGTGGGCGACCGCCCGCCGGTCGTCCAGCGTGCCGACGTGGCGGCTGGCGCGCGCGTCACAGTCGCGCCGCCCGTTCTCGAGGAGGAGGCGCCGCGGCCCGCGCCGGCCAGCACCGCCTCTCTCACCGGGGAGACCGCCGGGCCGCACGCCACGTCGGCGGTGCCCTTCTGGATCGGCGTCGCCGCGACGACGGCCGCGGTCACCGTCGCCGGCATCCTGACCGCGGTCGTGATCGATCGTCACGACGACTTCGTCACGCGCCCCTCCGCGGCGACGGCACGGGCCGGTGACGCCGCCCAGGACCGCGCGCGCGGCGCGTGGGTGGTGTCCGGGGTGCTCGCGGCCGGAACGCTGGCGATCGGCGTCGGGACGTACTGGTGAGCACGCCCACCGAGCAGAAGTACGAGACGCTCGGCGAGATCGGCCGCGGCGGCATGGCGACGGTCTTCGTGGCCCGGGCGCGCGGCGCCGCCGGGTTCCAGCGCCTCGTCGCGATCAAGCGTGCGCACCCGCACCTGCGCGGCGAGGCCGGCGCCACGCTGAAGCGCGAGGCGGAGCTCGCGGCCCATCTGCAGCACCCGAACGTGGTGCGTGTGCTCGACGTGCTCGAGGAGCAGCCGGGTGAGCTCGCGCTGGTGCTCGACTACGTCGACGGCGGGTCCCTCGCCGAGCTGCTGGGGCACGGCGGCGATCCGGTCCTCGCGAGCGCGCGCGAGCGAGCCCGCGTCGTGGTGCGTATCGCGCTCGACATCGCCGCCGGGCTCGACGCCGCCCATCGCGCGCTGGGCCCCGACGGCGCGCCGGCGCCGGTCATCCACCGCGACGTGTCGCCCAGCAACGTCCTCGTGGGCGTCGACGGCATCGCGCGGCTCACCGATTTCGGGATCGCGAAGGCGCTCGAGGACGGCCGCGACCACACCGCGACCGGCGAGCTCAAGGGAAAGATCGCGTACATGGCGCCCGAGTACGTGGAGAGCCAGCGCGTCGACGCGGGGAGCGATCAGTTCTCCTTCGGGGTCGTCGTCTGGGAGGCGCTCGCCACCCGCCGCCTCTTCCGCGGCCCCACCGATCTCGAGTCGATGAAGCGCGTGGTGCTCGCGAACGTGCCGCCCCTCGCGGGCATCGATCCGCTGCTCGGCGCGCTCGATCCGGTGCTGGCGCGCGCCCTCGCGCGGTCTCGAGCGGACCGCTTCGCGAGCGTCGGCGACCTCGCCGAGGCGCTCGAGAGCGCGGCCCGCGCCGCCGATCTCGTGGGCACGCCGCGCGAGGTCGGTGAGCTCGTGACGCGCGTGATGGGCGAGGAGCTGACCGCGCGCCGGCATGGGTCGACGACGCGCGCACCGGCCGGCCGCGAGCCCGTCGCGCGCGGACGCGAGGACCCGACGCGTACGCAGGGTCTTCCGGCCGGCGGCGCGTCCGCGCTCGGACATCCTCCGCCCGGAGCGCAGCTCGCTGGTCTGGCGCAGGATCCCCTGGCGTCCTCGTCGGTGACCCCGGAGCGTCGCCGCTCGCCGTGGTGGCCGGCGCTCGCCCTCGCCCTGCTCGTCGCGGTGGGCATCGCGGGCCTGGGGAGCCTCCGGCGTACGGGACGAGACACGTCGAGCGCCGAGCTCACCGGCGGCTCCGGGACGAGCGCGCCTGCGCTCGCCGAGCCGGAGCCACCCGCGCCCACATCCACCGCGTCTGCGCCCGCCACCGCCGAGCCGATCACGTCTGCGACGGTGACCGCGCCGACGCGTCCTCCGCGCGCGAGCGGCCCGGCGCGTCGCCCGCCCGCCGTGGTCCCGCGCAAGGCACCGCCCAATCCGTATCTTCACTGAAGGGCGCGCAGGCGGCGCGGCGGAATTTTCCGGTGCGCGCGCAGGACGCCGGTGAGCGCGCGGCCGCCGGTCGCGGCCTTCGAGCCGCTTCGCGCGCGGCGGAACACGTGAAAGCCGGGCATCGATGAACGCCGCAGGGTGGCCGCAGACGTGCAAACGGCGAGGTCACCATGACGACGACCCGACCCCTGTTCCGTCTCTCGCTGTTCACGCTGGCGGCGCTCGCCGCCCTCACGGTCGCCGGCTGTAGCAGCCCCGAGGATCCGGCGGACGACGCCGTCGCGCAGAGCGCAGCGACGGGTGACGAGGCCGCCGAGGAGGAGGACGGCCCGGCCCCCGACGACGATCCGACGATCGATGCGCTCGCTCCCGCCGACGAGGGCGTGGACGTGGCCGCGCCCGACGACGACGCCGAGGTGTTCGAGGTCGACCTCGGTGAGGTCGGGACGCTCGGCGCGAAGCACGTCGCGTCACCGGTGCCCGGCAAGCGGGTGACCTACCCCTACGGCGTGCGCAATCGGCGCTACGCCGCCGGTTTCCACACCGGGCAGGACTACGCGACGCCGGTCGGCTCGCGCGTGGTCGCGGTGCGTGCGGGCCGGGTCCGCTGGTCGAACGATCGCGGCGGCGCCTACGGCAAGTGGATGGGCGTCGACGCCGACAACGGGCGCACGTACGTGTACTGCCACCTCTCGCGCCGCGTCCTGAGCGCCGGCGCGCGCGTGAAGGCCGGCCAGACCATCGCGCGCAGCGGCGCGACCGGCAACGTCACCGGCCCCCACCTTCACCTCGAGGATCACCCGAAGGGAGCGTTCCGTTACGCGCAGGTGCGCAAGCCGCGCTGGTGATGGTCAGCGGCGACGGCGGCGGCGCACGAGCGATGCCGCCGCGGCGAGCCCGAGCGCGAGCGCCCCGCCGGCCGTCCCCGCGCCCCGCGTGCTCATCACGCGGCAGCCGCACCCGGTGTCGACCGCGGCCGCCGTCTCGCCGAGGTCGTCCCCGGCATCGGCACCGCCGCCGGCGTCGCTGCCGTTCGTGCCGCCCGCGTCGCCACCGGTCGGCCCGCCGTCCGCGCCGGCCGGCGCCTCACCGAATTCGTAGGCGCCGATGTCGATGCGCCCAACCGTGGGACGGGGCTTCGTGCTGCGCGGGTGCTCGTAGTGTTCGCCCGGAACGAGGAGGTGGCCGGCGTAGCTCCCGGGATCGGTTCCCTGATCGATCGCCGCCGAGCCCGCCGCGAGGTGGTAGTCGAACGCTGCTACGCCGACCAGCCCGGGGTCGGTCAGCAGGTTCGTGGTGAGCACCGCGCTCGCCTGGTTGGACGCGGCGCCGCCGCCCGCGAAGATGTTGTTCGTGAGCACCGCGGGGGGATCGCTGATCGAGGTCTGCACGAAGGTGCCGCTGCCCTTCGTGTTCACGATGGTGTTGTTGATCACGAAGAGGTGGAGGTCGGGATTCCGCCCCTCGCTCGCGTAATCGATGATCGCGGGATTCTCGGTCGTCGCGCTCTGCTCGATGAGATTGCCGATGACGAAGGAGAGGCCGCCGTCCGGCAGGTTGATCTCGTAGCTCGCCGTCGTCCCGCTCTCGTCGGTCAGACGGTTGTAGAGGATGTCGTTCTCGAGCGCGCGCGACTTGAGCAGGTGCCCGACCCTGGCGCCATGCGAGTACGACGCGCGCAGCGTGAGCTTGGCGTAATCACCAAAGTACAGATTGTGGGACTGGCCATCCCCCTGCCCGTTGTTCGCGAGCTCCGTCGTCTCGACGAGCACCTCGCCCGTCCCGGGGACCGCCGGCGCGCCCAGGATGCCGTCCTCGTTGTCGTGGAAGTAGCAGTCGCGCACCGTCAGGTTCTTGCCCTGGTGACGGACGCCGGCGCCGTTCTTCGAGCCGGCGGTCGCGCCCGCGAGCTCGAGGCTCTCGAGGGTCGCATTGGCGGCGGTGATGACGAAGATGCCCTTGCCCTGGGTGATCTTCGCGGGGTCCTTGCCGGCGTCGATCTTCGCGCGGCCGCCCACGCCGCGCACCGTCAGGTTGTCGGTGGACCACGCGCAGGTGTCGCCGTCGTAGCTACCGGCCGCGACCTCGATCACGTCGCCGGGCTGTGCCGCGGCGATGGCGGCGCAGGGCGACGCGTAGGTCTTTCCTGGACCGACCTGGCGCGTCGCCGCGGACGCGTCGCCGGTCAGGGTGGTGAGGAACGAGGCCGCGGAGGCCGCCAGCAGGACCGGAAGGGTACGGCGAAGGTGCACGGCGCCATCTTACCCGGGACCGTGGTGAAACGTCTCGCGTCATCCTAGCATCGCCTCCCCCATGCAGATCACCGGCAATACCGTGCTCGTCACCGGCGGCACCTCGGGCATCGGCCTCGCGCTCGCGGAGCGCTTCCTCGCCGCCGGGAACGAGGTCGTCGTGTGCGGCCGTCGCGAGGCGCTGCTCGCGGACCTGAAGCGGCGCCTGCCGCAGATCCACACGGTCGTGTCCGACACCGGCCGCGCCGCCGATCGCGAGGCGCTGTTCGCGGAGGTCACCGAACGCTTCCCGGCGCTCAACGTCGTCATCAACAATGCCGGTATCCAGCGCAAGGTGGCCCTCACCGAGGGTGAGCCCTGGGCCGAGACCGCGTCCGAGATCGCGATCAACCTGGAGGGCCCGATCCACCTGGCGATGCTCTTCGCGCCGCACCTCGCGAAGCAGGAGCGTCCCGTCATCGCCAACGTGACCTCGGGGCTCGCGTTCGCGCCGATCGCAGCGATGCCCGTCTACTGCGCCACGAAGGCGGCGCTCCACTCGTTCACGCTCTCGCTCCGGCACCAGCTCGCGAAGTCCGGGGTCGAGGTGGTCGAGATCATCCCGCCCGCGGTGCGGACGAACCTCGGCGGCTCGCACGATTTCGGCACGCCGCTCGACGAGTACGCCGACTCGGTCATGGCGCAGCTCGCCGAGGGCCGTCCCGAGACGACCCACGGCTTCTCGGCCAAGGGGAGCCAGGCCTCGCGCGCGGAGCTCGACGAGATCTTCCGCACGATGAACGCGCGCTGACGTCTCAGCGCGCGACGCGCACGGCCCCGAGCTCCTCGGCCGCACGGAGCCAGCTGGCGATGCGGTCCTCGTCGGAGCGCAGGTCGACCGCGGAGTCCGGGACCTCGCCCGCCGCGATCGCCGCTTCGATCTCCTCCTGGCTGTTCTCCCCGATCGTCGCCAGCGCCGCCGCGTCCATCATGATCATCGGCGGGCTCGCCGGCGGGGCCGACGGCTTTCCGTGCTTCGCGAGGTCGAACACGTCCGTGAGGTCGTTCGCCTTGGCGGAGCGCGTCGTGAGGTCGTCGAGCCCGAAGCGCTCCTTCAGCGTCGCGAGCACCGAGGTGTGGTCGTACGGCTTCGAGCTGACGTAGCCCTTCTTGACGGTCGGGCCCACGACGATCGCCGGCACGCGGAATCCGAAGTGCTTGAACTCGGGATCGTCGTCCGGCGCCGCCGGCGGCGCTACGTGATCCCAGAAGCCGCCGTGCTCGTCGTACGTGATGACGAGAAGGCACTTCCCCCACTGCGGGCTCGCGGTGAGTGCCTTGTAGATGCTGGCGACGAAGGTCTGCCCGAGACGGATGTCGTGAGCCGGGTGATCGTCCGACACGCTGTAATCCGGATCGATGTACGAGACGCTCGGCAGCTTGCCGGCCTTCGCGTCGGCGAAGAACTCGTCCATCTTCTTCATCGGGTTGATGCCGGCCTTGATCTTCGTCGGGAATGCCGACGAGAAGAATCCGCTCTTTCCGGCGTGGTAGTTCTTGGCAGTCTTTCCCGCCTTCTTCAGCTGATCCCAGATGGTCTCCGGCGCGCCCGAGAGGATCGGGGTGTTGTCCTTCTTGCCCGAGGAGGTGCCGGCGTGGAGATAGAACCGGTTCGGCCACGTGGGGCCGAGCACCGACGCGTACCAGTGGTCACAGACCGTGAAGTTGTCGGCGAGCCAGTAATAGAACGGGATCTGGCCACGATCGTACCAGGCCATCACCTCGTTCTGGTTCTTGCCGGCGTGCTCGATGACGAACTTGTCGTTCTTGCCGCCGTCGAGCTGCGCGTGGCATGCGGCGAAGCTGTGGGGCGGGCTCGCGAGCGTGTACGTCCCTGCCTTGTAGGTCTTCACCGCGGCTCCGCTGGGCGCGGGGTTCGTCTCCGTGCCCTTCGTGCCGGCGACCGTCGCCTTGCTGGCGTACTTCGCGTCGCGCTGCAGCGCACCGAAGAAGTGGTCGAACGAGCGGTTCTCCATCATGACGACGACGACCGCCTCGATCTCGCGCAGCATGTCGAGCGCGGTCGGCGCCGCGGCCTGCGCGTCAGCGGCGGGGCCACCATCGACCGCCGGATCCACGGGTGCGCTCGGCGTGCCGTCGGCCGGTGTCGCGGGCTCGTCGTCTGCGCCTCCGCAGCCGACCAGCGCGCCTGCGCCGAGGATCTGAAGGATGGTTCGCCGGGTGACGTCGCTCATCGAAAGGACCTCCGAGGCTCCGACAGTGGCAGCGAATCTCACCGGTCGCCACAACCAAGGATCACGTTCCGCACGTATTCAGGATGGGCTGTCACGAAGGCGCGCAGCGTCGTGCGCGTATTGCGCAACCGCTCGCACGAAGCACGATGGCAGGGCCGCATCATCGACAAGCGAAGGTCGTGCAGTAGAGTCCACGACGTCATGCAACGACGCTCGGCACGCATCGGGTTCCTCCTCGCAACGATCGGCGCTGCGGTCGCGGCGTGCTCGTCGTCCGAAGACGCCGCTGCGCCCGACGACCACGCGGCGGACGCGGCGCCCGACGTCCGCACCGACGCGAGCGCAGGCCCGCAGGACGCGGCCGTCCCCCTCCCCCCCGGTCACGGCGTGAGCGTCGAGAACGTCAAGACCGCGGAGTCGTGCGCCGCGGTCTGCAGCGCGCACGGGTTCGCGTGCGGCAGCACCACGTGCGAGAGCCTGGGCGCGGTGCTCGGCGTCGTCGCCTACGTCGGCGGAACGTCGACCGACGTGACCTCGTGCACCGACAGGCCGCCGGCCACGAACGGCGCCGCCAAGCTCGCGCGCGTCGACTGCTGCTGCATCACTCCCTTCGTCGTCGTCGACGGGCCGAAGTCGCCGACGTCGTGCACCGACGTGTGCACCGCCGCGGGGGTCGTATGCGACGACCAGCACGCGTGGGCGGCCGGCAAGGGCGGGCTCGACGCGCAGTACGAGCGTCCCTCGACGACCGCGGTGACCGACTACGCGCTGCCGTGCAGCAAGGTGCCGACCGCGACCATCCCGCTCACCAAGCCGACCGAGAAGGGCACGCTCACGAAGTATGGCTGCGCGTGCGTCGCGCCCTGAGCGCCTCGCGCGCCTCCTCGTCGGCCGTACGCGCACGAAGCACCGCACGCTTGTCGTGCTCCTTCCGACCGCGGCCGACGCCGAGCGTCACCTTGACGCGGCCCTCCTTGAAGTAGAGATCGAGCGGAACGAGCGTGTACCCCTCGCGCATGACGACGCGCTCGAGGTGCCGGATCTCCTTGGCGTGGAGGAGCAGCTTGCGGTCGCCCTTCTCGGCATGCGGGAAGGCGCGGGCGGCGAAGAAGGATGCAATATGCATCTGGTGCAGCCACACCTCGCTGCGATGGATCGAGGCGTACGCGTCGGTGAGGTGGACGCGCCCGTCGCGGAGGGATTTGACCTCGCTTCCGCGCAAGACGATGCCCGCCTCGTAGCGCTCCGAGATCTCGTAGTTGTGCGCGGCGCGGCGATTCTGCGCGATGAAGCGGTGCGCGTGCCGGTTCTTGCGGGCGTTCTCGGCGGTCATCGGGCGGAAGCGGCAAGCGTACCTGGCCGCCGGTCCAGGTGACGTACCATCGGGCGATGGCCGACCTGCCCCGCAAGAATGCCGATGATCTGCGAGAGGCGGCGCGGCTGCTCGTGGAGGCGACGGTCGGCATCACCGACGTCGTGGAGGAGATGCACGTCCGCATCGCGAGCGGGCCGGCGGTGCTCGGGAGGCCGCTCGCGGAGCCGGCCCGACGCCTCGTTCCCATCCCGTACCGCAACGTCCGCGGCGTCACGCGCCTGGTCGGGAAGGCCATCGAGAAGGTCCTCGTGCAGCTCTCGCCGCTCCTCGGGGACCAGCGGCCGAGCGTCGAGCGAGATGCCGTGGTCGCGGTGCTGAACGGCGTGCTCGGCGACTGGCTCGTGGAGACGGGCAGCCCGCTCGCCATCACGATGCAGCTCCACCGCGCGCCCGGTCCGCTCGCCGGGCGGAAGGTGGTGGTCTTCGTGCACGGCTCTTCGATGACGTACCACCAGTGGCTTTGGAACGGTCACCACCACGGCGACGCCCTCGCCCGCGACGAGGGATGGTCACCGGCCTACCTCGAATACAACACGGGTCTCCCGGTGCTCACGAACGGCGCCCGCTTCGCAGCGATGCTCGAGGAGCTCGCAGGGGCGGACGAGATCGCCATCGTCGCGCACAGCATGGGCGGGCTCGTGGCACGGGTCGCGTGTCACGAGGCCGAGCGCCTCGGGCTCGCGTGGCGAAAGAAGCTCCGCACGCTCGTCATGCTGGGAACGCCGCACCTCGGCTCCCCGCTCGAGCGCGGAGGAAGCATCGTCGATGCGCTCCTGCCGCTCAGCACGTACAGCCGCCCGCTCGCGCGGCTCGGCCGGATCCGCAGCGCGGGCGTGACGGACCTGAGATACGGCCTCGACCTCCCGCTGCCCGAGGGGGTCGCGTGCTTCGCGGTGGCGGCCGGCAAGGATCGCCTCGTGCCGCTGGCGAGCGCGTACGGCGCGGTGCCGGAGGCGGGCCGCTCGATCCTGGAGGGCGCCGGGCACCTCGACCTCCTCGGCAGCCCCGAGGTGTACGAGACGATCCGCGCCGCGCTCCGGCTCACGTCGCGGCCCGTAGCCGGAGATTCCACCGCGGCGAGGTAGGTAGTAACCTCGGGAGGATGGCCTCTCACGACGTCCGCACCGATCACGCCTGGCTCGACCCTCACTGGATGCCGTTCACCGGCAACCGGCAATTCAAGGCCAATCCGCGCATGTTCGTCGCGGCCGAGGGCGCGTACCTCATCGACCAGCACGGCAAGCGCGTGTTCGACGGCCTCTCCGGCCTCTGGTGCACCGGGCTCGGTCACTGCCGCAAGGAGATCGTCGAGGCGGTGCAGAAGCAGGTCGCCACGCTCGACTACTCGCCGGCCTTCCAGTTCGGGCACCCGGCGTCGTTCGAGCTCGCGAACCGCATCAAGAAGCTGACGCCCGCCGGGCTCGACTACGTCTTCTTCACGGGCTCCGGCTCGGAGGCGGCGGACACCTCGCTCAAGATCGCGCGCGCCTACTGGCGCATCAAGGGCAAGGGCGAGAAGACCCGCCTCATCGGCCGCGAGAAGGGCTATCACGGCGTCAACTTCGGCGGCATCTCGGTCGGTGGCATCGTCGGAAACCGCAAGGCGTTCGGTCAGGCCATCGAAGCGGACCACCTGCCCCACACGCAGCTGGCGCTGTCGGACAAGACCCAGGCGTTCACCCGCGGCATGCCGCAGAAGGGTGCCGAGCTCGCCGACGATCTGCTCAAGCTGATCGCGCTGCACGATGCGTCGAACATCGCGGCGGTGATCGTCGAGCCGTTTGCCGGATCCGCAGGTGTCGTGATTCCGCCCGTGGGCTACCTGCAGCGGCTCCGCGACATCTGCACCGCGAACAACATCCTGCTCATCTTCGACGAGGTCATCACGGGCTTCGG
>JAQBQL010000176.1 GCA_028287035.1 Labilithrix sp. | reverse complement strand
TGCGGTCGAGGTCCCGGCCGGCGACACGTGCGGGCCGGCGGAAGGGCTCGAGCCAGGCGCGCCGTGGCCCCTCCGCGGCGGCTGCGTGAAGCGCGCCGGCCTCGCGGGCGCCGCCGGACCACAGAATGCCTCGGTGCGCTGGTCGTTGCCCCTGCTCGCGGGCGACTCGTCTCCGGCCGTCTCGCCGAGCGACACGGTGTGGGTCGGCACGTCGGACGGCGACCTCGTCGGTGTCTCGACCAACGGCGCGGTCCTCGCGACGGTCCGCACCGGCGGCGCGGTGCGCTCGTCGCCGGCCCGCACCGTCGATCACCTGAGCGTCTTCGGCAGCGCGGACGGTCTCCTCTACGCGGTCGATCGGCCGTTCTCGGCCGAGGACGGCGGCGCCGGGGACGCCGGCGACGCGGGGGCTCCGGCGGCGCGCATCGGGTGGAAGACCATGATCGGCGCCTCGGCGTCGTCGCCGGTGCTCGGTCCCGACGGCACGATCTACATCGGCCTCGCGAGCGGCAACCTCGTCGCGGTGAGCGCGGGCGGCAGCGCGGTGAAGTGGACGGTCCCGAGCGGCGACACCTCGGGCACGTCGCCGAGCCTCGCCGCGGACGGCACGATCTACGTCGGCGGGTCCGACCGGAAGCTGCACGCGATCCGGCCCGACGGCACGCAGGCCTGGGAGCTCGACGTCGGCGGCGCGGTCATCGGCTCGCCGGCGGTGGGCGGCGACGAGACGGTCTACGTCGCCACCGCCGACGGCGCCCTGGTCGCCGTCGCGCCGGGCGGCAAGCCGCGGTGGACCTACCGCGCCGCGGGGCCGATGACCGGCGCGCCCGCGGTACTGGCGGGCGTCGTCTACGTGGGGTCGGCCGACGCGAAGCTGCACGCCGTCTCGACCGTCACCGGCGCGGCGCTCTGGAGCTACGCGACGCTCGGGGCGGTGGCGACTCCTGTCATCGGCGCCGACGGCATCGTGTACGCCGGCTCGGCGGACGGAAACGTCTATGCCGTCACCCCGTCCGGGCTCCTCTACTTCGCGGTGAAGGCGCGCGGGAAGATCACGAGCGCCCCCGCGATCGCGGGCGGCGTCGTCTACGTCACGACCGACAACGCGCTCGTCGCCATCGGGCCCTGACGCGGCCGGCTCACTTCAGGCCGTGACGGGCCATCTTGTTGAGGAGGCCCTGCCGCGAGAGCCCGAGGCGCGCCGCGGCGTGGCTCCGGTTCTGACCGTCCTTGGCGAGCGCGGCCTCGATCTCGCGCTTCTCGAGCCGCGCGATCTTTTCGTCGAGGGTGCCCTCTTCCTGCGCGTGGCCGGCCAGCGCCTCGGGGGCGCCGCGCGCGAGCGGCGGCAGGTCGGCCTCGAGGATCTCCTCGCGGCCCGCGGCCATGACGAGCGCATGCTGCATCATGTGGCGCAGCTCGCGCAGGTTCCCCGGGAAGGCATAGCCCTCGAGGCTCCGTAGCGCCTCGGCCGAGAGGCGCGGGTGGCCCGCGAACGGGACCATCGCGCGCGCCTGGTTCAGGAAGTGCTGCGCGAGGAGGGCGAGGTCTCCGGCGCGGTCGGCCAGGCGCGGCAGCGTGATCTCGATGCCGCGAATGCGCCAGTAGAGGTCGTCGCGGAAGCTTTTTTCGCGGATCATCGCGGCGAGCGGGCGGTGGGTCGCCGAGACGATGCGCACGTCGACCTGCACCGGCTTGCTCGCGCCGACCGGCAGGATCTCGCCGGCCTCGAGCGCCCTCAGCAGCTTCACCTGCAGCGAGAGCTCGAGGTCTCCGATCTCGTCGAGGAACAACGTGCCGCCGCTCGCCTCGACGAAGAGGCCACGCGCGTCCGAGGTCGCGCCCGTGAAGGCGCCGCGCTTGTGCCCGAAGAGCGTCGACTCGAGGAGCGCCGGCGCGAGCGCCCCGCAGTTGACGGCGACGAAGGGCCCCCGCGCCCGCGGGCTCTCGGCGTGGACGAAGCGCGCGAAGAGCTCCTTTCCCGTGCCCGACTCGCCCGCGATGAGGACGGGCACCTCGGTGCGCGCGGCGCGCTCCGCCAGCACGCGGGCCGCGGTGAATGCGGGCGCCTCGCCGAGCAGCCCGCCGGCGCGTCCGGGATCGCGCGTGACGACCTCCGCCTCGAGCTCGGCGACGCGGTCCTCGAGGCGCAGCCGCACCGCAGCGCGCGCGACGACGGCGAGGAGCACGTCGGGATCGACCGGCTTCGCGAGAAAGTCGTGGGCGCCGCGCCGGACGAGCGAGAGCGCGAACGACGCCTCGCCCGCGCCGGACGCGATGATCACCTTCGTGCCGGGCGCCTCGCGGAGCATCTCGTCGAGGAGCGCGACCCCCGCATCGGGGGTGCCCCGCGGCGGCAGCATGAGATCGAGGATGACGACGCGCGGCCGCTCCGCGGCGAAGGCGCGGCGCGCGCTCGGCTCGTCGGCGGCGACCGTGACCTCGTAGCCCTCCTCGGCGAGGAGCTCGCGGTACACGCCGCGAAAGCCCGCGTCGTCGTCGACGAGCAGGACGGGCAGCGCCGGGCTCGTGCGGGGGCTCGGGCTCGTCATGGCGACGGGGAAGCCTAGCCCGTCTGCGGGGGCCAGCGCGTCACGAAGCAGGCGCCGCCGCGCTCGGGACCGGTCGCCACGCGTGAATAGGCGATGGTGCCGTCGTGGCGCTCGACCCACCGCTGCGCGATGGCGAGGCCGAGGCCGGTGCCCGGATGCGCCGCGTCCCGGCCGCGCCCGGTGACGAACGGCTCGAACATGGTGGCCTCGAGCTCCGCGGGCACGCCCGCGCCGCTATCGCGCACCTCGACGACCACCGTGCGCTCCTCGGCACGCGCGAGGAGGCGCACGAGCGGGGTCCTCGGGCTTGCGTCAGCCGCGCCGCCTGCCGCCGCGACGAGCGCATTGTGGAGGAGGATCTCGATGGTGTCGGTGAAGGCGGCGCGGTCCGCCTCGACCTCGAGCGCGGCGTCGACCTCGACGACGATCTCGGGGGCCCCTGGCCCGAAGGCGCGCCGCACGTTGCTCGCGGAGAGCGCGAGCTGCGGCGCGACCTCGAAGCTGCGCGGCTCGAGGGGCCGCGGCTTGCCGTAGCGGAGGAGGTCGTCGAGAAAGCGGCGTGCCCGGTCCACCTGCGCGCGCAGATCGGCGATCTGCGCTGGATCGGCGCCGCGCTTCTCGAGGAGCTTCGCCTGCGCAGCGATGACCCCGAGCGGGTTGCGGATCTCGTGGGCGACGGCGGCGACGACCCGTCCGAGCTCGGCGAGCCGCTCGGCCTGGTCGGCGCGGGCCTCGCTCGCCTCGACGGACGCCGCGAGGTCCGGCACGTTCGTGGCGCGGCGGAAGAAGAGGCGCCCGAGGCGCTCGACCAGCAGGAGGCGCAGCGGTTCGAGCGGCAGCGCCGCGAAGAACACGACGACCACCACCCAGCCGAGCGCCTCGCCCCGGCCCGGGGTCAGCGCGGGCAGCGCGACGTAGAAGGCGGTGAGGCCCACCGCGGACAGCACCGCCGTGAGCACGGCCTGCGTCGCTCCCTGCAAGACGAGG
Organism: Labilithrix sp.; assembly: GCA_028287035.1. Next base: position 85,491 of record JAQBQL010000176.1, on the reverse strand, counting down.
TCACGCGCGCGTCCCTCCTCGCCGGAGAACGTCGCGTAGGCCGCAAGGAGCGTCGCCAGCGTGAGGAAGGGCGCCGCGAACGGCACGTCGGCGACGCCGAGGACGCGCAGCGAGATGACCGCCCCGCCGCCGAGCGCGCCGGTCAGGCAGGCGAGCACCATGGCGAGGCGCCTCTGCCGGTCCTCGCGCTCGGTGGCGCGCCTCGCGAGGGCCACGAGGTACCCGAGCACCGCCGCGGTGCCGGCGGCGGACATCGCCGCCACCGGCCAGAAGAGCGGCCCCGCGGCACGTGCCCCGGGAGCCACGAGCAAGCCGGGGGCGGCGAGGCCGACGAGCGCGACGAGCGCGCCCCACCCGTACCCGACCGCGAGGAGGCGCGGGGACCGGACCCGCGCCACGTCGTTCCCGGCGTGGACGAAGCCGCCCGCCAGGAGCATCCCGAAGGGCAGCGCGCGCTCCGCGTGGGGGGCGCCGGTGATGAGCAGCACGAGCGCCGTGACCCACGCCGCGAGCAGCGTGCAGAGCACGACGAGGCCGGTGCGCGTGCTGCGTCCCAGGCGCAGCGCCACGAGGCCGGTGGCGAGCGCGATCGACCAGAGCGGGTAGAGGACCAGGACGGGGAGCGCGGTCATGCCGCGAGCGCGCTCTGCCGGGCGGGCCGCCGCCCCACCGCGCCGAGCACCGCGGGCTTCGCGACGCCGAACCACTCACGGGCGAGCCGGCGGAAGCTGCGCTCGGTCTCGAGCTGGAAGAGCGGCCGGAACACGAGACGGTCGAAGATACGACCGAAGAGCCCCCAGCGCACGGCGTAGGTGTACGACGTGGCGAGCTCGACGACGCCCGGCGCGACGTCGCGATACCTCCAGAGCCCGACGCCCTCGCGGATCAGGGAGCGGCGGTCGTCCGAGCCGAACGCGAATGTCGACTGCACGAGCGGCTTGTGCAGCTTGTAGCGGCCCCAGCCGCTGATGGTGACGCCGAGCACGGCCTTCGTGTAGCGCATCGTGGTGCCGGTTTCGATGCGCTCTCCGAGCATCTCGATGTGATCAAAACGATGGTCCCACTGCGGGTGGATGTGATGGTCCTGGGTGATCTCCCAGAGGCGCGTGCGGGTGGCGGGGACGCACACCGAAACGTGGATGGGGCGCGGGCTGGGCAGCCGCGTCTCGAGGAGCGCGGCCGCCTCGAGGAGCGCGACGCCGAGGGATGCGGCGCTCATCACCGCGAGGGCCGCGCGCAGGAGATCCGGGGCCTGGGCGCTCCACGCCAGGCTGGTGGGCTCGTGCGCGTCGCGCCACGCCGTGCCGAGCGCCGCATGGAGGAGGGCGCCGGCCAGGACGCTCAGCACGACATGCATGAAGTACTCGCCGGGAGGGAGCCCGCCCTGCTTCTTGCGCGAGGAGGGCTCGAGCAGCACGTCGGCGGCGGCGACCGCGGCGTCGACGGCGAAGAGGCCGAAGAGCACGAGCGCCCACCTGCCCGCGAAGCGCACGTTCGGCACGAGCGCGAACTGCGCGGCGTAGACGACCCCGCGCACCACGTGGACGACCGCCTCGGCCCGGCACTCCTCGCGCGAGGTCAGCGCGGCCTGCCGATGGTGGAACCAGGCGACGTCGAACGCGCCGAGCAGCCCGAGGAAGAGGAGGAGCACGGAGGCAGTGAGCATGGCGTCGGCAGTGCACCGCGCATGCCGCGCGGCGGGCCTCGAGAATCGCGAGGGCGCGCGCTCGCGGGCTGTCCACGAGGCGGGCACGTGGTGTCCACGGCGTGGGCAGCGGCGACCGGCGGCGCGCGGCTTTCGCGGGGATTTCGCGGGATCCGCTGCTCGGCACGAGCGTCGCTACAGGGCCGCGCATGCTTGCCCCTCGCACCTCTCACCTGGCGCTCCACGCGGTTCGCTTCGCCGCCCCCGCCGCGGTGCTGGCCGTGACGTCGTCGCTCCCGGTCGCGGCGCTCGCGTCGGTCGCGGTCTTCATGAGCGCCTTCACGGTCGCCCACGATGCAGCGCATGGCTCGCTGGGACTCTCGCGTCGCGCGCACGCGGCGCTCCTGACGTGGTCGGCGCTGCCCATGCTGATCAGCGGCCACGCGATGCGGCGCATGCACGCCATCCACCATGCTCGTCCGCTCGCGGCCGAGGACCTCGAAGGTGCGGGCGCGACCCGGTCGGCGCTCGGAGCGCTGCTCGCGGGCCCGGCGAATGCGGTGGCGTTGCGCCGGGCCGCGTATCGCCGGGCGCCGCGTGCGGAGCGCCTGGTGCAGGGCCTCGAGTCCGTGGCGGGCGCAGTGCTCACCGCGGCGCTCGTCGTGTCGGGCAGGCCGGCGCTCGTCACGTACGCGGTGACGGCGGCGGTGATGCAGCTCACGATGGCGTTCTGGGCCTCGCATGTCCCTCATCACGCGCCGGCGTGGGCCATCGCGGTCAGCCGCCGCCTGGCCTTCCTGGGCTCCCCGGTCCTCCTGAGCCTCGCGTACCACGAGCTCCACCACCAGAACCCGCGCATCCCGTGCCAGGCACTCGCGTCGGTGCGGTGACGGGGATCAGGTCAATCGGGCCACGCGCGTAGCTCCGATTCGGAAGTGAGTCGTGGGCGCCTCTTCGTGCGTCCCGGAAGTTCGTCGAGCACCTTGCGTGCGTTCGCTTTCGGGTCTCGCGGCCCGCACCCCACGTCTCAGTGCAGCACGAAGTTGTTCAGCGCCTGCACGATCACCCCCACGATGCTCTCCCCCGCGATCCCACCCGCCGCGATCGCCACGAGATAGCGCCTCGACCAGCTCGCGCTGATCGCCTGGGCGAGCTCGGCGAGCACTGCGCCCGTGAACATCGCCAGGGGATAGAAGAACGGGAGGACCATGCCGAGGCCGAGGCCCGTGGCCGAGGGGACCCACTTCCGGTACGGCTTCGGGACCAGCATCTCGAGCAGCCCCAGCACCGCCCCGACCAGCAGGCCCCAGCGGATCGCCACCTGCGACAGCGGGTGGAGATTGCCGAGCCCGTACTTGAACACCTCGGCCACCGCCTTCCACTGCTGCGCGCCCGGCGCCGGGAATGCCGGCGCATGCGAGCCCACGCCGGTGAGGACCGTCGCGTCGGGAACGAGCACGAAGTAGCAAAGGGTCGTCGCGATGGTGCCGGTCAGGATCCCCGCCGCCTGCGCCACGAACTGCCGACGAGGATTCGCGCCCAGCAGATAGCCGCATTTCAGGTCATTGAGCAGATCGGCGCTCGCGAGTGACGCGCTGGCGGTGATCGCCGCGGTCTGCAAGTTGGCAGTCGAGCTCTGGGGCATGAGCACGCCGTACGTGAGCTGCATGATCTTCCCGAGCGGTCCGCCGGGCGTGATGTCGCTCTCGCCGGTCGCGCGGCAGGCCACCAGCGCGAGGATGAACGTCATGCTCACCGCCAGCACCCCGAGCACGAGCGGGATGTCGAACACGAGGCGCGCCACGAGGACCACCCCGAGGCCGGCCCCCCCGAGGCCATACAGGAACCAGCGGAACGGAACCTCGACATCGGCCGAGGCGCCGTCCTCCTCGGCATCCTTCCCGGGCACCATCCCGCTGAGCGCGCGCACGATGGTGCGCCACTGCCCGAGGAATGCCACGAGCCCGCTCGCGATGAGGAGCGGCGCCCCGAACCATATCCCGAGCTCCTTCCAGGCGGTCCCCGGCTTCGTCACCGCGCCCACCGTCACCCCGGATGCATTGACCCACTGGTCGCCGAGGCCGAGCGGCGTCACCACCACGACGAGAAGGAGACCTCCCACGAACATCCAGAACGTCACGCGAATACCGACGATGATCCCCGCGAACAGCAGCGCTGCCCCGTGGTCGAGGCGCATTTGGAAATCGCTCAGCTGGAACGGCGCGCCGTTCGCGTGGAGCTTGGCGGGCCCGGCATTCAGGAGCCGGTGCGTCCACGATTCGGGGAGGACGCGCGGAATCCAGTCGAAGACGTTCGACTGGGCAGGAAGGAGGGCCTCGCGGACCGCGGCGCCGGTCTTCTCGTCGATCCCGACCTTCCTGATCTCGAGGTCCTTGAGCACGGGGACGAGCGCCGTCGCGGCGGCGGTCGCTAACAGCGCGCGTCCGCGGAGGAGCGCCTCGCGCCCGTTGCTGTAGAGCCCCTGGAGCGTCGCCGCGGCGGCCGTGCCCGAGGGAAACGTGAGCTTCTCCCGGTTGATCATGTTCCGCTTCATCGGGATCGCGATGACGACCCCGAGGCACGCGAGGAAGAAGATCCAGATCGCGAGCGCCGGCCATTTCATGTTCACACCGCCGGGCGTCTGGTCCGTGACGCTGAGCAGCAGCATCGCGGGCACCGCCGTGATGGTGAGAAAGCCCGTCGCGTACCCGGCGGACGAGGCGGTCGACACCGCCGTCGTGCTCTCGAGGATCGAGAGGCGGTCCTTCACGAGACCCGCGCGCTGGAGCGATCCCCACGCGGCGAACGACAGGATGCACGCGGTCAGGTTCACGCCGAGGAACCACCCGGTCTTGAGCCCGATGTACACGTTGGTGAAGGCGAGGAAGAAGCCGAGCACGGTGCCGAGCGCGACGGCGCGCACCGTGAGCTGCGGCGCGTCGTGCCGGTAGGCGCGCGCGTACCACTCCGCCTCGTCGAAGCGCGCGACCTGGTCGGGAGGGATGGCGAGCGGCTCGCTGGCCGCGAGCTCCTCGGGCGTCGAGGCGGGCTTCTGGAACAGGGACACGCGCCGAGACTGGCGTTCGCCCCCGCAGGACGCCAGCGCTATCGATTCTCACCTTGACTCTTCCCTACCGATCGGTAGGTTTAGGTCCATGACGACGCAAACAGCGCAATGGTCGCGCGATCTGAGAGCGATCGCGCGCAGGCTCGCCGGGCGCCATCCGCCGCCTCTCCTCAAGGGCCACGCCCGCGGGATCGTCCCGGCAGCCGCGCCGCGCCGCGACCCGCGGCTCCTCGCCGTCACGTCGGTGGTGCGCGAGACCGTCGACGCGTCGACCCTCGTGCTCGGCGCTCCCGCCGGTGAGCGCTTCGCCTTCGAGCCTGGCCAGTTCTTCACGGTGCTCGTCGACGTCGACGGCGCGGTCGTCCCCCGCAACTACTCCGCCTCCAACGCGCCGGGCACGTCCGAGCTGCACCTCACCTTCAAGCGGAAGGAGGGCGGGCTGGTCTCGCCGCGCCTCGCCGAGCTGCAGGCCGGCGACGTGCTGCGCGTGCTCGGCCCCTTCGGCTCCTTCGTCCCGCATCCGGTCCGGCCGCCCGCCGGTCGCCGCCTCGTGCTCCTCGCGGGCGGCTCCGGCATCACGCCGCTGCTCTCGATCGCGCGCACCGTCCTCGGCCGGGAATCCGACGCGGAGGTCGCGCTCGTCGTCGGCAATCGCTCGGCGGCCGACGTCGTGCTCGGCAACGCGCTCGCCGGGCTCGCCGCCCAGCATTCTCGTCTGTCGGTCGTCCACGTGCACGAGGAGCCGAGCGAGGCGACGGCCCACGTCGGCCGTCTCGATCGCGCGGTCACCGCACGCGTGCTCGCCGCCCTGGGTCCCTCGCCCGACGCCCATTACTTCGTGTGCGGGCCGGACGGCATGCGCGAGGAGGTGCTGTCCGCGCTCGCCGCCCGGGGCGTGCCGGATCACGCGGTCTTCGTGGAGCGGTTCGCGATCGGCCCGCGCCCCCACGCCGGGCCCGCCGCCGATCCTTCCCTGTCCGCGATCCCGCTCGTGACCATCGGCATCAAGGGCGGCCGCCATCGCACGACGGCGCTGCCCGGCGCCACGCTGCTCGCCGCGGGGCTCGCCGCTGGCTTGCCCATGCCGTTCTCGTGCGGTGTCGGCGGGTGCGGCGCCTGCCGCGTGCGGCGCATCTCGGGTGACATCGCGCTCGAGGAGCCGAACTGCCTGACTCCCGCAGAGCGCGCCGCCGGTTACGTCCTTGCCTGTGTCGGGCGCCCGTCGGGCCCTTGTGAGATCCAGGTGGAGGAGATCTGAACATGGCATTTTCGACGACCCACAAGCTCTCGTCCCTGCTGCCGCTCCGGATGCGCAACCAGCTGGACGCCGCCCTCGAGGCGCTCGCCCTGCTCGGCGAGGTCCGCGACCCGCGGGTCCTCGCCTCGCTGGCGCCGTCCGGCGTGCGCGGTCTCGTGCTCCAGCGGGGCAAGCAGGGAATACCGACGAAGACGCGCGCCAACCACTCTGCTCATTTCGATTGGTCGTATCCCTGCGATCAGCCGGAGATGCGCGCGCTCTACACGCGCGCCAAGATCGGCCAGTGGAACAGCGACGACGCGCTGCCGTGGCACACCTCGGTGGACCCGCTCGACCCGCGCACCGCCATCCTTCCCGAGGGATTCCTGGATTTCGATCTGCTCGCCTCGTGTGGAGCCCGGCTCGATCGCAACGAGCGTGCGCGGCTCGTGCACAGCGTCGGCGCCTGGATGCTCAGCCAGTTCCTCCACGGCGAGCAGGGCGCGCTCTTCGCGGCCGCGCAGGTCACCGAGGCGGTGCAGTTCTTCGACGGAAAGCTGTACGGCGCGACGCAGGTGATGGACGAGGGACGCCACGTCGAGGTCTTCCACCGTTACCTCGATACGAAGCTCGAGAAGCTCTATCAGGTGAACGACAATCTGTTCGTCATCATCGACGCGCTGATGGCCGACTCGCGCTGGGACATGAAGTTCCTGGGAATGCAGATCATGGTCGAGGGCCTGGCGCTCGGCGCGTTCGGCACCCTCTACCGGCAGACGAAGGAGCCGCTGCTCAAGGAGCTGCTGAAGTACGTCATCCAGGACGAGGCCCGGCACGTCCATTACGGGGTGCTCGCGCTGAAGGATCATCTCGCGCAGCTCTCCGACTCCGAGCGCCGTGAGCGCGAGGAATGGTCGTTCGAGGTGGCGCTGCTGATGCGCAATCGATTCGTCGCCTACGAGGTGTACGAGGAGTGGTTCGAGGGCATCATGCCCCGCGCGAAGTGGCGTGAGTTCGTGACCCACACGCCGGGAATGTTCGAATTCCGGCAGACGATGTTCACCCGGCTCGTCCCCAATCTGCGCGAGATCGGCCTCATCACGCCGCGTATCCTGCCGCGCTACGAGAAGGTCGGGCTGCTGCAGTACATGGGCGGCCTCTCCGCCGACCGTCTCGATGGCGCCGGAATGCTGGCCGAGCTCGATCGCGCGGCCTGAAGCTGCGGTCAGTGCGTGCGCATGCGCACGAGGTAGAGCGCCACCATCGCGATCACGAAGAGCACCCCGACGGCGGCGGCCACGAGCAGCATGGCGGACGTCCGCGGCTTCTCGGGCGGCGTGGGCCTGCTCGTTCCGTGCGGAGGATAGGCGGACATGGGGGTGGGCCGTCGGAGCGGCGGCGGCGTGCTCTGCAGCTGCCGCGGATCGCGCTGAGCCTGACCGCCGTAGCCCGGCGGCGGCACCGAAGAGGTGGTCGGCTGCGGATACCCGGCCATGGGCGACGGCATCGCCATCGACGCGGCGAGCGGTGACGTGGCGCCGAGCGGCATCGTCATCGCGGCGGTGCCGGTTCCCTGGCCGTGCGAGCCCGCGGGTGCGAGCGGCGGCTGGAGAGGCGCCGTGTCGGGCGCGATCGCGGACGGATCGACGCCGACCGGACGGCCGGCGGCCGGGATCGGCGCGGCGGGGCGCATCATCGAGGGCGCCTCCATCATCATGAGCGTGCCGGTGAGCGGCGAGGCCTGCGGCGCCTTCGAGTCGGCGCGCGCGACGGCGGCATCACGGAGCTGCTGCATCGACGGTCCGGGCGCCTCGTCGACGGCGGGAGCGTTCATCGCCTCCTTCAGCTCGTTCCAGAACACGCCGGCATCGCGGGGTCGCTCCTTCGGATTCTGGGCGAGCGCGCGGTGGAGGAGCGCCTCGACGCGCTTCGGCAGCTCGAGCCCGAGGCTGCTGGCGGTCGGCGAGCCCTTCTCCGGATCGAGCGCCGCCATGAGGCCCTGCGCGAGGTTCCCGGCCGGCCGCACCTTCTCGCCGGTCATCACCTCGAGCAGCACGAGACAGAGCGAGTACACGTCGGTCCACGGCCCGATGGCGCCGACCTGCGACGTGAACTGCTCGGGCGCGCCGTACGAGGGAGAGCAGAAGTGCACGCCGACCCCGGTCTCCACGCTCGGGCGTACCCCGATCGCCTCGTCGGAGAGGATCTTGGCGAGCCCGAAATCGAGCACCTTGATGCGAACGCCCTCGCGCGTGCGCGTCAGGAACAGGTTGCCCGGCTTCACGTCCCGGTGGACGACCTCGTGCACGTGCGCATACGCGAGCCCGAGCGCCGCGCTGTCCAGCAGGTTCACCGCGGCGCGCAGGTTACGTGCGCCGAGCCGGCGTTCACGCCGCTCCTTCAGCTCGGCGCTCAGCGTGCAGCCGTCGAGCCACTCGAGCACCATGTACGGCGTGTACTCGTTCGTCTTCGGCGAGACGAGCGTGCCGCTGCTGATGCAGCGAACGATGTCGAGGTTCCCTTGCGACAGGCGATAGAGCAGCTTCGTCTCGTCGCGGAACCGGCCGGCGAGCGCCTCGCGGATCGCCGCGTTCGTCTTCTGGATCGAGGCGATGCGCAGGCACTTGATCGCGACGGTCTCGCCGAGCCCCTCGTGGTAGCCGCGATAGATGAGGCCGAAGCCGCCGGCATCGACGCACGCGTCGAAGCGGACCTGGTCGACCGTCATGCCGACCAGCCCGAGCGCATCGGCGGGGCCGTACGTGTCTACCACTCTGCGCGCAGCATACCTGGCCCGAGGGGCCGCGTGCTACGTTGGCCACCATGCGCAGCATCTGCGTGTTCTGCGGGTCGCGCATGGGTGCCTCACCTGCCTTCGCGACGGCCGCGGCGGCGATGGGGCGGGCGATTGCCGGGCGCGGCCTCGAGCTCGTCTACGGGGGCGCGAAGGTCGGTCTGATGGGCGTCATGGCCGACGCGGCGCTCGCCCACGGCGGCCGCGTGGTCGGCATCATCCCGCGGGCGCTCGTCGACAAGGAAGTGGCCCACGACGGGCTCGCCGAGCTGATCGTGACCGGCAGCATGCACGAGCGGAAGGACCGCATGATCCAGCAGGCGGACGCGTTCGTCGCGCTGCCGGGCGGCTTCGGGACCTACGACGAGCTCTTCGAGGTGATCACGCTCGCGCAGATCGGCTTCCACGCGAAGCCGAGCGCGCTCCTCGACGTCGACGGTTATTACGCGCCGTTCGTGGCGCTGCTGCGCCACACCATCGAGGCCTCGTTCGCGCAGCCCGAGCACGCCGGGCTCGTTGTCGTCGACGACGACGCGGACCGACTCGTCGACAAGCTCCTCGCCTGGACCATGCCCGCGCTGCCCAACAAGTGGAGCGCTCCGTGATCGGTCCGGCGGCGCTGCCCGCCGACCTGTGGTCGCGGCTCGCGGCCGAGGCGACCGCCCGCGCACGTGACGCCGAGCCCGCGCACGACATCTCGCACGTGCTCCGGGTGGTCGAGAACGTCCGGGTCATCGCGCGCGACGAGCCGCTCACGGCGGACGACGAGGCCGTGGCCATGGCCGCCGCGCTCCTTCACGAGCTCTTCAACCTCCCCAAGGATCATCCGGACTCGGCGCGCGCTGGGGACGTCTGCGCGGAGCACGCGCGCGCGCTGCTCGAGCGCGAGGCGGCGCCCGCCGCGCTCGTCACGCCGGTGGTCGAGGCGATCCGGGACCACGCGTTTTCGAAGGGCGCGCTGCCCACCGCGCCCGCGAGCCGCGTGCTGCAGGACGCCGACCGGCTCGACGCGATCGGCGCGATCGGCCTCGCGCGCATGTGGGCCACCTGCGCGGCAATGAAGCGCCCGTTCTACGCGCCGGAGGACCCGTTCTGCACGGCGCGCGATCCCGACGACAAGGCGTGGGGCCTCGACCACGTCTACAAGAAGCTGCTCCTCCTCCCGGCGCGCCTCCACACGCGCACCGCGCGGCGGCTGGCCGAGGAGCGCGCCACGTTCATGCGCGCGTTCCTCGCCCAGCTCGCCCGCGAGCTCCCGGCGTAGCTGCGCGCTAGTTGCAGTCGGGCGCCACGCGGCCGTCGGCGCCGGTGAAGATGTACGCGTCGGCCACGAAGCCGCCGCCGACCTTGTCCCAGAGCGTCGAGGTGCCGAAGGTACCCTCCACCTTCTCGCCCTTCTTCTGGCAGCTGATGCTGACCGTCTGCCCGTCCGAGAGCGACCCCACGGCCGCCGACGACGTGCTCGCCGCGGCGCGGATCGTGAGCGGCGCGCCGGCCGTGTCGACCCGACCGCTCGCGCCGCTGCTCGACGCGCAGGCGTTGTGGCTCGTGTACGAGCGCGTTCCCCAGTAGAGCGCCCCCGAGCCGTTGAAGGTCGCGCGGACCGCGACCCCGTTGCGGCGCTCCTCGAAGTGGAGGTGCGGGCCCGTCGAGCCGCCCGTGCTGCCGACGTTGCCGATCTTCTGGCCGCGCGCCACGTGCTGTCCACGCGCGACGCTCTGCATGCTGAGGTGCGCGTAGCGCGTGGTCCAGCCGCTGCCGTGGCTCACCTCGACCCAGCGTCCGTAGCTCGTGCTCCCGAGGTTCTCGACCCGCGTGACCGTCCCGGCAGCCGCCGCGACGACCGTGTCGCCGTAGTCGTCGGTCCGGTTGAAATCGACCGAGCTCGGCGGGCTGTGGTTCGTGCGGGTCTGGCCGGACCACACCTGGCCGCAGGGGAAGGGGAGCTGGAAGTCGTTCGCGGTGATCGCGGAGCTCGTCTCCGCGACGTTACCCTCGTCGCTCTTCTCGTCCTGCGCGAGCGGGCCCTCGTCCCACATCTCTTCTTCGGAATCGGAGTCGGCATCGGCGCTGCAGCCGACGAGCGAGGTGCAGGCGAACGCCGTCATCAGGACGGGCAGGAGGGCACGCGAGGTCTTGTTCATGGCTCTCCGCCATCGCAATGCGTGTGCCGGCGCGTCGTCGATGGCGACGACGGAAAAGTGCAGCGAGGCGTGGAATCAGGGGCCCGATCGCGATGGTGCGAGAGTCGCGCACGTGAGGCACCGGCCGCAGGGGGTGGGGCCATCCGGCCGCCACAATCGCGATTCAGCGAACGACGACGAGCCGGGCCAGCTGGAATCCCACGCCGTGACCGAGATAGGGATGATCGAAATCGAGCGAAGGGCTCGACCAGGCCACCACTGCGCGCCGCTGCTCGGGCGCGAAGGCGGCGAAGAGCTTCATGTCGCCGAGCGCGCCCTGTCGCTCGACGAGGAGGGTGGTCGCGCCGGGCGCCGTCTCGAAGGGATATGCCCAGCAGCCGAGCGCGCCGTACCCGCGGCTCTTCTGACCGTCGAAGAGGAGCTTCTTCTGCTCCGCGTCGAGGAGCGTGGCGTCGCCCAGCGCCTCGAAGAACGACAGGAGATCGTCGGCAGTCGAGTAGCCGGCGCCGGCGGCGAAGAAGTTCTGCGCGCGGACGACGCCGAGCGCGTGCAGGTCGACGGCCGGCTCCGCGCTGCCCACGAGCAGGCCGGAGCGCGTCATCTTCGCGGGCCCGAAGACGGAGCCTTGCAGCACGTCGGCGAGCGGCTTGCCGGCGCGGGCCGCCACCATTGCGCCGACGATCGCGTACTCGGCATTGCGATACTTGAAGACGCCGCGCTTCTCGGTGCTGCGCGGCACGTACCGCTCGAGCGCCGCGACCGGGTCCTCGAAGCTGACGTCGCGCTTCCGGAAATAGCCGCTCGCCTCGTCGAACTCGGGCACGCGCGAGGTGTGGCTCATCAGCTCGGCGAGCGTGCTGTCGGCCCACGCACGCCGGGCGAGCGCCGGGAGGACCTCGGCGATGGTCATGGAAAGCTCGAGTCGATGGGCGGCCACGAGCTGCAGCGCCGCCACCGCGGTCCACAGCTTCGTGAACGAGGCGATGGGCACCGGCGCGTCGGGCGCGAGGCGCGCATCACCGCGTCCGAGCGGAGCCAGCGCGCGCACCGGCACGCCGTCCGAGCCGCGCATGGTCGCGGCGACGAAGCCGCGCGCCGCCGTCCCCTTGAACGCGGCGGCGAGGACGTCGGGGGCGGGCAGGGGAGCGTCGGCGGCGTGCCCCGCCTCCATGGCCGGCCCGACGTCAGCGGCAGCATCGGCCGCGCCCACTGCGCCGGGGGAGGCGTCGCCCGAGGCGCTCGAGTCCGCCCCCGCGTCCACGACCGTGCCGCCACCGGCGCGGCAACCCGGCGCGAGCGGGCCGAGGAGAGCGATCGCGAGAACGAGGAGCCGCGCGCGATGCCCGCTCACGGCGCGGGCGAGTACGCCTTCTTCCACGTGGTCTCGTAGGCGGCGCGCTCCCGATCCCACCGCGCGTCGTCCCAGCCGAGCTCGGGCTGGGCGATCTTGCGGATGGTCTCGATCTCGCCGAGGCCGCCGTCCGGCAGGAGGAGGCCGAGCCGCACGCGGCGCAGCAGCAGGTCCGCGAGCGTGACCACCGCCTCGTCACGTGCCGCCTGCTTGATCTCGCTCCACAGCGCGATCGATCCGGGGATCGAGGCGGCGAGCGGGCCGGACGCGACCTGGGCCACGTCCTGACCGAAGCGCCCGATGAGACGCACGCGCGCCGCCTCGTCGAGGCCGCTCGCCCACGGCACCGCCTCGGGCGGCTGCTCGTCGAAGATGCGCCCGCGGGGACCGACCGGGCCGAGCTCCTCCTCGACGGCAGCGAGCGCGTCTCGCGCCATGACGATGAAGGTCGTCAGCTTGCCGCCGCTGATCGTGAGGAGCCCGTCCTCCTTCCAGATGGCGTGCTCGCGCGACTCCTTCGAGGGGTCGCTCTTGCCGGTGTCGATGACGGGCCGGACGCCCGACCACGTCGAGATCACGTCCGCATGGGTGATCTCGCGCGACGGGAACGCCTTCTGCGCGGCCTCGAGGAGGTACTCGATCTCGCCCTGGCTGATCGCCGGCTCCTCGTCGAGGCTGCCGTGGTCGACGTCCGTCGTGCCGAGGATGGTCACGCCCTCCCACGGGATCGCGAAGACCGCGCGCTGGTCGCGCGGGTGCAGCAGGCTCACCGCCTCCGCGAGCGGCAGCCGCTCGGACTTGAACGTGAGGTGGCTGCCGCGGATCCGGCGGAGGCGCTTCGGATGACCGAGCGCGGTGCGCAGCTCGTCGGCCCACGCGCCGGTGGCGCTGATGACGACCTTCGCCTCGACCTCCGCGGTGCGCCCGTCGCCGTACGGGCTCACGTCGCGCAGCACCGCGCCGCGCACCTTGCCGTCGGCGGTGCGGAGGAGCGAATCGGCACGCACGTAGTTGATGGCGACGCCGCCGTAGCGAACGCCCTCGCGCAGCACGCGCAGGGTGAGCCGCGAGTCGTCGGTCTGCGCGTCGAAGTAGCGGTAGCCGCCGAGCACCGCCGAGCCCTCGAGCGGCGCGATCTTCTTGATCAGCTCCGCCTTGCTCTGCTTCTCGTGTGCCCACTTCCACGCGAGCGCGTCGTACATGGCGAGGCCCACGCCGTACATCCACTTGGGCATCTGATCGCCCGGGAACGCCGCCAGCGAAAAGGCGAGCGGGTCGACGAGGCCCTTGCCCTCGGACATCAGGCGCTCGCGCTCCTTCACGCTCTTGCGCGTGACGAGGAACTGCCCCTGACGGAGGTAACGGAGCCCGCCGTGAACGAGCTTCGTGGAGCGGCTCGAGGTGCCGGACGAGAAGTCCTGTCCCTCGACGAGGAGGACCTTCTTACCCTGGCGGGCCGCCTCGGCGAGGATGCCGGCGCCGGTGATGCCGCCTCCGATGACGATGAGATCCCACTTCTCGCCGGCAGCCTGGGGACCACGCAGGCGACTCCAGACCTCGTCCCGGTATCCGCGCGTCCACATGTGGCATGCACCGTAGCAGTGCTAGAGTTCCGCCGCATGGATAGCGTGACCGAGCAGGGCGGATCGAGCGTGCGTGTTTCCCGCGATAGCGCCTCGCGCGAGGCCGACGGAGCACACGGCAACCTGCGCGTCCTGCTCGACAAGCTCAAGGCGGCACAGCGCAGATCGGGCGCGCCGGATTACGATCTGCGCATCGAGCATCTCGACAAGCTGGAGCGCGCCGTCCTCGCGCGGAAGCACGACATCGCGAAGGCGATCGGGATGGACTTCGGCGTTCGCTCCAAGCACGAGAGCCTCATCGCCGAGGTCATGATCGTGGTCAACGCGATCAAGCATGCGCGCGCTCATCTCCACGAGTGGATGGAGACGGAGCCGCGCGAGGTGTCGTGGATGTTCCTGCCGGGCCGCGCCGAGGTGGTGAACCAGCCGGTCGGCGTCGTCGGCGTCATCGCGCCCTGGAACTACCCGGTGCAGCTCGCGCTCGGTCCGCTCGTCAGCATCCTCGCCGCCGGTAACCGCGCCATCATCAAGCCCTCGGAGCTCGTGCCCGACACGTCCGAGCTGCTCGCGAAGCTCATCTCCGAGACGTTCGCGGCCGATCACGTGGCCGTCGTCACGGGCGGCGTCGACGTGGCCGAGGCGCTCTCGCAGCTCCCGCTCGACCACCTCGTCTTCACCGGCTCCACGCGCGTCGGGAAGATGGTCATGCGCGCCGCCGCCGAGCAGCTCACGCCGGTGACCCTCGAGCTCGGCGGGAAGTCGCCGGCGATCGTCGGCGAGAGCTACTCGATCGCGCAGGCCGCCCAGAAGATCATGATGGGCAAGTGCTTCAACGCCGGGCAGACGTGCATCGCGCCCGACTACGTGCTCGTCCCCAAGGGCCGCGCCGATGCGTTCGTCGAGGAGTGCCGCACCGCCTTCGCGAGCATGTACCCGACCATCCAGAACAACCCGGACTACACGGCGATCATCAACGATCGCCACTACCAGCGGCTCGAGGCGGTCCTCGCCGACGCGCAGCAGCGCGGGGCCAAGGTCGTCGAGCTGAACCCCGGCAAGGAGAGCCTCGATCGCAACGCGCGCAAGATGGCGCCGCACCTCGTGCTCCACGCCAAGGACGACACGATGATGATGCAGGAGGAGCTCTTCGGGCCCATCCTGCCGATCCGCACGTACGAGACGATCGACGAGGCGATCGCCTACGTGAACGACCACCCGCGGCCGCTCGCGCTCTACTTCTTCGACCACGACCAGACGCGCATCGACAAGGTGCTGCGCGAGACGATCTCGGGCGGCGTGTGCGTCAACGAGACGATGCTGCACATCGCGCAGGACGATCTGCCGTTCGGCGGCGTCGGCCCGAGCGGCATGGGCCATTACCACGCGAAGGAGGGCTTCGACGCCTTCACGAAGAAGAAGCCCATCTTCTACCAGAGCCGGATCAACGGCTCCGGTTTGCTGAAGCCCCCCTACGGGCCGAAGATCGATTTCGCCCTGAAGTGGCTGCTCGGGAAGTAGCCGCTCAGAGCGCGCAGGTCGTCTTCGCGTTCTTGTTCGTGCGAAGCGCGTCGACGACGCACGCCTTCTTCGCGCACACGCTCCGCGGGAGCTCGCTGTTCGGGAACGTCGCGGCGAGCACCTTGAGCTTCGCGAGGTCGGTCGACGCGAACGAGCACACCATGTCGTTGCGCGCGTGGTCGGCGAAGACGTACGGCTTGCCGCTGACGCCGCCTTCCCACTTCTGGTCGGGGGGAAGGTCGGCGCCGTTCGGCATCTCGCTCGCCACCCAGGAGCCGAACATGGTGACCTTGTCGGCGCCCTTGCTGACGCCGGGGCGGACGACGCCAACGTCCGTCGCGTAGTCGGTGTCGACGTACTTGCCGTCGATGGCGTCGTAGTCGGCGAGCACGGTCACCTTGGCGGCGGACGGGTTCGCGATCGACTGGTTCTTGCCGTACACCTTCCGCATGCTGAGGCCGAGCACGTGCGTCAGCTCGACGACGTTCTCGCCGAGCATCCGGTTGCAGCCGCTCGAGACGTCGCCGCGGCGGAGGTACCAGACGTTCGGGCCGCCATCCTTGCTGTTCTGCTCGGTGATGGGGCCGTGGAACGCGATGCCGCTATTGTACTCGACGAACGGGAAGCCGCCCCAGGTCACGAAGTGGTTGCCGAGGGACTGCGTCCACGCGTTGCCGTCGGGGCGGTACGGCTTCGCCTGCACGAACGAGTACGTGCCGGGCCGCGAGTTCGTCTTCGGCGGCGCGGCGGTCGCGATGGGGTAGACGATGTCGAGGCGCGTCTTGCCGCCGTCGAGCCGCGCCTTCACGTGCGGAAGCTTGCTGATCTCGTCGAGCGACGCGCCGTCGGGAACGATCCCGGAGATGCGCGCGGTGTTGCCGGCGAGCGAGACCGTGACGCTCGCGTTCTTCAGCGCGGGGAGCGGCCCGGCGTAGAACCACGCGTCGTCGGCCTTCGCGCGGAGCGCGTCATCGGCGGACTCGGGAGCCTCGTCGTCGCCGGTCTCGGCGGCGCAACCAGAGGCGAGGATCGAGGAGGCGAGGAGCAGGCCGAGGAAGAGGCGGGGCATCGGGGTTGCGCGGGTCTCTGCGCGTTGCGTGCCAGGCGTACTCCGTCCGGAAACGTGGGAAGATGTAGGTCAACTCGCTGCGAAAGGCCGGTGAAATGGATCGCTTTCGGTCCATCCGGGCTGGATCCCCCGTGCCGCGGGCCGCGGTAGAGTGCGGCCGTGAGCAAGGTTCACCAGGCGACGATCAGCGTCTCGACGGGCGAAGGCAAAGGCCTCCACGACATCACGAAGAAGGTCGCCGCGGTGGTCGCCGAGTCGGGCGTCACGACCGGTCTCTGCACCCTCTTCATCAAGCACACGAGCGCCTCGCTGGTCATCCAGGAGAACGCCGACCCGTCGGTGCTGCGTGATCTCCAGGCCTGGATCGAGCGCATCGCCCCCGAGGACGCGAAGGCCTACGAGCACGACGACGAGGGCGCCGACGACATGCCCGGTCACCTTCGGTCGGCGATCACGAAGACGAGCGAGGTCGTGCCGATCACGGCCGGCGCGCTGGCGCTCGGAACGTGGCAGGCGATCTACCTGTGGGAGCACAGAACGATGCCCCACACGCGGAACGTCGTCGTCCACGTGCAGGGCATCTAGCTCGTAACCTTCAGCCGTCTCGGAGCCTTCAGCCGTCTCGGAGCCTTCAGCCGTCGCGAAGAGGGCGGCCCTGCGCGTCCGGGACCTTGCCCATCAGCATCATGATGCCGTCGACGAGCGGCCAGATCGCGCCGACGCCGCACGTGAGCCACGTCACGGCGATCTGGGCGATCGCGATGCCCATGTGACCCGTGTAGAAGCGGCCCGCGCCGAAGCTACCGAGGAAGATCTGGAGCAGGCCGGCGACCATCTTCGACTTGTCGGAGAACGGCATCCCCGTCATCGGGTCGATGCCGTAGGGCGCGTGCGGCTGCATCATGCCCATGCCGCCCATCGGAGCGCCCATGCCGGGAGGGGCGCCGTAGCCGCCGTAGCCCGGAGGAGGCGCGCCGTAGCCGGGAGGAGGCGCGCCGTAGCCGGGAGGAGGCGCCCCGTACCCGCCGCCACCCGGAGGGGGAGGCGCGCCGTAGCCGCCGCCGCCGCCACCAGGGGGAGGGGGAGCGTTGTAGCCGCCGGGCGGCGGTCCGCCACCGGGCGGGGGAGGGGGGTAGTTCATTCGCGGGAGCTCCTGTGATCGTCCGACGCCGTTCGCCGACCGGGCCTTCGAGGGTAGAGCTTTTGTCGCTCCACGCAAGCGTCGTCAGACCGGTCGTACGGGGACGGCGAGCCGATCTTCCCCGTCCCGGTAGCGGCCCACCATCTTCCACATGAACGCGACGGCGAGAGTGCCGAGCCCGAGGTCGTCGAGCCAGCCGATGACGGGAATGACATCGGGGATCGCATCGACCGGCGAGATGACGTAGACGAGCGTGAGCAGGACGAAGAGCTTGCCGGCGATCGACGCCTCGCGGTCGCGGAAGTAGCGAACCAGCGCTCGAGCTCGGCCAATCTTGGTCAGGGCTTTCATCGTCTCTCGATCGTAACCACGTGCGCTCAGTCCGCGACGGTGAATGCCACCCGGCCGACGAGCTGCCCGTCCTCGGTCTCCACGTCGATGATCCACGAGCCGACGAGGTTCGCGGGGAGCTGACGATCGCTGAGCGCCGAGCGCAGACGGATGGTGCCCTTGTCCTTCGAGGCGGCGGGCCCGGCCACGTGCGTCGTGTCCTCGGTCGCCCGGTGGACCTCGCCGCCGTTGTGGCGCCAGACGTGGAAGAGCCGGTCGCCGTGGCCGCCCGGGACGACGACGTCGGTGATGGCGATGAGCTTGTCGATGACCGACGGATGGAGCTCGCGCACCTCCATGCCGAGCCGGCCGTCGGGCAGCACCATCGGTCCGACCGCGCCGTGCGCGAGGTACATGGGCACGGGCGGGATGGTGGTGCGGCCTGCGTAGGCGATGCCGATCGCCGAGGCGAGCGTGGCGGCGAAGAGCGCGAGCCAGCGCCGGTCCTTCAGCATCGTGAGGTCGAAGTGGATCGTCCAGAACGCGACCACCGCGATGCCCGTCGAGACGAGCAGCGAGGTGAGCGTGCGCGTCTCCGGGAACAGCGCGGGCACGGCGAGCACGAGGCATCCGAAGAGCGCGACGGCGTGGAACACCGAGGCCACGGCGCGGAACCGGAACACGACGCGGTCGAAGACGATGTCGAGCGTCGAGAGCAGCGCGCAGAGCCCGAGCACGACGACGAACCAGGTGTTGACCGAGCCGAACGTCGTCGACTTCCAGTAGAACGGAAGGAGGAAGAAGAGCATCCCCTGGTAGAGGTTCTTCAGCGCGTACGTCATCGCGAAGAACCGGAGCTTCACCTTCGCCGTCGCGTGCTGGTGCTGGTTCTGCCGCCGCCCCGAGCCGAAGACGCGGAAGAACAGGATGACGAGCAGCCAGGCCGCGGAGCCGGACGCGGCGAGGTACCGCGCGTGCTCGAAGCCCTTCTGCGCGAACGTGACCACGGTGATCCCCAGCCCCAGCGCGTAGGCCGAGTGGAGCCACCAGATCTTCCGGCCATGCTTCTTGAGGAACGCCTTCGCCGCGTCCTTCGGCGAAGGGCGGTAGGGGACCGGCTCGACGACGCGGACGTTGGCAGGCGGAGGCGCGGACGACACGGCCCGCGAGCATAGGCCGAGTTGCCGGGAGGCTCCCCAATTCTGGGCCGACTTCCGGGGCGAACGGGTAGTCTGCAGCGCGGATGGGGTCTGTCCTCACGCGCCTCGCGGCGCTCGTCATCGCGGTCTCCGTCCTCGTCGCTCCGCGTGCGGCGCGAGCCGATGCGCCGCGGCCTCACCAGCTCAAGTACGACGTCGTCATCGACAGCTCGATCATCGGCGCCTCGGTGGCCTTCATGCTGGCCACCGAGCTGTCCGGCGTGGTCAAGCCGCGGGAGTGCCGCTGGTGCGGGCGCGACGGCGAGGTGAGCGAGGTGAACGGGTTCGACCGCTGGGGGCGCAGCAGGCTGAAGTGGCGCGATCCGCAGGCCGCCCAGTTCGACTCGGGCGTCACGGCGTTCCTCCTCGAGCCGGCGTTCGCCACCGTCGACATGATCGTCGTGGCGGCAGCGGACAACGCCGATCGGGCCTTCCCGGTGGACCTGCTCGTCATGAGCGAAGCGGTGGCGGTCAGCACGGTGCTGAACCAGTTCACCAAGATCATCTTCGCGCGCGAGCGACCCTTCGTGCACGCGCTCACGCCCGATGAACGGAGGAAGACGGTCAACCCCGGCGACAACAACGTGTCCTTCTATTCGGGCCACAGCGCGCTGTCGTTCTCGCTCGCCGCAGCGGCCGGCACGGTGGCGACGATGCGCGGCTATCGCGGGATGCCCGTCGTGTGGGGGACGCTGATGCCCCTCGCGGTGGCGACCGGCTATCTCCGCATCGCCGCCGACAAGCATTACCTGAGCGACGTGCTCACCGGGGCCGTCGTCGGCACCGCGATCGGCGTCCTCGTTCCGCTCGTGTTCCACAACCGGCAGGGCGATGCCCGCGTGCAGCTCGGTCCCGGGGACCGTCCGCCCATCGACGACGTGAGCGCGCCCCTCCGCGCTGCTCCGCCGGGCCCGATGATCACGCTCGGCGGCGGCTTCTGAGCTTCGGCAGCGCCGGTCAGAATCCGCAGTTCACGTAGATCCCCGACGACCAGCTGCGCGCGACCACCGCCCGCACGATCGCGCACCCCTCGGGCAGCGGCACCAGCGTCTCCGCACCCTCGGCCTGCGTCGCGGCGACCACGCCGTTCACCACGTAGCGGACGTCACGTCCGGTGACGCGCACCGCGAGCTGCTTTGCCACGGTGCGGAGCGAGTCACCGATCCTGGCCCACGGTCCGCCCTTTGAAGCGCGGGCCTCGAGCGTGCAGGCCTCCGGACCGCGCACGCACGTGCGGGCCGCGACGAGGCCGTCCCGCAGCGCCGGCGCGGAACGCTCCCTGGCGAGGACGAAGGTGGTCGCCCGCAGCCACTCGCCGTGGGAGTCGGAGCCGCCGACCGCCGCGATCTTCCGGCGCTGGGCGCGGCTCACGCGGTCGACGAGGTGCGCGACCTCGCGCAGCGACCGGTCCTCGTCGCCGACGAGGAACTGATCGCGGAGGTGCGTGACCGTCGTGTTGTAGGACTCGATGGCCTGCGCGTGGGCGGTGATCCACGCGATCTCCTCCGGCACGGTCGCGCCGCGGAACGCCCGCCACGACATGTCGGACCGGAGCTCGTGGAACGGCACCTCGGGCAGCGGCGTGGTCACGGGATGGTTGATGGTGAGGACGCCCCCCGCAGCGACCCAGCGCTCGAAGAAACGCGCCGGGTGGGCGGCGGCCTCGCCTGCGGGGAGGTCGCCCAGCACCGCCGCCGGATCGGCGAACGACACGCCGACATGGCCGTACCGGAAGTCCGTGTACTCGAGGCCGGGAATGACGAGGAGGTCCGGCGCCAGGGCAGCGATCCGCGCGCGCAGCTCGGCCTGCGTCTCGAGCACGCTCTGCCGCGAGGCATCGTTCTCGAAGAAGCGCTTCCGGGCATGCGGCGTGAGCACCACGAAGTCGAGGCCTTCGCGCTTCGCGAGGGCGACGGTGCTCGGGAGCTCGCGCGCCACGTGGTAGGGCGCGTCGGGCGGCATCACGTGGCAGTGCATGTCGCCGCCGAGGACGAGCCACTCGCCGACCCGGCGGGGCGCCGCGGCGGGATGGTCGGCGCCGCTCATCGCGAGATCGACGAGCTGGCTCTTCGTGCACCCCGCCTGCGTCACCGCGAGCAGGACGCCCAGCGCGACGACCGCGGCGCGGCTCACGCGTGCTCCGTCACGTAGGTGGCGAGCTGCTCGATGCCCGCCCTGAACGTGGCCTCCGGCGTGAGCAGGCTGACGACGAGGTGCGCGCCGCGATCCATGTCGAAGAAGTAGCCGGGCTGCACGAGGACGCCGGCGTCGCGAGCGAGCGCGATCGCCCATGCCTCGTCGGACTGCGTCTCCGGCACGCGCAGGATCGCGTACCAGCCACCCTCGACGTCGAGCACGTCGAGCATGCTCCCCCGTACGCGGGCGCGCAGCGTGGCGAGGTTCTGGCGCGTGCGCGCGCGGATCGCCTGCTCCGTCGTGGTGCGGGCCGCGAGCAGCTCCGGGAGCGCGAGCTGCACGGGCGTCGCGACGGAGAGATACGCGTCGAGCACGAGCTCGAGGCGGGCCAGCGCGGGCGCGACGAGCTCCGGATCGCCGGCCACCGCGATCCACCCGAGCTTCAGCTGGGGAAGGGCCGCGAGCTTCGACAGCCCCGACAGCGCGAACACCAGCCCGCGCGTGGTGCCGGCGGCGACGCTCGCCACGCGTCCCGGCGGCGGCCCGTCGCCCGCGAGCGGGTAGGTGCCGAAGACCTCGTCGCTGATGATCGGAAGGCCGAGATCGAGCATCGCCTCGAGCTCGCCCGTCCCCAGGTACGAGCCGGTCGGGTTGTTGGGGCTCACGACGACGATGGCGCGCGTGCGAGGCGTTACGGAGCGCGCGAGCGACGCCACGTCGACGTGCCAGCCGCCCGCATGGACGAGCGGATAAGGCACGAGCGTGACCGACTCGAACGCCGCGAGGAAGCCGAGGAGCGGGTAGCTCGGCGCCGGCACGAGGATCTCGTCGCCCGGGTCGGCGAGCATCTTGAAGAGCACGCCGTACGCCTCGCTGGTGCTCGCGGTGAGCGCGATCCGCGACGCGCCTATGTCCACGCCGCGCGCCCGCCAGTCGCCAGCGACCGCTGCGCGTGCCTCGGCAAGGCCGAGCGGCTCGGGCGCGTAACGGAGCGAGCGCGGGTCGGCGAGGGCCCCGAGGATGCGCGCTTCGTCGTAGGCGAGCCCGACCGTGGTCGGGTTACCGCTCGTGAGATCGAGCAGCGAAGCTCCGCCCCGGGCGCGGCGTTCGCGGACCGCATCGGCGAGCGCGTTCGGAACGTCGTGCTGCGCGGTTCGCTTCGAGAGGTCCATCGCCGCCGCCACCACGTCTACCATCTCGCCGGCGCGCCGCCCTCGTAGTAGACCCTCGGGCGATGAAGACGCTCCTCGGATCCGCGGTTGTCCTCGCGCTCGCGTTCGCCGGCATGGCCTGCAACAAGCAGCCGGACCCCATCCCGAAGGAGAGCGCCGATCCCGCGGCGAGCGCATCTGGCGCAGGCGGGGCGCTCGGCATGCCGATGGCGAACCCCCATGCGCCGAGCGGTGCCGCCGCGCCGAGCGGTGCAGCCGCGGCCGCCGGACCCGAGGACATCGTCTACGACGCGCCGAAGTCCTGGACCAGCGCGCCGAACCCGAGCCCCATGCGCAAGGCCACGTTCAAGATCCCGAAGCAGGGCGGTGAGACCGAGGACGCGGAGCTCGCGATCTCCGCCGCGTCGGGCGGCGTCGAGCCCAACATCAAGCGCTGGGAAGGTCAGTTCGGCGACGCGAAGGCGAAGACCGAGAAGCGCACCGTCAACGGCCTCCCGGTCACGGTCGTCGAGATCAAGGGCAAGTTCGCGGGCGGCGGCATGATGGGCGCGCCGCAGGTCACGAAGGACAACCAGATGCTGCTCGGCGCGGTGGTCGACGGCGGGGATCGTCAGTTCTTCTTCAAGATGACGGGCGGCGAGAAGACGGTGACGGCGGCGAAGAAGGACTTCGACGCGTTCGTGGCTTCGTTCCGCGGGAAGTAGCCTTCGCTGCGGGCGCGGGGCGCGCGATGTCGAGCGGGGCGGCGCAGTGCCGTCTCATCGAGCACGCGCCGCACTCGCGTCCGCGCCAGATCCGGTCGAACCGCTCCTGGGCGGCGTCGAGCATCGACTCGTCGTCGGTGAGGATGCCCATCTCGAAGTTCCGCCGCCCGTCGCCCTTCGCGCCGAGCCCGGCGCCGGTGAGGTTCGCGCTCCCGAGATAGAGGTGTCGCCCGTCGACGGCGATCATCTTGAGGTGCACGCGCGGGCATTGCCGGAGCTGCAGCCGGGACGTGCCGAGCCGCGTGAGCTCGCGCTGGAGCGGGCCCGACGGCGGTGACGCGTGCAGCACGCACACGTCCACGCCGCGCGCGGCGAGCTCGGTGAGCGACTCGAAGAACGAGACGTACTTGCCGCGCGCGCGCGCCCGGCTGCCGACCGGCGCCTCGACCATCATCGTCTTGAGGTTCGCCGTGGCGATCCACACGCTGACCGCGGCCCGCGCGACGATGCCGGCGACGAGCCGGTCGTGGTGCTCGGCGTCCTTCAGCAGCTCCGCGCGGATCAGTCTCGCCATGTAGGTGAAGGTAGCATGCGGCCGTGCGGTGGCTCCTGCCGATTCTTCTTGCCGCGTCCGGGGCAGGATGCAGCGAGGCCGAGCACGCGGCCACGCGCATGATGCTCGGCGCGTCGCAGGAGACGCGCGCGGCACCACGCTTGCTCCACCCGCGGCCATGCGTCTCCCTTCTGCTTCTCGGATCTTCGGGGCGCTCGCTGCAGCAGTGCTCGTCGCCGGCTGTACCGCCACGGTCGAGCGGAACGACACGCCGCCCGCCGTCATCGTCGTGAGCGGAACCGGAACGCTCACCGTCGACTGGAGCATCAACGGGACGAAGGACCCGAACCAGTGCAGCCAGGGGACGGCGGCGGCGATCGAGATCGTCATCACCGACTCTCACGGCGTGTCCGCCGGAACCTACCAGCAGTCGTGCACCGCGTTCGCCACGAGCATCGAGCTCGATGCCGGCTACTACTCGGCGAGCGCGCGGCTCGTCGACAGCGCCGGCCGGGACCGCACCACCGCGGTCCAGATCACCGGGTTCGCCATCCGCGGCGGCGACGACCTGGACACCCCGGTCGATTTCGGAGCGGAGTCGTTCTACTAAGCAGTCGCGAGGATCAGGCGGCGCGCCGGACGCTCGCGGTGTCGAGGATGGCGAGGCATCCTTCGAGCGTGTCACACAGGTTCAGCTGCTGGCGCAGCTGGGCGGCGCCGCGCATGCCCGCGAGGTAGCCGCTCAGGTGGCGACGCGTCACGCGAACGCCGTAGGGCTCGCCCCGCTCCTCCACGTTCAGACGAAGATGCGTGCGACAGAGCTCGAGGCGCTCGTCGTCGGTCGGCGGTGCCACGGCGACGCCATCGCGAAGCTGCCCGTAGATCTCGCGGAACACCCACGGGTGCTCGATCGCGCGGCGACCCACCATCACGCCCGCGCACCCGGTGGTCTCGAGGGCGCGCTGCGCGTCGTCGCCCGAGCGAACGTCGCCGTTGACGATGACCGGGATGCTCACGACCTCACGGGCCTTCGCCGCCCACGTCCAGTCGGCGGCGCCGGAGTGGCCCATGGCGGCGGTGCGGCAGTGGATGGTGAGCGCGGCGGCGCCCGCGTCCTCGAGGCGGCGCGCCAGGTCGACGATCGGCATGTGCGACTCGGGCCCGAGCCCGATGCGCGTCTTCACGGTGACGGGCAGCGCCACCCGCGAGACGACGAGCTTCACCATCGCGACCATCGCCTCGGGCTCGCGGAGCCACCCGGCCCCCGCGCCGCGCCCGGCGATCTTC
Organism: Labilithrix sp.; assembly: GCA_028287035.1. The sequence continues at coordinate 60,561 of JAQBQL010000176.1, read as the reverse complement.
GGCACCCAGCACCCGCAGTTGATGTCGATGAAGAAGGGCTCGGCGCTCTCGGCGAAGTGCGCGGCCTCGGCGAGGCGCTCCGGATCGGAGCCGTAGATCTGGATGGCGGTGAGCTCGTCGTCGGCGCCGAGGCGGATCTTCCGCTTCGCGTTGCGGCACCCGCGGAGGAGGCCCTCGACGTTCACGAACTCGGTCATCGCGATGTCGCCGCCGAGCTGGCGACACAACCGGCGGAACACGACGTCGGTGACGTCCTCCATCGGGGCGAGGATGGCAGGACGACGAGCGTAGTGCTCGCGGAGCTTCTGGAGGTTCGGGTGCGTCACGACGGCCGGTTCCTTAGCTCAAAATCCGTCGTGAGGCGAACGCCCCCGGCTCAGCGCCGCCCGACGAGCGCACGCACCGCGTCGGGCCCGTCGCCGAGGGTCGCCTCGCACCAGGCAGCGAGGGCGAAGGCGTGCCACGCCACCATCGGATCCCTCCTCACCCACTCGCGGTGCCCGCCGCGCGACAGCGCCGCGGAGGAGAGCACCCCCCATCGATCGAGGCGGCGGGCGTCGAAGAGCTCGGTGCACGCGGCGTCGAGGGGGCCGCGCAGCCAGGTCTCGACCGGCACGCCGAAGCCGCGCTTCTTGCGGCGGGCGAGCACGCGTCCGAACCGCCGCTCGTGGAGCTCGCGGAGCACGACCTTGCCGCTGTGACCGAGCGTGAAGCGCTCCGGCAGCCCGACGCCGTACTCGACGAGCCGGTGGTCGAGGAACGGGACGCGGGCCTCGAGGCGGTGCGCCATGCTCGCGCGGTCCACCTTGACGAGCATGTCGTTGGGGAGCGTGTTCGACAGATCGCACGCGAGCGTCCGCTGGAGCGGGGTCCCGACGCCGTCGTCGAAGCGGCGCCGGAGCGCCTCGACGTAGGCCGCGGGATCGCCGCCCGTCGTCACCAGCTCGGCGGTCCGCGCGAGCGGAGCCACCTGCGTGAGCTGCGCGTAGATCTGCGCGTCGGTCCCCTCGAGCCCGCGCGCGAGGCGGCGCACCGTGCGCAGCAGCTCGGTCCAGCCGCGCGTGCGATCGGTGCGGGTCGGGATCCGTCCCAGCGCGCGTCCGAGGCCGTCGCGGACCGCCGGGAAGGCGGCGAGCGGCTGGCGCAGGCGCATGATGAGGTGCTTCTTGTACCCGGCGAACACCTCATCGCCGCCGTCGCCGCCGAGCGCCACCTTGTACTCGCGGGCGACGCGCGCGCAGAGCAGGTTGACGGCGATGCTCGACGTGTCGCCGAACGGCTCGTCGTACGCCACGAGCGCATCGCCCAGGCTGCTCAGCGCGGCCGCCTCGTCGAGCATCGTGACCTCGAGGTCGACGCCGATCCGGCGGGCCGTCTCGCGCGCGAACGGCGACTCGTCGAAGCGAGGGTCGGTGAAGCCGATGGCAAAGGCCTTCACGGGGCGGCTCGACTCCGAGGCGGCGAGCGCGGTCACGAGCGAGGAGTCGATGCCGCCGCTCAGGAACGTCGCGATGGGCACGTCGCTCTCGAGGTGCTCACGGACGGCGCGGCGGAGGAGCGGCTCGACCGCGGCGCACGCGTCGTCGAGCGTGCGGATCCGCCCGGCGTCCGCGGAGGGACGAAGGCGCCAGTACTCGCGCGAGGTGCGGCTCCCGGAGGCGAGATCGATCTCGAGGCGCGTCGCCAGGGGCAGCCGCTTCACGCCCGCGAAGATGGTCGCGGTCTCGGGGACGTAGCTCCACGAGAGCATCGCGTGGGCCGCGGAGTGGTCGATCGCGAAGTGACCTGAGAACGGTGCGAGCGACCGGTCGAAGGCACGCAGCTCGGACGCGAAGGCGAGGGCGCGCCCGGTGTCGACCACGAAGAGCGGCTTGATGCCGAACCGGTCGCGACTGAGCACGGCGCGCCGCCGCCGGCGATCGTGCACGACGAAGGCCCACATCCCGGCGAGGCGCTCCTCGACGTGGTCGGGATCGCGCTCGTAGAGCCGGAGGATGACCTCCGTGTCGCTGCGGGTGCGGAACCGGACGCCCTCCGCCTGGAGCTCCGCCCGCAGCGCCGGGGCGTTGTAGATCTCGCCGTTGAAGACGAGGACGATCGACCCGTCGTCGTTGCTCATCGGCTGCTGGCCGTGCGCGACGTCGACGATGGCGAGGCGCACCATCCCGAGCGTCGCGTCGTCGTGCGCGACCACGCCGCCGCCGTCCGGGCCGCGGTGCTGGATGCGCTCGCCCATCGCCGTGACGAGCTCGTGGGCGCGTCCGGCCGGAGCATCGAACGCGACGAGGCCGACGATTCCGCACATGGGGCAGGAGCTATAGCACCCCGCCGGCGCGCCCCTAGGGGCCGAAGAAGATGGGGTTCGAGACCGCGAACGGCTTGTTGCCAGGGTGCAGCGGCGCCAGGTCCCCGTTCGGCCCGCTGCCCGCGCCCTTCGCGTGGAACACGACCCAGTGGCGGGGCGCGCTCGTGCTCGGGTTCACGTCGACCGTCGTCTCGTAACGTTTGCCAGGGCCGGCGCCGGCGGACGGCGCGAGCGGCCGCGTCTCCACCGTGACGCCGTCGACGATGATCTCGAGGCTCGTGGCCGACAGCCAGCCCGGGCACCCGACCGTCACCTTGTACGGCCCCTTCGCGCCCGTACCGCCCGGCCCCACGCCGCCCGGACCCTCGACGGTCATCGTGAGCCCGCCGCTGATCGTCGCGGCGCCCGCGCGGAGCACGTCACGGACGGCGTTCGCGGTGAGCTTGGTCGGATCGTCGTGGCCCATGCGGAGGCACGTGCGCGGGTACCCCACCGGGCTCGAGCGCTCGTGGTGGCTGTCGGAGCTTCCGGTCGTGAAGTACGATTTGCCGGCGTTGAGCAGCGAGAACCAGTCGGCGACCGAGCTCTGGCGGCTGCTCTCGAAGTCGGCGCCGCTGAAGACCTCGAGCGCGGTGAAGTCCTCGCTCCAGAGCTCGGGCGAGCCCTTCGCGGTGCCGCGGTCGTAGAGCGCCGCCGTCAGGTATCCCTGGAAGGATCCGGACGACGGGTGATTCACGACGAGCACCGGCTTCTCGGGGAGCGCATTCACGTCGGCGAAGAACCCCGCCGGCTTCTTGCCAATCCACGGCGCGGCGCCGTTGTTCACGGCGTCCGGACGGGGCGTGATCGGAATCACCCCGAAATGCCCCCACGTGAACGTGGTCAGCTCCTCCGACGGGAAGCCGAAGGCCCATTTGGTGAGGCCGAGACGCTGGATGATCGGCTGGAAATCGATGATCCACTCGTGCTCGCTGGAGACCGGGATCTCGAGGCCGTCGGCGATGGCGCCTTTCACCTTGAGCTCGGGCTCGTCGGCCGAGTCCGCCGAATAATGAGAATGAATGTGGAAGTCGGCGCACATGACGCCCGGGCTGTCGACGCTATGGGCGAGAGTCACGTCCACCTTGGTGGGCGTCGCCTCGGTCGCCGTGGCGGGCGCGTCGTAGAGCTCGTACTCGTAGCCGCGCGAGACGATGACGCGGTGGGTGCCCGGAGGCACGGGCAGGCTGAGCGTTCCGTTCAGCGCGAAATCCGACCAGAGGCGGCGCTCCTCGCCGGCCATCGCGGGCTCCTCGTCGAGGACGCCGAACGACGGAGGCGCGGCCGCAACCGGCGTGGTGGGGACGATCTGGACGCGCGCCGGAAGCGGCTCGGCGGTCGCGAGATCCTTCACCGTCACGTCGATGGTGGCGCGCTTCGGAAGCGTGAGGGCCGCGGTGCTCGCGCCGGCTGCCACGGGCGTCGCGGCCGGGATCGCCCATCCCTTCAGGGTCGGCGTGAGCGCGACGTCCGCGCTCGGGACGTGCAGGGTGAACGCGCCCTGCGCGTCGGTCATGACGCGCGTGAGGTACTGGCCATTCGCCCCCGTGGCGTGGACAAGCGCGCCGGCGAGCGGCCCGCCCCCGGTCTCGGTCAGCGTTCCCTTGACCTCGCGCCACGACGGCTCGCCGAGAGCGGCGCGCTTCACCTCGAGCAGGCCGTCGATGCCGCCCGCGCCGACCAGCATCTCCGCGTAGTCGACGGTCTTCGTGGCGCACGCGTCGAGCGCGAGGCCCTTGATGCTGTAGAGCTGGAATCCGGAGATCCCGATCTCGCCGCGCAGCGAGCTGCCGAGGGCGCGATAGCCGAATGCCGACTTGGGTGAATCGAAGCCGACCCAGGGAGTCTCGCCCTTCGCTTCCGCGAATCCGGACGCCTCGGTGAACGCCTGGCTGCGGTTCGACTGAAAGAATCCGAAGTATTGCTTGTTCGCGAAGTCGACCGCATCGAGCCGCGTGTTGACGACGTTGAGGCGGACGAGGACCTTCGATGCGCCCGGCTCGAGGACGTAGTCGATGGCCGCCGGAAATCCGTATTCCTCGGGAAGGAGAGCGGAGAACGTATCGAGGAATGGCACGTTCGCCAGCACGCCGGAGACGCGCACCACCGCGGCCTTGCCGTCCGACCCGTCGGCGAGGACGCTGACCTTCTCCGGCTTCACGGTCTGCCGGGAGAGCATGATCAGCGTCTCGTTGAACTGCGAGACCCCGGTGGGCTTTCCGTCCTCGCCGATCACCTCGAGCGCCAGCACGTCGCCGCCGAGCGGGTTGTAGCCGTCGCTCTCGCCCTCGGCCTCGATGTAGACGGCGATGCGATCGTTCGCGAGCGCGAAGTCGCCGACGCGCACCTTGTTGCGCGCGTTGTCGGGCTGGACGATCTGCGTCGGGCTCGTGAGGCGACCCGCGCGGGCCTGCCCCGCTGCCTTCGCGCCGAACGGGTCGGAGGCGCCGTCTCCGCCGCTCGGGAACCGGAAGGCGGCGAGGTCACCCTCGCAGGTCGGCTCGGCGGCATCCGGGCCGACGTCGACGTCCTTGTCGGAGGAGCAGGCAACGACCGGCGCAAGCGCACACGCCGCCACGCCGAGCGCGACGAAGAAGGCACGATGAAGCATGGCCGGATTCTAGGCCCTCGCTCGTGCGGAGCGAAGCCATGTGTCAGCCGCCGGGGACGAGCGGTCCGGGCGGGAGCTTGCCGAGCATCCTGGCGAACGAGACCGGCGGCAGGAAGCGCAGCGTGCCCCCGTGGATCTCGCAGGGGAGCCGGACGAGCGAGTGCGAGAGGTCCTCGAGCGAGCTGTCGTCCGCCCGCGGCGGCAACCAGTAGAGATCCGAGCTGATCGAGCCCGGACCGTCGACGTACATGTTGGTGGCGGTCACGATCATGGCCTCGATCGCCCGCACCACCCGCAAATCGTGGATCGGGTGGTAGATGACCGCGTGGCGCTGCGGAAGCGCGAGGATGGCGCCGTGGGGACCCTGCGCGCCCTTCAGGTACTCGTCCAGGAAGAGCGCGTGCGACGCGGCGAAGAACGTGGCGCCGCCCTCCAGCACGTGGAGGCTCGTGTCGTCCTCGAGGTCGATGGTGCGGGTCTCGAGGAGCCCCTCGGCGCGCACGTTCGCGAGCGCGACCTCGTAGAGCTCGTCGTCGCTGACGCCCCACCGTTCGCGGTCCTCGAGGCGCACCGAGATGACCGTCTCGGGCAGATCGAACGTCAGCACCGCGAGCAGCTCGTCGGCGACCTCCCACGTGACGAGGGGCACGTCCGGCAGGTTGTCGCGCACGTAGAGGCGCAGCTTCACGTGCTCGCGCGCGAGCGACCAGTCGCGCGCGAGGCGCTCCGCGGCGTTCGTGTGGGCGGCCTCGAACGCGATGTCGAAGTGGTGCTTCACGAGCGCCGGCCAGTGGTCCCGACCGTTGGCGCGGCACACCTGCACGAGGTTCGCGAGGCCGAGCAGGTGAGGCGCGCCGGTGCCCGGGGTCTCGGTCTCGACGGTGCCGCTGTCGACGTCGATCGCGTGCTTCACGTTCCGCGCGTCGAGATCGGTGGCGACCGTCGCCATGAACCAGGCCCATTCCTCGGGGACGAACGTTGCCGCCCAGCCGGGAACGGTGCCCGCGGTGTCGTCGTGCTTCGTCATGGCGCCTCCTCGCTCCGGTCACTCGCCGGCCATCGTGCGGAGAGGACCAGGCGGCGCAGCTTCATCCACAGCTGGCGGACGAAGCTCGTGCTGGTGCTCTCGTAGCCCCACATCCAGTAATCGACCTTCCGGGCCGGCACGCCCCACGCCGCAGCATACGCGCGGATGACGCGGCGTTCGCTCTCGTCGGCCTTGCCGTCGACCACCGCCGTCTCGCACATCAGCTGCACGACGGTCTCGCGGCGACCTTCGGGGACGAGGTGGGCCACCTCCTCGGGAGGATGAACGCGCAGCTCGTCCTCCGTGAGCGGGGCGAGACCCTCGCTCTCGAGGAAGCGGTCCACGAGCGCGCGCTCCGCCGGGTGGACGACGCCATCGGCGACGATCACCGACACCAGCGGGTAGACGATGGCGCGCGGCGGCGCGGAGCGGGGCGGGGGACCGGAGGGGCGCGACTCGGGAGCGATCATCTCGAGCGGCACCACGGTCCCGGCGGGCGGCGTCGGCAAGAACCGGATGACCGGCGCGGGGTCGGGGTTCGCGTTCGGCAGGAGGCCGCTTCCCGGCGGAGGCAGCGGCGCGAGCGGCGGAGGGATGGGCGGCAGCGGCGTGCCGAGGCGCCCGTTGCCTTCCTCGACGATCTCGAGCGGCTCACCGCGCCGCAGGCGGAGGAGGAGCGAGGCATGGTCCGGATCGACGAACACGGCTTCGGCGAGCTCGCGGCCGGAGCGCCATCCTTCGCGCGCCGCCCATTGCTCGAGGGCGGACGCGAGCGCCTCCGGGCTGTCGAGCGTGGCTCCCGGCGTGACCTCGTGCAGTGCGGCGGTGGCCCCGCACGCCGCGCAGCGATGGTCGTCGATGGCGCGCGGCCCGAGCTCCTCGAGACACGCGGGACAGCGGTTGGCCGGGACGTCGCGGAGCGGACCCGCGGGCTCGCGCGAGAAGGAGGCCTCGTGCGTCACCCCGCACAGCTTGCAGCGCGTGCGAGCGGGCAGCGCGAAGCGGCACGCCGGGACGAGCGGGTCGTAGCGCTCCACGACGCCGGCCTCGAGACCGCACGACGTGCAGTCCGCGAAGAGCTCGACGGGCGCGGGGCCATGAGCCATGAAGCGCCCATCGTAGACGCGATCCGGGCCTCCGGATCAGCCTTCGCGCGCCGGCCCGGCGAACTCGAGGAGGAGGCGGCTCACCTCCTCGGGCGCCGAGTTCTGCACCCAGTGCGTCGCGTCGGGGATGTGCACGACGCGGGCGTTCGGGACGAAGCGTGCCGGGGGATCCGCGAGCTCCTTGCCGAGGGCGCGGTCCTTGTCGCCCCAGATGACGAGGACCGGGCAGGAGACGGTCTTCACCTCCGGCGGGCGGCCGGCGAGCACGCGGCGGACCGCGGCGCGGTAGTAGGAGAGCATCGCGGTCAGCGCGCCCGGCATCTTCAGCGCGGAGATGTACGGCTCGAGGTCGTCGTTGGGGATGCCGTCCTCGCGGAACATCTCGCGCACGCGCTCGAAGTCCCGCGCCGCGATCGCTCGCTCCGAGATCCCGGAGAGCTGGAAGAAGAAGATGTACCAGCTCTTCTTCAGCTGACGCAGCGTGCGCAGGCCGCGCGCCATCGCGAGCGGGTGCGGGACGTTGCAGATGCCGAGCCGCTCCACGAGCTCCGGGTACCGCTCCGCGACGTTCCACGCGACCACCGCGCCCCAGTCGTGGCCGACCACGATCGCGCGCTTGCGACCGAGCGCATGGACGAGGCCCGCGACGTCGCCGGAGAGCTTCTCGAGCTCGTAGGAGGCGACGCCCGCCGGCTTGTCCGACTCGTTGTAGCCGCGCAGATCCGGGGCGACCGCCCAGAACCCGGCGCCCGCGAAGGCGCGGAGCTGGTGGCGCCACGACCACCAGAGCTCGGGAAAACCGTGGAGGAACACGACGAGAGGCGTGTCGTCGCGCACCGCCTCCTCCTGTCCGGCGGGCCGGGCCTCGGCGACGTGGAGCGTGACGGCTCCGACGTCGAGGTGGCGGTGGAAGAAGCCGTCGGCGCGCTTCTCGAGGCGGGTTCCGTGGCGGGGTTCCTGAAAGGTCACGAGCGTTCTCCGAGGATCTCGATTTCGTGGAAGCGGTCGAAGTCGATGATGCGTGCCCCGTCGGTGTCCGACGTGGTGAGCACGTCGGCGAACCGCGCGTCGCGCACGATGTCGTCGAGCGAGTACCGGTAGCGGGTGTGGATGGTCTGGGCGAAGGTGTCGTCGAGCCCGGTGAGGCTGAGGAAGATCTCGGCGCGCATCTCGCGCAGCCGCTCGAATGCGCCCTCGCCGTGGAACGGGCTGCGCTCGTCGATGGGATGCATCGCCGTCCACGTGAGCACGAACATCGGGTTCTCGTCGCGGACGAGCGCGAGCCGCGTGGGACGGCGCATCGTCTCGCCCTCGGCGGTGGTTTCGGTGAGGAGCACCATCGCGGCGAGCTGGGCCTCGGCGATCTGGTTGCGGCGCCAGTTGGCCATCCGGAACATGAGGTGCGGGATGCCGTTCCGCGTGTGGATGACCGCCTTGTCCGAGAACAGCACCTTCGCGGTGGGCCGCGCCAGACGCGCGAACGTCACGCCGGTGATGGTGGCGGTGGCCAGGATCCCGGCGAAGGCCTCGGCGGTCATCAGCGCGTGCCCGCCGGCGCCCACCGGGGTCATCTCGCCGTAGCCGATCGTCGCGAACGTCTCGACGCTGAAGAAGAAGCAGTCGCAGAAGCCGTCTGCGTTCGCCACCGAGCCCGGGATGACGAAGTAGAGGGCCCCGAAGAGGAGGTTCACGAGGCCATACGCGACGGTGAGCCACCCGAAGAAGCGGGGCCAGGTCAGCGTCAGCACCCAGTGATAGAAGTCCTCCCACGGCGCGAGGGAACGGCCGCGCGTCCTCACCACCACCGCGGTGCGCCGCGAGGTGTTGTGGTCGGGACGCGCCGGGGTGCGCGGCTGCATCATCGGCCGCCGTGGCCCGGGGCGTCGCTTCCCCGGCTGCCTCGCGGCGCTTCGCTGCCGGCCCGCGTCGAGACGCCGAGGGCGATGAGCGATCGCTCGGCGCGCGAGCGGAGGAAGCTGCGTGGATCCCCCAGCATCGCCATGAGCTCGGGCACGAACCGCCGGTCGTCCGGGGTGTTGTCGGCGATGACGGCCCGCACCTGGTGATGGCCGGTCCGCAGCCCCTCGATGAGGACGTCGTTGCCCTCGGGTCGGTTCAGCCGGGCGAGGGCGCGCACGAACGCGACGAGATGGGCCGGCGCGTCGTCGTATTCGTAGGTCGACGTCGGGGGCTCGGCGAGGAGCCGCGCCGTCGCCTCGGCGAGCGGGCGGACGGAGGCGGCGTCGCCGATCTCGGCGAGCCGCGTCGCCACGTTGTAACGGAAGATGCCGAGCGGATCGCGGAGCGCCTCGTGGAGCGCGTCGAGACCGCCGCGCCTCTCGAGCGCGTCCAGCGCCGGAGCGTAGTAGCGGCGCGTCGCCGGTACCGCGAGACCCCACGCCGAAAAAGCGTCCTGCGCCGCGCGACGCACGCGGTGGTCATCGCGCGTCACGAAGTAGCGGATCGCATCGTGTCCGAGGAAGTAGGGGCCGTGCGAGCGGTCGTCCTTGCTCCCGTGAAGCGCGGCGAGCTCCTCGAGTGACCGGAGCGCCCACGTGCGCCGTCGCGAGGTCTCCTCGGCCCGGAACGCGGGCTCCCACAGGCCTCGCTCGAGGGCGCGGCGGATCCCGCTCTCCGCGAGGACGTCGCGGCCCGCCTGCACCTTGGCGAGCGCGGTGAGACGCACGATCTCGAGGCTCGCGTCGTTGCCGGCGAGACGCTCGAGGAGAGCGGTCGCGCGCTCCGCCGACCCCCGGTGCGCGCGGCCGATCTCGCCGACCGCCCACATCGACTCGCACGTGACGGGATCCTTCGGTGACGAGAGGAGGCGCTCGAGCGTCGGGAGCGCGGGCGCATACGAGATGCGGCCCAGCGCGCGGGCGGCGAGCGGAACGATGAGGCGGTATTCCTGGCTCGTCGAGTCGAGCACGGCATGGAGCAGCGGACCGGCGTGAGCGTCGCGCAGCTCGCCCAGTGCCACCACGAGCTCGCGTACGAGAACCCCGCGCTCGATGCCCTCGCGCCAGCTCGGCATCGGGTTGTCGGCGAGCAGGGCGCGCATCTGGGGGGTCGCGCTCGTTGCTCCGAGCGCGGCGAGCGCGCGCACCGCCGCCGCCTCGAGGACCCGGTAGCGCTGCGGCTCGCGCTCGAGCAGCCCGGCGAGCGGCGCCACCGCCCGCACGTCGCCGAGCGCGCCCAGCATGTCGACCGCGCCGACGTCGCCGGTGACCGCGCGCGCCACGAGCGACGGGACGATCGAACGGTCCCCGAGCTCGCCCAGCGCGAGGAGCGCCTCGTCGCGCTGATCGCTCGTCGCGAGCGGATCGGTGCCCGGCCTCTTCTGCTCCACGAGCTCGACGATCTGCTTCGTGAACAGGGCGCGCTCCGCCAGCGAGGGCGGCGGCGGCACGGTGACGGCATGCGCGGCGCGCGCGGCGAGGCGGCGCCGGCGGGCGAGCTCCTCGGCGATCTTGCTGGCGCGCGGCGCCTTCGCCCCGCGCTTCGGCGCGGGAACGGCGAGCGCGGCCTCGCACAGGGCGGCGGCCTCGCGGACGATGAGGTCGGCGCTCGCACGCTGCGCGGCGAGGAGCTCGGGGAGATCGTTCGTCTCGTCACGGAAGAACGCCTCGACCAGCGCGCCGAGCGCCAGCGCGCCGCGACGGTCGGGCGCGGTCGTCGAGGACACGAGCCGCGTGGAGCTCGGAGGCTCCGGCCACTCTGCGCCGCGCGTGCGCGCCGCCTTGCGCGCGGCGGCCGTTCCTCCCGGCGGTCGCGGGGCCGGCGGGTGTGGGGGCTCGAACGCGCGCGTGACGAGCTTCCGCGCGGCGCGGCGCACGAGCGCGTCCGAGCCCGCCAGGAGATCGGCGAGCGCCGCGGCGCGGTCGAAGGCGGCGCGCACGCTCTCCTGTTCGGCGACGCCCGGCGCGGGGAGCCGCGCGCGGAGCTCCATCGCCTGCATCACCACCGCCGCGTCGCTCGCCTCCTGCGCGCTCTCGTCGAGCGCACAGGCGAGGACGAACGAGGAGACGTCCTTCTGCTCGAGGCGCGCGATCGACGGGTCGGCGGGATCGACCGTGGCGATCGCGCCGCGCGCCGGGCTCGTCACGCTCCCGAGCACGTACACCCAGAGGCCTCCGCCCGGCGCGGTGCCGAAGGGAATGGCTCCGGCGAGCCAGGCGGCGAGCCGCGCGCGGCCGAGCGCCGTCTGCCGTGCGCCGGCGATCAGCGAGGCGAACGTCGCGCGCTTCTGCTCCGGCTGAAAATCTCCGATGCGCGTGCTGCGGTGACCGGCGCCGGGGAGCGCGGCGGTCAGCCCGAGCAGGTGCGCCAGGTCGCGCGGCAGCTCCACCGGGAGCTCGCTCGCGGTGCGCTTCGGGCTCGTGCCGCGCGCGCTGCGCTTCGGCTCCGCCCTTCCTCGCGCGAGGAAGCGCGACAGCCCGCGCGTGAGGAATCGATCGGGCGCCGCGGCCGCGCGGATCATCCAGCTCGATCCCGCCGGGACGGGAAGAACCGGCGTGAAGGCCCGCCCGCTCAAGGCACGAGCCCCCTCAGGAAGACGAGCGTACGCGTATCCACTTTCGGTGACCGAACGATACGCGAACGCACCGGCGTCTCAAGCGGCCCGGACGTCGATCAAACGGAAGGCGTCGACGTCCATCAGCCCGCGATCGGTGAGCTTGAGGCTAGGGATCACGGGGAGCGAGAGGAACGCGAGCTGCAGGAAGGGCTCCGGCAGGACGCACCCGATCGCCTTGCTCGCCGCGTGCAGGTCCTCGAGCCGCTGGGCGATGAACGAAGGCTCCTCGGCGGACATGAGACCGCCGATGGGCAGCGGGAGATGCGCGAGCACCGCGCCGTCGCGGACGACGCAGAAGCCGCCCCCCGACGCGGCGAGGGCGGCGAGCGCCGCACGCATGTCGCGCGGGGAATCACCGACCACGCACAGGTTGTGGCTGTCGTGGCCGACGCTCGAGGCGATGGCTCCCCTGAGGTCGCCGAAGCCCGTCACGTAGCCGTTCGCGGGCTTGCTGCCGTGGCCGTGACGCTCGAGCACCGAGAGGCGGCGAACGCCCGGGTCGTCGCTCTTCATCACGTGCCGGTCGGTGAGGATGCGTCCCTGGCGGACGCCGATCACGTGCACGGTGCCGGCCGGCCCCTCGAGATCGGCGAGCTCGGGGATGGCGGCGCGCACCGTGTTCTCGGGCGCGCTCGTGCGGGGAAGCGTGGGGAGCTCCGTCTCGCGGACGATGCGTCCGGCGACCAGCACGTCGCGGATGGCGCACGTCGCGGCGTCGTCGAGGATGACGAGGTCGGCGCGGTACCCCGGGGCGATCGCGCCGACGCGGGTGAGCGCCCGCGCGGGACCGGCCAGGCCGTAGTGGCGAGCGACGGACCACGAGGCCGAGCGATAGGCGACCTCCGGCGCGACGCCCTTGCGGATGACCGACCGGACCAGGTGGTCGACGTGGCCCTCCTGCTGGATGTCGAGGGGGTTCCGGTCGTCCGTGCAGAAGCCGATGCTCGTCGAGGTCGCGAGGGTGAGGAGCGGCGCGAGCGCATCGAGATCCTTCGCGACGCTGCCCTCGCGGATCCACACCGCGATGCCGTTCCGGAGCTTCTCCTCGGCCTCGCCGAGCTCGGAGCTCTCGTGGCAGGACGTGATGCCCGCGCAGGCGTACGTCGACAGCGCCTGCCCGCTGACGAGCGGCGCATGACCGTCGAGGGGGCGGCCGTCGAAGGCGACGAGCTTGTCGATGACGAGCGGATCGCCGTCGAGGACGCCCGGCACGTTCATCACCTCGGCGAGTCCCAGGGTGCCGGGGTGGGCGAGCAGCGGCGTGAGCATCGCGGCGTCGAGGGTCCCGCCGCCGTTGGTCTCGAACTCCGTGGCCGGCACGCACGAGCTGACCATGACGCGGAGATCGAGCGCGAGCCGCGTGCTCGCGTCGAGGAAGTACTGGATGCCCGGCACCCCCAGCACGTTGGCGAGCTCGTGCGGGTCGCACACCGCGGTGGTGGTCCCGCGCGGGAGGACGCAGCGCTGGAAGCTCTCGGGCACGAGCAGGGAGCTCTCGAGGTGGACGTGCGCATCGATGAACCCGGGCACGACGTGCGCGCCCTTCGTGTCGATGCGCCGCTTCGCGCGGATGCCGCCGTCGAACGACGACAAGGCCACGATGGTCCCGTCGGCGATGGCGATGTCGCCGGTCACGAAGGAGCACGAGAAGACGTCAAGGTAGCGGACGTTCTCGAGCAGGAGATCACACTCGTCGAGCCCGCGGGCGGCCCGCAGCCTCCGGCGCAGACGGTCGGCCGTGGCGGTCATCGGCCGAGTATAGCGCCCACTGGCGATCGTCGTCGCCTGCGGTGGATGTCCGCGGCCTTGTCCGTATACTGGGGCTAACCCATGCGCCTTTCTTCGTCGTTGCTCGCGGTCCCGGTCGCCCTCGCCGCGGCCGTGCTCGCGCCCGCGTGCTCGTCCTCCTCGCCCGCGCCGGAGCCCGCAGAGAAGGTCGCGAACCTGGCGAGCCCGATCATCAACGGCAACGTAGACACGACCCACCAGGCGGTCGTCGCGCTCCTCCTCCAGAAGGGGAACCAGCAGGGCGTGTGCAGCGGCACGATCATCAAGACCGACCCGGCGAGCGGCGTCGGCTGGGTGCTCACCGCGGCGCACTGCGTGAACGACATCCCGCCGATCCTCGCGTTCCAGGCGAACGACTTTGCGTCGCCGACCGCCCTCACCTACCAGGTCCTCGATTACGTGGCCGATCCCGGCTACTCCGGCGAGACGGCCTCGCCGCACGACTTCGGCATGGTGCGGATTCTCGGCGTCGACGCGTCCACGCCGACGATCCCGCTCGCGACCGCGCCCGACGGGCTCGCCAGCGGGTCGCCGGTGGTCAGCGTCGGCTACGGGCGCACCACGCTCATCGCTTCCGGCGATACCGATACGAACACGCAGCGTCGCAACGTCTCGAAGACGCTCAACACCGTCACCACCTCCAGCATCGGCTACGACATGTCGACCAAGGGCATCTGCCAGGGCGACAGCGGAGGCCCGGTGCTCGTCACGAGCGGCGGAGTCGAGAAGGTCGCGGGCGTGCACTCGTACGTCGAGGGCGACTGCGACGGGGAGGGCTACAGCGGCCGCGTGACCTACGCGAGCTCGTTCATCAACGGGCAGCTCGCCGCCGCCGCTCCGAAGCGCGACTGCAACGTGTGCACCAAGATCGTGAGCTCCGGCGCCGGCACCTGCGCGCAGCTCACCGCCGACTGCCTCGCCGATACGCAGTGCGCGGGCCTCAACAGCTGCCTCTCGAAGGGCACCGCCCGGGCGACGTGCCTGAAGCAGTTCCCGAAGGGTGAGGGCCCGTTCCAGAATGCCTCGAACTGCGCCTGCAACCAGGGTTGCAAGGCGGAGTGCGGCAGCACGAGCGCGTGCAAGAACGTGCCGAAGTGCGGCTTCGACCTCCCCGCGGGCGACTGCGCGACGTGCTCGGAAGGCGCGTGCTGCGACGCGACCGCCGCCTGCGCGGCGGACGGCGAGTGCTTCGTCTGCCTCAAGAACGGCGATGCCGATCCGGGGTGCGCCACGAACACGCTACGGAAGGCGATGGCCACGTGCGTCGCGTCGAAGTGCAACGCGCAGTGCGCGGACACCGGGCTCGCCACCGGCGCCGATCCGGTCGTCGCCGACGACGCGGGCGCGCCCGCCCCCGGCGCGGGGACCACCACGGTCACGAAGTCCGGATGCGCGGTCACGGCGACGGTGCCGGGCGGCACGTCGCGTCTCGGCTACCTGGCGATCCTCGGAGTCGTCGCGACGCTCGCCCGGCGCCGCTCGCGCCGCCCTGCGCGCTGACCCTTCAGGAGACGGGCGCGGGGGGCCGCGGCAGCCGGATCTCGAAGCACGCGCCTGCGTCGACGTCGACGTGCTCGATGCGCCCACCGTGGGCCTCGATGAACGTGCGGGCGGTCACGAGCCCGAGCCCGATGCCCATCGGTTTCGTGCTGTGTAGCGGCTCGAAGAGGTGGCCGCGTACCTGCGGGCTGATCCCCGGCCCGGTATCGCTCACCCGCACCACGATCTGCTCGGGCTCGGCGTGCATCGCCACGCGCAGCGTGCCGCCGAGGGGCATCGCTTCGACCGCGTTGCGCACGAGGTTGATGACCGCCCCGTGTAGCTGGTCGGCGTCGATGTCGAGCGTCGGCACCTCCGCGATCGAGCGCTCCACCGTGATGGAGTCCGGGATGACCTCGGCGGAGAGCGCGCGTTCGAGGAGCTCGCCGAGCGCCGCGGGATGGCGGTCCGGAGTGCGAACCCGCGCGTAGTCGAGGAGGCCGGTGATGATGACGTTCGCGTGGCGCACCTCGTCGTGGATGATGCGGATGGCGTCCTCCACGTTGGGATGCTGGTCCGGCCGGAGGTGCCGCTTCAGCACGTAGCTCGCATTCATGATCGCGGCGAGCGGGTTCCTGATCTGGTGCGCGACGCCCCCGGCAAGCTGACCAAGGACCGCGAGGCGCTCCTTGCGCACGAGGTTTCCTTGCGCGACCGCGAGCTCCTCGGTTCGTTTCGCGACGCGCCTCTCGAGCTCGTCGTTCATGACGCGGAGCTGCACCTCGGCGGCCTTGCGATCGGTGATGTCGCGCGCGATCCCGGTGGTCCCGATGACCTCCCCGTTCTCGCTGATGACCATCGTCTTGAAGGTCTCGATCCAGTGGATGATCCCTTCGACGTCGACGAGCGGCTCCTCGACGCGCTTCGGGACGCGGCTCGTCATCACCTCCTCGTCGTCGGCCCGGTAGCGCGTCGCGAGGTCGTGCGGCCACACATCCAGATCGGTGAGGCCGACGAGTGACTCGGGGGTCGGTCGCCCGCAGGCGCGCGCGTACTGGCTGTTGACGGCGAGGAAGCGGCCCTCGCGGTCCTTCAGCCACGCGATGTCCGGGATGTTGTCGAGGATCGCTCGCTTCTGCTGCTCGCCCTCGAGCAGCTTCGCGAGTGTCGGGTCGCTCCCCGGCGGAGGCCGCGTTGTCGTCACGCGCTCATCCTACCACCGGGCGACCGCCCGCCCCGGGCGCGCGCCGGGGGCGTGCGGCAGGGTGGTACTATTCCGCCGCGGCGGTTGCGCATGTCCCGACCGATGCTACATCGGCGCACATTCGCCATGCTGAAGCCCGCCCTCCTCGCGCTCCTCCTCGTCTCTGCTTCCGTCGGCCTCGCCGGCTGCGCCTCGGACGCGGGGGACGACGATGGCTCCCCGGTCGCGTCGGACGAGGAGGACCTCCTCAAGAAGACCGGCCCGACCTCGAACTGGAGCTACCGCGGGCTCCTGCCGACCCTGGACCAGCCGCAGCTCACGGTGTCCCTGAAGGGCCACACCGTCCACGCCACCGGCCTGCTCCCGACCACGTTCACCGGGAAGCTTCCGTTCTACGTGAAGACGACCCCCGAAGGCGCGCGCACCCGCGTCCACGTCGCGTACCCGATCGCGACCGTCGATCCGAACGGACGCTTCGAGGACGGCACGCGCACCCGTAACCCGGAGCCGTTCCGCTATGCGGTGTGCGGCGGCGACAACTTCCACGCGACCAACAAGACCGGCGCGTTCGGCGGCTTTCCCTTCATCGAGTACGTGTGCAGCCATCGCGACGCCGACGGCCGCATGCGCGGCGGCATCGCCTTCCACGGCCCGATCACGACGACGTCCACCTCGGGCGGCGCGTCGTACTGGTCGCTCGTCCGTGGCCCCGTCTCGCACGCGTGCAACCGCATGCTGGGCGAGCACGTCCTCGAGCTCGCGCACGTGATCGGGTTCGACAAGGGGAAGCGCGGGATGGCGGTGAACGTCATCGCCGACTTCGATCGCCTGGGCGACAAGATCATCGACGTCGACTACGCGAGCACCGGCTGGACGCGCCCGGCCGCGACCGCGTCGGTCGTCTTCCCGATCTGGCAGGCGGTGAAGCTCCGCAGCGACGGCTCGACCGCGCTCGATTTCCCGCAGTGGGCCTGCGAGTCGTCGCGTTGCGCGAGCATGCCCGACAACGCGCGTGATCCGTACACCGGCGAGCCGGTCGCTCGCTAGGTCACGCGCGCTGAGGTCTGTGGTCGCGTCACGCGTTCTTCTCGCCTGATCGAGCGGTCCGATGGACCGCGAATTGCTCTACGTCGTCGTTCATCACCTGGGGAGGCACAAGCACGGCAAGGCCGTCTTCTTCATCATCTCACGGAGGATCAGCATGTCAGCGTTACTTACTTGGGTCGTCGCTGCGAGCTCTCTGCTCGCCCCCGCCCACCCGCACGATCAGCTCGCCGAGGCCATCGCCACGCGCGCGACCGCCGAAGCGCCCCTCTTCAAGGGCGACGAGGACCGCCTCAAGACCTCGGCTCTCCTCGTAGCGATCGCCTTCCGCGAATCCTCGCTGCGCGCCAATGCCGTGGGCGACCACGTCGCAGGCAAGCCCACGAGCTTCTGCGCCTTCCAGATCCACGTTCCGGGCGGCGCCAGGACTGCCGACGGGTGGACGGGGCCGGAGCTCGCCGAGGACCCGGACAAGTGCGTGACGACCGCGCTCCACATGCTGCGTGAGTCGATGCAGAAGTGCCCGGCCCACCCGCTGGCCTTCTACGCGTCGGGCCCCTCCGGCTGCGACAACGCGCGAGCCCAGCGCATCAGCCGCGACCGCCTCGCCATCGCCCAGCGGCTGATCCGCGACGTGAAGCAGCCGAAGGTGGAGGCCGTGGAGGTCACGGGCGAGGACGCGAAGGAGTCGCTGCTCGTCCCCACGCGACACACTCCCGTCGGAGTCGTGGCGCGACGCCCCGCGGTGTGCGGCGGGGCGTGACCCGCGAAGGGACGCCGCCGGGGGGGCGTGCTATCCCGTCGCACATGCGACAGCGCGGCGGGGAGGGCCAGGAGATCGCGTCGGAGCCCGCACGGCTGCACGACGCAGACGAGATCCACGAGCTCAACGAACGGCTCGATGCGTTCAGCGCCTTCGCCGGCGGCATCATCTTCGAGTTCGATGCAGACTGCAGGTACATTCGCATCTGGACGGCGCAGCCGGAGCTCCTGGCGGCGCCCGTCGAGTCGCTGGTCGGGCACACCGTCGACGAGTTCCTCGACCCGTCGATCAGCGCGATGTTCCAGGAAGCGGCGGACAACGTCGTCCGCACCGGCGAGCCCGCCGCATTCGACTACACGCTGGACGTGCCCGCGGGGCGCCGCACGTTCTCGTGCGAGATGCGCCTGCGCGAGCTGCGGCCGGGGAAGCCGGTCACGCTGCGTCTCATCACGCGCGACGTGACCGAGGCGAAGGAGCTCCAGGGCAAGCTGCTGCAGGCCGAGCGGCTCGCCGCGCTGGGGCTGCTCGCGGCGAGCGTGGGGCACGAGATCCGGCAGCCGCTCTCGTATGTGATGGCGAGCCTCGACGTGCTGGAGCGGGAGCTCGCGACGGCCGCGGTGAACGAGCGCGCGTCGACGTCGCTCGCCAACCTGCGAAGCGGCAGCCGCCGGATCGCCGAGATCGCGGCGAGCCTCGATCTGCTCTCGGGGCGGAGGAAGCGCGAGGCGGCGCCCATCGACGTGCGCGTGCCGCTCCAGGCGGCCCTCGATCTCTGCGCGAGCGAGCTGTCGACCTGCTCGGCCGTCGTGCGCAGCACCCCGGAGCTGCCGCGGGTGCGCGGCGACGAAAGCGAGCTCTGTCAGGTGTTCGCGAACCTGCTCCTCAACGCGGCGCAGGCGCAGGGGCCCGACCGCGACAAGGCACACCAGGTCACGGTGCGTGCCTCGCAGCAGGACGGGCGAGTGCGCGTCGTCGTCGAGGACACCGGCTCGGGCATCGCGCCGGCGCACTTTCCACACGTGTTCGACCCGTTCTTCACGACGAAGGAGAAGGGCCGGGGCACGGGGCTCGGGCTCTTCATCTCGCGTGGCATCGTGGAGGCGCAGGGGGGCGAGCTCCGGATCTCGAGCGAGCCGGGCCGAGGGACGCGCGTCGAGGTCCTCCTCCCGATCGCGGAGCCGTCGATGGCGACGCGCGCGCCATCGCCGAGCGTCCACGAGAGCGAGGCACGGCGTCGTCTCGAGATCCTCCTCGTGGACGACGAGCCCCGCTTCCTGCAGTCGTTGCGGCTGGCGCTCGAGGCGGACCACGACGTGGAAGTGCAGGGAAGGGGGAGCGACGCGCTCGCGCTGCTCGAGAAGAACCCGCGCCGCTACGACATCGTGCTGTGCGACCTGGCGATGCCCGACATCGATGGCGCGACCTTCTACGCGCGGATGAACGCGCTGGGCGTCGCCGACCGCTTCATCCTGATGACCGGCGGCGCCTTCACGCAGCGGGCCGCCGAGTTCATCGCGAACCGCGCCTGTCCGATGATCGCGAAGCCGTTCCTGGTCGAGGAGCTGCTCGCGCTGCTCGACCGCGTCGCGCGCCGGCGCCAGGCGCCCGCCTCGAAGCCCAGCTGAGGAGAGCGCTCAGGCGGCGCGACGGCGACGGCGGAGAGTCACGGTGAGCGCCGCCGCCAGCGCGAGGGCGCCGGCAACGCTGCCGGCGCTGCGCGACGGGCGCGCGGCGGTGATGGCGCAGGCGCCGGCCTGCTCGGCATCGCCGCTGCTGGCGGTGGCCGCCGCGTCGTCCGAGGGCTCGTCGGCGTCGGGGATGACGGGCACGTCGGCCGGCGGCTCGTCGCCTGCGTCGCTGCCGCCGTCCTTCGCGCCTGCGTCCGGCTTCGACTGGCTGCAGTCGGCGCCCTTCGCGAAGCCGCCGCTCGGGGATTGCGCGAGACGCGTCGCGGTCGCCGGCCCGTAGTCGCCGTCCTCGGCGATGAGATCGGTCGGGTGATTGCGGTTCCACAGGCGCTGGAACGCCTCCACGGAGAGGCCGCGAAGGTTCACCGTTCCGCCGCCCGTGAAGTCGTAGTGCACGGGATCGCTCGCGCCGAGCCAGCGGAAGCTCTTGCCGGTCATGGCGCTGCGCCATCCGGCGTTGTCGTTGATGTCGACGGCGATGCCGCCCTCGTGGTTGCTCGTTCCCGGCGTGGCGGCGAGCGTGATCCCGCAGCGGCCGGTCTGGTACCAGCGGTAGAGGAGGTACTGTTGCGGGAGCGTCCGGACCGCCGAGTTGATGGACATCGTGGTGCCGCGCGCCTTCTGCGCGGCGACGAGCGCGTCGGCGGCCTTCGTCTGGAGGAACGGGAAGACCTGCGCGCCGAGCGCGAGGCCCGGCGTGTTGTCGATGCGCTTCAGCGTTCCGGGCTTGATGCACTGGATCTCGGCGAGCAGCTGGAGGGCGAGGCCCTTCACGGCGTTCGTCGAGCAGGTCTGCGGGACGACCGCGGCGACCGAATCGTTCGCGGACAGCGCCGCGCTGCTGCTCTCGATCGCGCCATCGTCGGCGCCCTCGTGATGGTCGGGAGGCGCGTCGAGCGAGGCGTCACCGCATCCGGCCCCGACGACGAGCACGAGCGAGGCGGCACCGAGGAGAGCAGATCGCAACACGTCACGCGCTGGTGCACGGCCCGCGCCGCCCTCGGCGTGTGCGCGCCTTGTCACGCAAGCGGAGCAGCTCGCGCACAGGCTTGCGCAACCCGCGCGCCGCGCATGGCCGCGCGCCGCCGGCGGCGTGAGCAGAAGGATCCGCGCCCCTGCGCCCTCGCGGCGGTGGCCAGGGACGGAGACTCGTTCGGATCCCTGCCGACGCGCGAGGTGCGGGGCGTGACCGCGGCCCCGAAACTCGTTCGGATCCCTGCCGGAGCGCGCCCCGGCGGGGTTTCGAGGGGGATCCGAACGATTCCCGAGGGGTCTGGCCTGCTCCGGCGCGCGGGAATGGAGGGGGGATCCGAACGATTCCGGGCGCAACCGGCGGGAGGCTCGCCGCCGGTGAGGGGTCAGGCGCGCGGAGCGGGGGGGCGCGTGCTCACGCGCTGGAGGGTCGCGGCGTACCCCTCGATGGCGTGCAGGTGGACCTCGCGGGTGACCGCGTCGTCGATGCCGTGGCTCGCGTGCGTGTAGAGGGCGGTGCAGGCGTTGGCCAGCCGCCGCGCATGCGTGATCTGCTGCATGGCGCTCTCGCCGACCACTGGGCTGCGGAGCGGCTCCGCCAGGTAACGCTCGAGCGACGCTTCGGCCTCGCCGATGGCGACACCGGCTGCGCGCCGCGCGCCCGCGAGCTTCCGCGTGGTGTCGTCGTCGGGGCGCTCGAGGCCGCCCAGCACCATCACGCGGTACACGTCGACCGCCGCCACCATCTTCGCGAGCGCCTCGGGCAGCCGGCCCTTCTCCCACGCGGGAAGCACCACGAGCGCCGCGGCGAGCGCGATGGCGCCGCCGATCACGGAGTCACCCGCGCGCGCCGCCGCCGTCCACCAGTCGCCGGGATGCGACTCGGCGATGAGCACGAACACGGGCGTCAGAAAGAACGTGAAGAGGCGATAGCTCCGCGGCTTGGTCGCCACCGCCGCGACCGACAGCGGGAACATGATGGCGGCCAGCACGAGCGGCGAATGCACGGTCATCGTGATCGCGGCCGCGACCGCGCTGCCGAGCACGGTACCCACCACGCGCTCGGCGGCGCGCGTCGACGTGGGACCAGGATACGGCTGCAGCACGGCCAGAGCGGTCACCGTGATCCAGTGCGGCCGCGTCGAGACGAGGTGCCCGACCACCGACGCGACGCCGACCGCGACCGCCACGCGAACCGCGTGACGGAAGAAGACCGACTCGATGGAGAGCGCATCGCGCAGCTCCCGCAGGTCGTCCGCAAAGGCCCGGCGCAGCGCGGCGCCCTCGGGCTCCGCCTCGCGGATGGCGCCGCCGCTCCCCAGCGTGCTCGCCAGCGCGAGCGCCTGCGCGCCCCCCTTGCGCAGCCCGAGCGAGAGGACCCCGGCGCCGCGATCGTCGCCGGGCTGCCGCTCCGCCGCCGGGGGCGCCGCAAGGACCTCGGGCTTCCGCGCCCGCAGCCGAGCACGCACCGCATCGTACGTCGCAGCGAGCTC
This sequence comes from Labilithrix sp., assembly GCA_028287035.1. Next base: position 38,466 of record JAQBQL010000176.1, on the reverse strand, counting down.
GCGGAGCCGCCGCCGCACGTGCTCGGATCGCTCGGCGATGGGCGTTGCCTCGAGCTCCTCGGCCAGCGCGATGAGCTGCGGAAACTGCTGCTCCGCCAGCCCGACGAGCTCCCGCAGGTCTCCGCCGACGGCCGACTCACCGGGCCGCCGCGCCCGCACCGCGAGCGCGATCGCGAATGCCGACTCGAGCGCCTCACGGATCACCCGGTGATGAACGCGGGTCATGCGCGACCACGCCTCGCCCGGCGGCTCCGCGAGCGCGACGGCATCGATGGCACGCGCGTAAGCCGCCAGCTCCTCGAAGACCGTGCTCACGGCCATCCGCACCGGTCGATGCAGACCGACGGGCCACACCAGTGACGACAGCACCGTCGCCCACAGCGCGCCCGCCGCGAAGAAGGTGGCGTCGAGCGCGCCGCTCGTCGCCCCGACCCTTGCCGCCGCCACCGCGACGGTGACGGTCACCAGCGTGCCGACCGTCGCCGCTGCCGATCCGAGCGCGCGCGCCAGCGTCGCGACGAACGCGACGAGCACCACGGCGGCGGTCGCCAGCACCACCGACCCCGCGCATCGCTCGGCGAGGGGCACGAGCAGCACGCCGAGAAGGACGAACGCGCCGAGCGCCTTGGCGCGCGTCGTCCGCAAGCCCCCGGGATCGGCGAGGGTCCCGAGCCACCCGCCCAGCGCCATCCACGCGAGCTCGGCGCGCCCGAGCGCAGCGGCGAGGAAGAAGGGCACGAGCGTCGCGACCGCGGCCCGCACGCCGTTCGCGAGGGAGGGCAGGAGCGCCTCGAGCCGCGCGTCCCTGGCGCGCCCGTCCTTCGTCACGGCCGGCGCCGAGGAGTGGATCACGGCGCGGTGACGCCGGGCGGGAGGCGCCCGTCCTCGGGCCAGATGCGATGCGCGCGCAGGATTGCCTGGCTCCTCCGGATGCGGTCGATGGTCTGCCGCAGCAGGGCCGCGGTCGGCGCCAGCGCGACGTCGCCGAGGCGATCGATGCGCTCGTCGGGGTCGGTCGACAGATCGTAGAGGTGCTCGCGCTCTGCCGCCTCGTGCACCTCCAGCTTGAACGGGTAGAGGACCGCGGCGAGCCGGATCCCGTCGTAGGGCTGAACCATCGGCGCCGGCGGCCCGGGGCCGTCGTCGGCGACGAGAGATCGGCCCACGAAAGGCGTCGCGACGTCGAGCTGCAGGAGGTCGATGATGGTGGGCGCGACGTCGATCTGCGAAGCCGTCCGGTCCCCCACGAGGCGAGGCTCGACGTGGCCCTTCCAGCGGAGCGCGAACGCGGTCCGGAAGGACTCCTCGCGGGCGCCGAGCCCGTTGAAGTGGATGCCGTGCTCGTCCGCCGGGAAGCTGTGGTCACCGACGAGCACCACGAGAGCATCCTTCAGCTGGGGCCGCTTGCCCAGCTCCTCGAAGAACACCGACAGCCAGGCGTCGGCCGCGTGCAGGGACCCCAGGAAATCGCGGGCGCGCTTCGTCGTGCCGGACGCCGACGGCATCTGCGCCGGGTTGTCGTGGAACGGATAGTGATGCGAGCCGTTGATCCCGACGGCGAAGACGGGCGCCGCCGGATCGGCGGCCATCTTCGCGTCGACCATCGCGAAGAGCTTCCGGTAATACGCGTCGTCCTGCAGGCCGACGCCCCAGACGTTGGGGTCCTTGCCGCGCCGCGCGCGATCCTCGAAGACCACCTCGCCGAAGCCGAGGTGCCCGAAGAAGGCCGTCGAGTCCTCGAACTCGGGCTCGTCGCTGGCCGAGTAGATGAAGGTCGTGTAGCCCGTCTCGCGCATGACGTGCGGCAGGCAGTGGAGCGGCGCCCCGGCGAGGTCCTTGAACTCCTTGCCCCGGTAGAGCGGGATGAGCGAGCACATCGTCGCGAAGCGCCCGCGGCTCGACTGGATCGAGCTGCCGTAGAAGTGCTGGAACGAGAGCGCGTCGCGCCGCTCGCGGTCGTAGACCGGCGTGAACGGTTGCCCGTCGACGCCGGTCCGATCCGTGTAGATGTCGCTCCACGACTCGAGGAAGAGCACGATCACCGGCGGCCGCGGGGCCGCGCTCCCCGCGATCGCGCGCGCTCGCTCGCTCGGGATGCTCCGGTGCACGAACGGCAAGGGCGCCTCGCCGGTGAGCTCGTAGCGGTGGGCGTCGTCGTGGAACCGGTACGCCTGACGAACGAACGTGGACAGCGGCTCGTGCGTGCTCTGGCGTACCAGCGGGAACACCACCACGAAGGCCGCGCACAGCGCAGACGCGAGCACGCGCGATCGCCACGAGAGCGCGACGAGCGGCATGCGCCGGATCACATACCCCCCGAGGACGAGCGGCAGGACCAGCGCGAGCACGACGTCGAGCACCGCGATGTGCGCGGTGACGATGCGCCGCCCGAGCGGATTGCCGAGCTCGGAGATGTTCTCGTGGACGAACGCGTAGTCGAACGTTCCGGTGGTCTCGAGCTTCGCGAAATTGACGAGGACGAGGAAGAAGAACGCGAGGAACAGCGGCACCCGGGCGCGCGTGGCGAAGGCCACGTGGAGGAACCCGAAGAGGGCAACGACGCTCACGAACGTGGCGACCAGCCGGAACGCCTCCCCGGTGCGAGCCGCGTCATACGCGTCGGTCGCGGCGAAGGTGACGAGAAACGCCGTCTGGGTGAGCACTCCGAGCCAGATGCCGGCAGGGACGTGCCTCGCGAGCCGAACGAGCCGCTCTCTCATCAGCGGTGGCTCGTGCCCTCGGTCACGCGTGCGCCCGCGGTGTCGTCCTCGCGCAGCGAAGCGAGGAACGCGCGAGCCGCCGGGTCCCCGGGAGACTGGCGAACGGCGAGCGCCGCCAGCTCGCGCGCCTCGCCGATCTCGCCTCGCGCGACGAGATGCTCGGCCCGGGTCCGGAGCGCGACGCTCACGGAAGCCGGCCCGCCGACGACACCGGCGACGGCGCCCGGTGGGCACGCGACGGCCTCCGCTCCGCACGCGTCGCGGGGAGGCGCGAGAACGGTCGAGGCGAAGGCGGCGACGAGTACGAATGTCGCAGCCGCCCAGCGGCGTGTCTCGAGTGCTGACATCGCGGAGTGGAGCCTGCTCCGCGCTGAGCAAGGCTCCTGCCAGCAACGGACGAACCGTCGGAATCGCCCGACGACCGAGACCCGCGCGCCGACGCGCCCGCCGTTCCGGAGCTCTGCTCGATCCGCGCGCGAGCCGGCGCCGCCGTGCTCGTCGTGGCTTCATGGCCGGCCTGCAACACGTTTGCCACACCCTAGCAGGCACCGAGGTCGCAGCGCGCGTCTGTGGTAGCGAGGAGCTCCGCCTTGTCCTCGTCCCCGCGGAGATCCCCTGGTGTTCGCGCGCGCGCCGCGGGCATGGCCGTGCTCGTCGCGCTGCTCGGAGGAACGTCCGCGGCTCGCGCCAGCGATCCCACCGACGAGGTCGGCGGTGTCATCACCCCCGCGTCCCCGCCCGGTGACACGGCGCGCACCGCGCTCGACGCGCTCCTCTTCGTGCCGCGAACGCTCGTGCGTGCCGCGGTGCTCGCGTCGACGGCGACGGCATCGTTCTTCGAGAACCAGCAGGTCGTCCCGCGATCACGGCAGCTCCTCGCGAGCGAGGACGGCGCGGTGCGCGTGGTACCGACCCTGTCGCTCGCCTCGGGCTACCGGCCCGACCTCGGAGCGCGCATCGCGACGCAGCGGGCCGGCTTCGCGAGCATGCTCCGCGGCGACTTCGTGGGGAGGGACCAGTACGTGGTCGAAGCGCGTCTCCTCCAGGCCATGGGTGACCGCGGCCGCACCCAGCTCGTGCTCGAGGGGTTCCACGAGCGGCACCTCGGCGCGTACGGCGGCGTCGGCACCATCCCCACGCGCGACGGCCGCAACGACTATCTCCCGAGCCGCGTCGGCGGCTACGGCAACTTCCTCGAGGAACGCGAGCGCATCATCGCTGCCGTGGGCACGCGCTTCGCGGAGGACTGGGAGGGCATCCTCTCGTCGAGCTTCCAGCGGCGGGACATCGAGGACTCGCCGGCGGGCGGCCAGACCATCGGCTCGACCTTCTACGCGAACACCGTCCCCGGCGCGTACGCCCGGAGCGAGCGCATCTACACCGAGGTCACGATCCGGCGCGATACGCGCGCGGTGCGCGGGCCCCCGGCCGCAGGCCTCCTCGTGGAGGGCTACGCGGGCGGATCGAACGACGTGCACGGCACCTACGCCTCCGCCGTCCACAGCGGCGGCCGCGTGGCGTGGTTCATCCCGGTCGTCCGCAAGACCTCGATCCTGAGCCCGCGTCTCCAGCTCGACATCGTCTCGCCGCTCGGCATGAAGGGCCTGCCGTTCCGCGAGTACGCGTATGCCACGGGCTTCCGCGGCCAGGATGGTCGCGCCGACCGTGTGGCCGCGCTCGTGTCGGTCGACTACCGCTGGCAGCTCCGTTCGTACGTCGCGGCGCGCGTCTTCGTCGACGCCACCACCGTCGCGCCCACGCTGCCGAAGCTCTCGCCGGCCCATCTCGCGTGGGCGACGGGGTTCGCGGTCGATCTGCACAGCAGCCAGACCTTGCTCGGGAGGGCGGGCGTCGCGTTCTCACCGGACGCCGTCGAGCTGTTCTTCGTGTTCGGCCTCGCCGATCCTGGCTTCGGAGACCGGCAGCACCGATGAGAACGCGCGCCCTGCTCGCCCTCGTTCCCGCGATCGCCCTGGCCGCCTGCGGGCGTTACGAGCCGGCGCGGTTCGCCGACCGCCCCGTGGTCACGCGCGTGCACGACGAGTACCCGATCAACGTGCCGAGCCGCGAGGAGTACGACGAGCGCGTGTACCTCTCCGACGTCTACCTGCGACGACCGCTGTTCGACTTCGTCAGGCCGCTCGAGTTCGGTACCGCAGGCGACGTCAACGCGATCGACGAGGTCCCGACGTCCACCTGGTACGACCCGGATCAGGCGAAGCACGTCGCCGGTCCGATCGAGGGCCGCGGGCCGGCGTTTCCGCTCGTGGCCCTCGACGAGACACCCATGACCGACGGCGACGCGCTCGTCGTGCGCGACGCGCGCGGGCTCCGCTACGAGCTGCTCGTCGATCCCGAGGAGCACCCCGGCATGCTCACCGCGGCCGAGGTGATGGGCGCCGCGATGCTGCGGACGCTCGGCTTCCGCACGCCGCCCGCGTTCGTGGTCGGCGTCCCCGACACGCTGCTCGCGGCCGAGCCCAGGCCCGGAGCAGGCAAGCGTCTCGCGAAGTGGCTGGCGCGGAAGACGCGCCTCGCGTCGGGCATGCGACGCGTGAGCGCCACCCTCTGGCCGAACGGCGTCGACGTCGGCTTCTCGCCGGATTTCACGCGCCGGCCCGACGACGCGAACGATCGCGTGGACCACCACAACCGTCGCACGCTGCGCGCGCTCAAGATCTTCGCGCACTGGATCGGGTGGACGGCGTTCGACGTCGAGGCGACGCGCGACGTCTACGTCGGCAAACCGCGCGACGGCCATCTCGTGCACTACCTCGTCGGGACGAGCCGTGCGTTCGGCACCTCCGATCTCCAGGTGCACTACGTCGTCGACGAGGAGGCCGGGAGCGAGTGGTCGCGCTTCATCACCTTCGGCCTCGCGCCGCCCCAACCGAAGCCGGTGCGGCTCGGGCCGTTCCCGTCGGTCGGGTACCTGCCGAGCGAGCTCGTCCCCGGACAGTTCGACGTGTCTCCCCCGTACTCGCCGTTCGTTCGCATGACTGCGCCCGACGAGTACTGGGCCGGCAAGCGCCTCGTCGACGTGGGCGAGCGCGCGATCGCCGAGGCGCTCGCGGTGGCGCATCTCCCGGTCGAGGCGACGCGCTACCTGGCCTCGGCGCTCGAGACGAGGCGACGGCAGCTCATCGCGCACGCGATGGGCGTCGTGACGCCGCTCGACCCGATCGCGACCGCGGGGCGGGTGGTGTCGCTGTGGGATCGCGCGATCCTCGCCGGAGCGGCGACCCGCGAGGGCAGCGTGTACGAGGTCTCCTATCTCGACGAGCGAGGACGCGAGATCGCGCCGCGCGAGCGGATCGCCTCCGACGGCGAGATCACGGGCCTCGTCGTCCCGGAGACGCTCACGTCCGGCACGGTCGCGCTGCACGTGCGCGCTTTCCGCAACGAGGTGGCTGCGCCCCGGTGGTGCGACGTGCACGTGGTGGTCGGACCGGACGAGGTGCGCGTCATCGGCGTCCGCCATTGAGCAAACGCGGGCCGCGCCTTGACGCCCGACCGCCGGACACTTTATCACTTCAACGGTTCATCATGTGTTCTCGGCAGCCCCAGGAATGACCGGCCACGACCACGGGCACGCTGGCCACGGTCACGGCCACGGACATGCGCACGGGCATGCCCACGGCCATGCGCACGCGACGCCGGGGACGGGCCGAGCCTTCGTCCTCGGGATCGTGCTGAACCTCTCGTTCGTCTTCCTCGAGGCGGGCTTCGGGGTGTGGTCGCACTCGATGGCGCTCGTCGCCGATGCCGGCCACAACCTGAGCGACGTGCTCGGCCTCGGCCTCTCCTGGGCGGCGCTCCTCCTCGCCAAGAAGAAGCCCTCGGCGCGGCGCACCTACGGCCTTCGTGGCACGACCATCCTGGCGTCGCTCGGCAACGCGCTCGTGCTCCTCTTCGTGACCGGCGGGGTGGCGTGGGAATCGGTGCGCCGCCTCTCCGACCCGGCCCCGGTGGCGGGGGCCACGGTGATCGCGGTGGCGCTCGCAGGCGTCGTCGTGAACGGCTCGTCGGCGCTGCTGTTCCTGAAGGGCAAGGACAGCGATCTCAACGTGAAGAGCGCGTTCACGCACCTCGCCTCGGACGCGGTGCTCGCGTTCGGGGTCGCCGTCTCCGGCGGCGTCATGATGCTCACCCACTGGTGGTGGCTCGACCCGGTGGTCAGCATCGGGCTGTCCGTCGTCATCCTTGCCGGCACGTGGTCGCTCTTCAAGAGCTCCTTCCACCTCGCGCTGCAGGGCGTGCCCGAGCACGTGGACATCGACGGCGTCCGCACGTACCTGAACGGCCTTCCCGGCGTGTGCGGCGTGCACGACCTCCACATCTGGGCGATGAGCACGACGGAGGTGGCGCTCACCGCGCACGTCGTCGTTCCCTACGAGCAGTGCAAGGGGAGCTTCATGGCGGACATCGCCGACCGCCTGAAGGACGCGTTCGGCATCGAGCACGCCACCATCCAGCTCGAGGAGCCCGCGCCGGGCAACCCCTGCGTGCTCGAGCCCGAAGAGCGGGTGTGACTACGCGCGGAATCGCGCGAGCTTGTCGGGGTTCAGCATGGAGTGGATTCGAAAGATGGTCGTGCCGTCGGTCTCGACCTGGAGGACCGCGAACACCACGCCGCCGGCGCGCAGCACGAGAGCCGGCCAGCCGTTCGCCTCGCCGAGCGTGACCTCGGTGTCGCGCGGCAGGAGCCGCGTGCCGAGACCCACGTAGAGCTTCGTCACCGCGCCGCGGCCGGCGATCGGCTTCGGTGCCGCCGCGACCTTGCCGCCGCCGTCGGCGATCGAGACCACGTCGTGTGCGAGCAGCTCCTCGAGCGCCTGTACGTCGCCGGTCGTGACGGCTGCCGCGAACCTCGCGAGCAGCGCGGCATGCGCCTCGCGTGAGGGCGCGAAGCGCGGCCGCCTCGCCGCCAGATCCTTGCGCGCGCGTTCGAGGAGCTTGCGGCACGTGGCAGCGTCGCGATCGAGGATCCGCGCGATCTCCTCGTGCGGATAGTCGAAGACGTCGTGGAGGAGGTGGACCGCGCGCTGCAGCGGCGTGAGGCTCTCGAGCAGCACCAGGAAGGCGATCGAGATCGACTCCGCGGTGGCGAGCGCCGCCTCCCCGCCGTGCTCCTCGGTGCTCGCTCCGCCGGGCAGCGGCTCGGGCAGCCAGGTGCCCACGTAGTCGACGCGTGCGCGGTGGGCCTCCTTGAGGCGGTCGAGGCAGAGGCGGGTCACGACGGTGTCGAGGAAGGCGCGCTCGGAGCGGACGGGCGTGCGGTCCTCGGCCGACCAGCGCACGAACGCCTCCTGGAGCACGTCCTCGGCGTCGGCGGCCGACCCCAGCATGCGATAGGCGATGCCGAAGAGATGGCCGCGGTGGCCGGCGAGAGGATCGAGGGCAGGCGTCATGCGCGCGCGTCCGAGGATAGCCGGGGCGCGTTCACGCCGCTCGCCGGAGCGGCTGCGAGCCGGGCGGCGTTGCCGCCCTCGAACACGCGGTAGGTCGCGAGGCCGTGACGCTCGAGGACGATCTGCCAGCGCGTGCTGCGAAGGATGAGCGCCTTCACGAACGCGGCGGCCCAGCCGGTCAGGGTCGCGCCGCGCAGCGCGCCGCCCGCCGAGGTGCGCTGCACGAGCCCGTCACGCCGCCCGAGGCTGACGCAGTAGAGCGGAGCGGCGTAGTCCTGCGGGACGAGCGGCTCGCCGCGGAGATCACGAAGCACGTTGTCGGCGACGAGCGCCCCCGATGCCGCCGCGCTCTTGCACCCGGTGGGCACCGGGACGGGCGGCGCAACGGCATGCGACGCGAGGTCGCCCGCAACGAAGACCTGCGGATCGGACGAGGCGCGCAGCGTGGGCTCCACGAGCACCTGGCCGCGCGCCGTCGACGCGAGGTCGAGGCCGTCGGGGAGCGGGGCGCCCACGAACCCGGCAGCCCAGACGCACGCATCGAAGGCGACGGGCAGCTCGCCGGCCGTGACCACCCGCCCTCGCTCGACGTGCGTGACGGTGGTGTGCGTGAGGATCTCGACGCCGAGCCGCTCGAGCACGCGGCGGAGGTGCGCGGTGCCCGGGCCGGAGAAGCCCTCGCCGAGCTCCCCGCGCGTCACGAGCACGACGCGGAGCGAGGGCCACGACTCGGCGATCTCGGTGGCGGCCTCGATGCCGGTGAGCCCGCCGCCGACCAGGACGAGGCGCCCGCGCCGTCCGGCCAGCGCGGGCAGGAGAGAGGCGAGCGCCTCGCTGCCCACCGCGTCGAGGGCGAGGGCGTACTCGGCGGCGCCCGGCGTCGCCATCTCGGTGCGCGACCCGAGGGCGAGGACCAGGCGATCGTACGTCAGGGTCGACCCGTCGGCGCAACGCACCGAGCGCGCGGCGCGGTCCACGTGCGTCGCCCGGGCCGGGACCACCCGGACGCGGTCGCCCACGATCGATCGGAGCGGCCGCGCCGGCAGCAGGCGGCCGGCGGCCCGCTCGTGGAGGCGGATCCGGTCGACGAAGTGCTCCCCCTCGCTCACCAGGGTGACCTGCGCGAGCCCACGGGCGCGGCGGGCGAGCCGAAGGGCAGCGGTCAGACCGGCGTAGCCGGCGCCGAGGACGACGATGTTCATGCCGGGAAGACGAGCGAGCGACCCGGGACGTGACATGCCCGGCGGATTTCCCGCCAGCGCGCGGCGCTCAGGGCGCGGGGAGCACCACGCCGGTGCACGGGCCGAAGCCGATCGGCGCAAAGCCCTCCCGCCGCGCGGTCGCGCCGAGCGTCACCTCGTCGCCGTCCTCGAGGAACGTGCGCGTCTCGCCGTTCGGGAAGGTGACGGGCACGCTTCCGCCCCTGGTGGTCTCGAGCAGGCTGCCGAGGCCGGCCGGGTCGTCGGCCGAGAGCGTGCCCGTCCCCAGCAGGTCACCGGGGCGGAGATCGCAGCCGTTCGACGCGTGATGGGTGAGGATCTGCGCGAAGGTCCAGTACATGTGCCGCGCCGCGGAGCGGGCGACGACGTGCGCGGGGGCGCTCTCCAGGACCATGCGCTTCGTGCGGATCGCCACCGTCAGCTCGATGGCCAGCGCGCCGGTCGCCTGATCGGCCTCGTTCCACAGGTGCTCGAGCGGCTTCGGGTCGCCCTCGGGGCGTGGGACCTGGGCGACGCGGAACGGCGCGAGCGCCTCGGCGGTCACGACCCACGGCGACACCGTCGTGTGGAAGCTCTTCGCGAGGAACGGCCCGAGCGGCTGGTATTCCCACGCCTGGAGATCCCGCGCCGACCAGTCGTTGAGCAGGCAGAGCCCGACGATGTGCTCGTTCGCCTGATCGATGGGAATCGGCACTCCGAGCTCGTTGCCGGCGCCGACCCATATCCCGAGCTCGAGCTCGTAGTCGAGCCGCCGCGCCGGCCCGAAGCTGGGCGCCGGCGCATCCGGCGGCTTCCGCTGCCCGTTGGGGCGGCGCACCGGGATACCCGACGGACGAACCGACGACGCGCGGCCGTGATAGCCAATCGGCACGTACTTGTAATTGGGCATCAGTGGCTGATCGGGCCGGAACTGTTTGCCCACGTTCATCGCGTGATGAATGCCGACGTAGAAATCGGTGTAGTCGCCGATCTGCGCCGGCAGCAGCACCTGACAGCGTGACGCCACGTGCAGCGCGGGCGCCGCCACCGCTCGACCCTCGGGGCCGGAGAGCAAGGCCGAGAGGGCCCGGCGCAATTCGCGCCGGTCCGCCGGGGCGAGCCCGAACAGGGCATTCAGCGAGGGCACCGTGACCACCTGGGCGGCGCGCGCCGGGAGGTGCTGCGCGATCGCGGAGAGATCGAGGATCTCGTCGCCGATGGCCACGCCCGCCCGCGGCGTCCCGCCCGACGGCGCGAAGATGCCGAACGGCAGGTTCTGGATGGGGAAGTCGGGGTGGCCGCTGGCGCTCTCGACCCAGCTCGTCCGTGCCGGGTCGTGCGTCTCGTCGAGGTCGTGCTTCACGGCGTCCACTGATATCACCATCGAGAGGCACCGAGCTCGCTTGCCCGCGTCGAACGTCATGCTCCTCGCAGGTGTTGCGCTGCTCGCCGCGGCCGCATGCGCGACGTCGTCGACCGATCCGATCGGACCCGAGGCGCCGCTCTTCGACCCCGGGGCGCCCGACGCGGCCGACGCGAGCTGCAGCGGGCGCAGCTGCCAGCGCGTGACGTGCCGCGGGGCGCCGACCACCCTGCGCGGTCGCGTCCTCGATCCCGCGGGCAAGCGCCCGGTCTACGGCGCCGCGGTGTACGTGCCGAACGGTGACATTCCGCGCCTCGCCCCGTCGACGAGCTGCCGCCGGTGCTCCGACGTCCTCGTCGACGCGGCGGCGAGCGCCCTCACCGACGATCGCGGGGAGTTCGTCCTCGAGGACGTGCCGGTCCTCTCCGGGCTGCCGGTGGTCGTCGAGCTCGGCTCGTTCCGCCGCGTCCTGACGGTCGACGTGGCGCCGTGCAGCGACCAGACGTTGCCCGACGAGCGCCTGCGCCTGCCGCGCGTGTCGAGCGAGGGCGACCTCCCGCGCATCGCCGTCACGACCGGCGGCGCCGACGCGCTCGAGTGCCTCTTCCGCGGGATCGGCATCCTCGACCAGGAATTCGTGCCCGGGGGCTCACCCGAGGGACACGTGCAGGTGTACCGCGGGGCGGGCGGCGGCGGGCTCGCCGGTCGTGACGTACCCGACGCGTCGACCTTCTGGAACGACGCGACGCGCCTCGCCACGTACGACCTCGTCGCGCTCTCGTGCGAGGGGGAGGAGGCGCTCGCGAGCAAGGGCGGCGAGACGCCGGGGGCCCGTGGGGCGATGCACGCGTATGCGAGCTCCGGAGGCCACGTGTTCGCCACGCACTTCCAGCGGGTGTGGCTCGAGGACTCGCCCTTTCCTGACTTCGAGGAGATTGCCGAGTGGGGCGGCGCCGCGGTCGTCGGGACGACGTACGACGTCGAGCAGTCCTTCCCGAAGGGCGCGGCGTTCGCGAAGTGGCTCGTGAACGTCGGCGCGTCGCAGGTGCGCGGCGCCATCGACCTCGCGAACGTCACCTACAGCGTGGGCGCCACCCGGGTTGGCGCGCAGCCCTGGATCCGCCGCGGGGCCCAGGCGGTCCGCTTCTTCTCGTTCAACACGCCCCTCGGGGCGGCGCCCGAGGCGCAGTGCGGCCGCGTCGTGTTCGGCGACCTCCACGTCTCTGCGAAGGGCGGGGGCGATCTTCCGCTCGCGTGCCCGGTCCTTGGCACGGAGCTCACGCCCGAGCAGCTCGCGCTCGAGTTCCTCCTGTTCGACGCGCTCTCGTGCGTGCGTGACGATCGGGAAGCGCCCACGCCGCCGCGCTGACGCGTCACGGCGCCGGTGGTCGCTTGCCGCCCGCCACCAGCGCGTAGATCGGCGGCAGGAGCCCCAGCGTGAGCACGGTCGCGGTGATGAGCCCGCCGATCACCACCGTCGCGAGCGGCCGCTGCACCTCGGCGCCGGAGCCCGTCGCGAGGGCCATCGGCACGAAGCCAACGGACGCGACGAAGGCGGTCGTGAGCACCGGCCGGAACCGCTCGCGCGCCGCGTGCTCGGCCGCCTCGGCCGGCGGCATCCCCTTGCGCTCCTGCTCGCGCGCGGCGGATAGGAGCACCGTCCCGTTGAGGGTCGCGACCCCGAAGAGCGCGATCATCCCCACTGCGGCGGCGATCGAGATCGGCAGCCCGCGCGCGGCGAGCGCCACGAGACCGCCGCTCGTCGCAACCGGCAGGTTGAGCAGGATCACCGCGGCCGGCCGCGCGCTTCCGAACGACAGGTAGAGGAGCCCGAAGATGAACGCGACGGTGAGCGGCACGATGAGGGCGAAGCGCCGCGCCGCGCTCACGAGGTGCTCGTACTGCCCGCTCGTGCGCAGGTACATGCCGGCGGGCTTGGGAAGGGCATCGAGCCGGCGCTGCAGCTCCTTCACGAACGAGCCGAGGTCGCGGCCCCGCACGTTGGTCTCGACGAGGATGCGCCGGCGCGCGTTCTCGCGGCCGATGATCGCGGGACCGTCCTCGGCTCGCACCTCCGCGAGGTCACCGAGCGTGAAGGCGCGGCCGCCCGCCAGGATGACCGGCAGGCGCTCGAGCGGCTCGCCGGCCGGCAGATCGGAGAGCACGCGCACCTCGAATCGTCGCTCGCCCTCGGCCAGCGTGCCGACGAGACGGCCGGCCCGGACCCCCTCGACCGCCGCGCGCACCTCCTCGGTGGTGGCGCCGACCCGCGCCGCCTTCCAGGGGTCGGGCCGCACGCTCATCATCGGCATGCCGGAGGACTGTTCCATCCGCACGTCGGCGGCCCCGGAGGTCGCCGAGACCTCGTGGGCGACCTGCTGCGCGAGCTGACGCAGCGCGGGCAGGTCGTCGCCGTACACCTTGATGCCGACGTCGCTCTTCATCCCGCCGAGCAGCTCCTGGGTGCGCATCTCGATGGGCTGCGTCCAGCCGAACCCGGCGCCGGGGAGCGCCTTGCGAAGGGCCTCGTCGAGACGCGCCACCAGCGCCTCGCGGTCGGGCGCGGTGGTCCACTCGCCGTGCGGCTTCAGCATCACGAAGATGTCGCTCTGCTCGACGCCCATGATGTCGGTGGCGACGTCGGGGCTGCCGGTGCGCGACACGACGCGCTTCACCTCGGGAAACGCCCGCAGCGTCGACTCGACCACGGTGGTCCCGCGCACCGCCTCGGCGAGGGAGACGCTGGGCGGCCGCATCAGCTGCACCACGAGGTCACCCTCCTCGAGGCGCGGGATGAACTCGAGCCCGCGCGTCGAGCCGGCCGCGATGCCGATGGCGACGAGCGCCACCGCGACGATCGCCGCGATGCGCGGGCGCGCCATGCTCCTCGCGAGCAGCGGCTCGTAGGCTCTCCGCAGGTGACGGACGAGCCACGGCTCCTTCGCGTGCGCCTTCTTCAGGAGCAGCGAGGAGAGCGCCGGAACCCACGTGAACGTCAGCAGCAGCGCGGTGCCGAGCGCCGACAGGACCGTGAAGGCCATCGGCCGGAACATCTTGCCCTCGACCCCCTCGAGCATGAGGATCGGCACGTACACGAGGCCGACGATGAAGACGCCGAAGGCGATCGGCTGACCGACCGCCTTGGCCTCGCCGACGAGCGCGTCGGCGGCCTTCGTCTTCTGGAGGGCCATCGCCGCGAGCGCGCCCTCCACGACGACGACGCCTCCGTCGACCACGAGCCCGAAGTCGATGGCGCCGAGGCTCATGAGGTTGCCGGTCACCCCGGCGAGACGCATGGCGGTGAACGCGCCGAGCATCGCGATCGGGATGGTCGTCGCGACCACCAGACCGGCGGCGAGGTCGCCGAGCATGAGCAGCAGGACCACGATGACGACCACGCCGCCCTCGAGAAGCGAGTGCTTCACGGTCGACAGCACGCGGTCGACGAGACCGGCCCGGTCGTAGAAGGGCGTCACCCTCGCGCCCGGCGGGAGGCGCCCCTGGATCTCGGTGAGGCGCTCCCGCACGAGCTGCACCACCTCGTGCGCGTTGCCGCCGGCGATCATCTGGACCATCGCGTAGACGGTCTCGCCTTCGCCATCCTGCGTCGCGGCGGCGAGCCGGAAGGCGGTGCCCTCGGTGACGGTCGCGACGTCCTTCACGAGCACCGGCGTTCCGCCGCCATGGGTCGTCACCACCTGCTGCGCGATGGCGTCGACGCTCCGGTACTGACCGTCGAGCCGCACGAGGGCCGCCTCGCCGCCTTGCTCGAGCGCGCCGCCGCCGCCGCTCTGGCCGGCGTCGAGCAGCACGTGCTCGACCTCGGACTGCGTGACGCCGAGCCGGAGCAGATCGCGCGGACGGAGCCGCACCTCGACCTGCTTACGCTCGCCGCCCCAGCCGTTCACCTCGACGACGCCCGGCACGCTGCGGAGCGAGTACGCGACCTCCCAGTCGAGCAGGGTCCGGATCTCCGCCGGCGTGTGACCGGGCCAGCTCATCGTGAAGTGGAACACCTCACCGAGGCCGGTGCTCATGGGTCCGAGCTCCGGCGCGCCACCGCCGAGGACCGCGGCCCTGGCGGCGGGCAGGCGTTGCGAGACGAACGAGCGCGCCTCTTCGAGGGACGTCTCCTCGCGAAAGACCACCGTGACCGCCGAGACGCCGGCGCGCGACGCCGAGCGAACCTCCTCGGTGTGAGGGAGCCCGGCGAGCGCGAGCTCCACCGGCCTCGTGACCATCGACTCCACCTCGAGCGGCGAGAGCCCGGGCGCTGCGGTGAGCACCTGGACCTGCACGTTGGTGATGTCCGGCACGGCGTCGATGGGGAGCGTCAGGTACGAGCGAACGCCGACGAGCGACGCGATGATCCACGTGAGCACCACGATCCAGCGGTGCTGCACGCACGCGGCGACGATCCGGTGGATCATCGCTCTTCGAGCTCCGCGCGCAGGAGCTCGCCCTTGAGGAGCACGGCGCCCGTCGTCACCGCGAGGTCGCCCTCGGCGATGCCCTCCTCGATGGCAACGTCGGTGGCGGTGGACCGGCCGGTCCTCACCGCGCGGGCCACGAACGAGCCCTTCGCGCCATGGGCCACGAACACGGTGGACGCGCCGCGGAGATCGACGACCGCTTCGCGCGGCACGGCGAGCACCGCGGGAGCCGCGCCGCCCAGCGCGCCCTGCGACAGCGACACGTCGACGAAGCTGCCCGGTACGAGCATCGGGCACTTGCCGTCGGGCGCGATGCGGACCCGGCGAGCGCGCGTCTTCTCGTCGACCATCCCGATCACCGACAGCACGTGCGCAGGGCAGGGGGACGCCGCGCCACCGCCGCGCGGGAGCAGCGCCAGCGCGAAGCCGGGCGCGGGCGCGCTCATCGACTCCTCGGTCCAGCGCGCCTCGACGACCACCTGGTCGCTCGCGACGACGCGGAAGAGCGTCTTGTCGGGCGTGACCGGCGCCCCCAGCGGGACGAGCCGCTCGACGAGCGTCCCGTCGATCGGGCTCTTGACCGGCACGCGCGCGGGGAGCGCCGCGGTGTCGCTGGCCGGCGGCTCCGGGATCCCGAGGCTGGTGAGCAGCATGCGCGCCGCTGCGGCGTCCGCCTCGGCGACCGCGAGGTCGGTCCGCGCCTCGTCGACCGCGGCGGGAGACGTCGCGCGATCCCGCTCGAGCAGGACCTGTCGTTCGAGCCGGCGCGTCGCCGAGGCGGCGCGGGCCCTCGTCCGGATGCGGTCGGCGACCGCGCGCGCCGCCTCGGGAGAGTCGACGAGCGCGAGGACCTGCCCGCGCTTGACCACCTCACCGTCGCGCACCTCGAAGGTGGCGATGCGACCCGAGACGAGCGCGCCGACCTCGGCCGCCGCGGACTCGGCCGGCACGACCTCGGCGGCGACGCGCACGTCACCCTGCAGCGGACGACGCGTCACCGGCGTCGTCGCGACGCGGCCCGCGGCAAGGACCGACGGATCGATGGTCACGGCGCCGGGTCCCGCGTCGGGGGTCGCGCTCCGGCCTCGCGCCTGCTCGTCGCCAGCATGCTCCTTTCCGCCGTTCCGGCACGCGGCGAGAACGAGCACGACCCCGAGCAACGTCGAGCGCCTCATCGGCGGGGCCCGTCGAGCAGGGTGCCTTGCATCGCCTCGAGCT
This sequence comes from Labilithrix sp., assembly GCA_028287035.1. Next base: position 22,122 of record JAQBQL010000176.1, on the reverse strand, counting down.
TGACGTCGGCGCGCAGGACGTCCGCCGCCGCGTGTCCGAGCTGCTCCTCCGCCGCGACGAGACGCTGGCGGAGGACGAGCAGCGAGGTGACGTCCTGCGTGCCCGCCTGGTAGGCGGCACGGGCGAGCCGCACCCCTTCGCGGAGGGGCACGAGCACGCGGTCACGAAGCGTCTCGTGGACCTCCCGCGTGTGCAGCCGTTCGTGCGCTGCGATGGCGCTGTCCCGCCCGACCTCCGCCCGTACGCGGGCTGCCTGGCCCTCCGCGGAAGCGACCAGCGTGCGTTGCCGCGCGGTCTCGAACCGCGCGGGATCGAGCAGCGGGACGGGCACGCTGACGGTCCCGGTGACGAGCTGCTCGCCCGTGCCTTCACGCGCCACGTTCACGCCGATGCCGAAGGTCGGTGATGCCTGGGCCCTTACGAGCTCGGCGTCCGCCTTGGCGAGCGCGAGGCTGCTCCGCGCCGCGGTGACCGCCGGATGCTCGCGCGCCGCTACCGCCTCCGGTCCGAGCGGCGGCGGGATCAGCTCGCCGCTGCTGGCGACCGGGCTCCCCTCGGGCATGCCCACTGCGAACGACAGTGCGGTACGGGCCTCGAACAGGCGTCCCTCGGCGTCTCGTTGACCGAGCTCTGCGCTGCCGACCTCGGCGCTCGCGAGGACGGATTCCAGCGGAAGACCGACGCCGCGCCGTACCCGCGCCTCGGCGACGCGCCCGATCTCGTCGGCGTCCCCGCGCGCGACGTCGCGCAGGCGCACGAGGGCCTGCGCCTCGAGGAGGTCCACCCAGGCGAGCGCCGCCAGGGCCGCACCCTCGAGGCGGGCCCGGGCCGCCGCGTCGCGCGACGCATGGGCGACCGCCTGCGCCACCTCGTCCCGCCTCGACGTCAGCTTGTGCAGCGACAGATCCTGCACGAGGCTGCCGCCCACCTCGAGGCCTTCACCGAAATCGCCGGTGCGTCGGCCGGCGAAGGCGGTGAGCCGGGGCGCATACGGCAGGAACGAGCGACCGTCCTCGCGAAGCCTGGTGGCGGCGGGCACGGCCGCAGCCGCCTCGCGCGCGACGGGGCCGTGCTGGGCGCCGCGCTGCGCGGCTTCGTTGCGCGTCAGCGCGATGGCCTCGTCGGCGGCTCCGGTCTGCGCGAGCGTCGCCACGAGGAGCGCGGCCGCGCCGGACCACATGGACGAGAGAGCCATGAGGCGAGGCTACGGGGACAACCGGACCGCGCCCATCCGGCATTTGTCGGAGGCTCGCGCCGCGCCGCTTGGTAGGCTCGGCATGTGTCTTCTCTGGGTCGCGAGCGTCGCGAGCGCGGGCTCTGGTCGTTCCGCTTCGTGCTGCTCGGCACGGTGGGCGGCGCGCTCTACGCCGTGCTCAACCGGTCGATGGACTACCTGAACGGCCGCGGCATCGTGGCGCGCGCGTTCGTCGCGCTCCACGACGTCGTCGACGAGGTCATCCCGGTGCTGGTCGGCGGCCTGCTCGGTCTCGCGATCCACTACTGGCGACTCCGCACCCGTATCGCGGCCGAGGAGCGAGCCCGGGCCGACGAGCTCCGCGCGCGCGTGCTCCACGTCGAGCGCGACCAGGCGGTGTGGGTCGTGGCTGCAGCGACGCTCCACGAGCTGAAGAACCCCCTGCATGCGCTCGGGCTCCTCGTCGAGGAGCTCGAGGCCACCCCGGCCGCCGACGAGCCTGCCAGCGCCGACCTCCGCGCACGCATGCGGGCGCAGATGGAGCGCGCGCTCGTGCCGCTGGATGGCCTCCGCGCGCTCGCCGGCGGCCGGAGGCGCGGCGGCGCCGAGGTGCCGGTCGCCGAGGTCGCCGAGCGGCTCGTCCGGGAGCTCGCCCCGCTCGTCGGCGAGCGCGGCGTCGAGCTTCGCCTCGAGGGTACGGGCGACCTCGCTCTGCGCGCCGACCCTGGCTTTCTCCGGATCATCCTCGAGAACCTGATCGGCAACAGCATCGACGGGCTGCGCGGCACGGGCCGAGGTCACGTGTGCGTCCGGCTCGGCCCGGACGCGGTCGACGTGAGCGACGACGGGCCTGGCCTGTCGGAGGCCGCGGTGCGCGCGCTGTTCCACCCGCTCGAGACGGCGAAGGCCGAGGGGCTCGGGCTCGGCCTCTCGATCGCCCGCGCGCTCGCGCGAGCGATGCACGGCGATCTCGCGCTCGCGAGCGTCGATGGTTGGTCCACGACGTTCCGCCTCACGCTGCCCGCCGCCTCGAAGGCCGCATGACCGGCAGTCCCCGCGCGCTCCTCGTCGAGGACGATGCCGATGCCCGCCTCGTGCTGGCGCGCGCGTTGCGGCGCGAGGGGCTCGACTGCACCGAGGCTTCGGACGTGGCGAGCGCGTCGGCGGCGCTCGGCGCCTCTGCCTTCGACGTGGTGGTGCTCGACATCGTCCTCGGCGACGACGAGTCGGGCGGCCTCCGCGTCCTCGCGCAGTTGCGGGAGACGGGGAGCAGCGCGCCGGTCGTCCTGATCTCGGCGTTCGCGGACGTCGAGAAGCTGAAGCGCGCGCTCAACCTCGGCGCCTCGTACCTGCTCGACAAGCCCTTCCGGAGCAAGGAGCTCGTCGCCACCGTCCAGAAGCTCCTCGCCGACCAGCGCGACCTCGGCGGCCTCGTCACGTCCGCGGTCGGCCGCGCCGGCCTGACCGAACGCGAGGCCGAGGTGGCCCGCCTCGTCCTGAAGGGGCTCCCCTCGCTCGAGATCGCGACGCTGCTCGGCGCCAGCGAGAAGACGGTGCGCCAGCACCTGTCGCGGATCTACGACAAATGCGGCGTCACGAGCCGGGCCGAGTTCTTCAACTTCGTATTTCCGTTCTGATAAATACGAGAGCGTGGCGATGGCATCCTCCTCTCGCAGCCGCAGCGGAAGGCCCGTCACGCGCGGCGAGGCGCGCGACCGGAGCGCCACCCTCACGCAGGTCGCCGCAACGCTGCGTCGTGGCGAGCTCGTGTACGACCGCGTCTTCGACGAGGTCTTCCCGTGGCAGCTCCGCCGCGCCTCGGCCGTGCACTGGACGCCGGTGGAGGTCGCGGTGCGCGCCGCCGAGCTCCTCACGGACGGGCTGACGCGCCCGTCGATCCTCGATCTCGGGTCGGGCATCGGGAAGTTCTGCACCGTGGCGGCGCTCGTGCGCGGCAACGCGCGTATCCGGGGGATCGAGCAGCGCGCGCATCTCGTCGACGTGGCGCGCGAGGCGGCGCGTACCCTCGGGGTCGAGGGCGCGCTCGACTTCGTGCACGGGAGCATCGCCGACCACGAGCCCGCCGGTTTCGACGGGTTCTACCTGTTCAACCCGTTCGGCGAGAACCTGGCGTCACGCGAGGATCATCTCGACGAGACCGTCGAGCTCGGCGCCGAGGTGTACTGGCGCGACGTGGCGGTCACCGAGTGCTTCCTGGCGCGGGCTCGCCCCGGGGCCCGCGTCGTGACCTATTGCGGCTGGGGCGGCAAGCTCCCGCCCGACTTCGAGCTGGTGCATCGCGAGCGGCGGGCCGGCCTCGTCGAGGTGTGGCGCAAGAAGATGCGCTGATCGCCGGCTCCCGCCGCGCACTAGGATGCGGCGCATGCAGTTCGTCATCCTCACCACCGATCGCGCCGACGCCGGGGACCTGCGCGCTCGCGAGCGCCCCGCGCACCGGGCGTATCTCACGGCGGACCACGGAGCCACGCGCGTCCTGTTCGCCGGCCCGTTCCTCGGCAACGACCACACCACGATGGTGGGCTCGCTCATCGCCATCGAGGCCGCCGACCAGGCCACCGCGGAGACCTTCGCGGCGGCCGATCCTTATGCGAAGAATGGCCTCTTCGCAGAGGTGACGGTCCGCCCCTGGACCTGGGTCGTCAAGCGGCCCGCCGATCTCTGATCACGGGCAGTGCGCGCCGTCCCGCACGCCGCCTGGGTCGCTCTTGTGGGCGGCCAGGCTGCCGGGCGGCGCGCCGGTGACGCCGATCGCGCAGACCTCGCGGGCGTCGCCGCGGACGTAGGCGTCGAAGAACGTGCGGCTCTGCAGCGCGACGAACGCGTCCACCGCGGGGGTCACGCCGCCGCCCATCGCCACGTGGTCCTGCCCGGCGATGATCGTCAGGTATCGGTCGGGCGACGTGGGATATCGCTCGAACGGACGAAGTCGCCAGTCGGGCGCGGTGATCGGCGGGTCGTCGCCGAAGGAGCTGTCCTTCTCGACGCTGCCCACGAGCGTGTACGCCGGGACGGCCACCGTTCGCCACGTGTTGTCGCTCGGCCCGCGATCGAAGGCCCCGAGATCGCCCGGCCCCTGCGGCGAGATCGGCACGATCGCGAGGATCCGCGGATCGCGGAACGTGCCCTGATCGAACGTCGCGCCGCCGAGCGCATGCGCCGTGTACGCGCCCCACGAGTGTCCCGCGATCCCGACGCGGGCGGTGGCGAGCTGCGCGCGAAGGTCGGCGGGCAGCGCGAGCTTTCCGGCGACGAGCTGGTCGAGGAGGAAGGACACGTCGGCCGGCCGATCGTGCTCGTGCGCCGTGACGTCCGCCGAGGGCAGGTGGTTCACGTGCACCGCGACGAACCCGTGCGCCGCGTACTCCTCGCCGAGGTGGCCGAGGGCGAGCTGGCCGTCCGTGGCGCCGGCGCCCCCGTGGGACAGGAAGACGATCGGCGCGCACCCGTTCCAGCCGGGCGCGTAACGGACGCGATAGCGGAGCTCCCGTCCCCGCGCTGGGTCCGACGTGAGGCCATCGAAGGTCGCGGTCGGCAGCGCCGCCGCGGGCCCGGAGCAGACCGCGGGCACCGGCGGGTCCTCGCAGCCGGGCGCGCTCGCCGCCGCCACCACGACGAGGAGCAGCACAGCGCGTGACCGCTGCCTCCTCGAGGTGCACGGGAGGGGACTTGAACCCCTACGCCTTGCGGCGGCGGAACCTAAATCCGCTGCGTCTGCCAATTTCGCCACCCGTGCTCGGTGCCCGCTCGCGATACTCCCCGCGCGCCCGCGAGAATGCAAGAGGCTCGCGGCCGCGGCGCTCCGACGTGATAGGATTTGCCTATCATGGGTCGCTTCGCTCCCCATCCCGTCACGCTCCGGCAGCTGCAGTACGCGGTGGCGGTGGCCGAGCATCGCTCCTTCCGGCGTGCTGCCGAGGCCTGCGCCGTGGCGCAGCCGTCGCTCTCCGCGCAGGTCTCGCAGCTGGAAGACGCCCTCGGGGTTCGCCTGTTCGAGCGGCTCGCGCGCGGCCTCGTCGTCACCGAGGCCGGCGCTCACGTCCTCGACCGAGCGCGGCGCACGCTGCTCGAGGCGGACGACCTCGTCGCCACCGCCGCGCGCGGGCTCGTGCCGTTCTCGGGGGTGCTGCGCATCGGCGTCATCCCCACCATCGCGCCGTACCTGCTTCCCGAGCTGGCGCCGGTCCTCCGTACCGCCTTCCCGCTGCTGCGCCTCCTGTGGATCGAGGAGAAGACCGAGCACCTCCTCGTCGGGCTTCGCAGCGGCGAGCTCGATGCCGGGATCCTCGCGCTGCCGGCCGAGGTGAGCGGCCTCCACAGCGAGAACGTCGCGCGCGATCCGTTCCTGCTCGCGGTGCCTGCCGGACATGCCCTGGCGCGCGGCAAGGGGCCCGCGAAGCTCGAGGACCTCGAGGGCGAGATCGTGCTCCTCCTCGACGACGGACACTGCTTCCGCGAGCAAGCGCTCGCGGTGTGCGACCGCGCCGGCGCGGAGGAGGCGAGCGTCCGCGCGACGAGCCTCTCCACCCTGGCGCAGATGGTGGCAGGCGGCACGGGCATCACGCTCCTCCCGGAGCTCGCGGTCGCCACCGAGAACCGCGCCGGCGCCCTCGTCACGCGCGCGTTCGGCCCGCGCGGCCCCTCCCGCACCCTGGCGCTCACGTGGCGCCCGACCAGCCATGCCGTCGAGACGCTCCGCGCGCTCACCCGCAGCATCAGCGCCGCGATCGCGAGCCGCCACCCATAGCGGGCGCCTATCGGCCGTCTCCCCCGTGGGGCAGATTGAGCTGCATCCAGTACGAGCCGAGCTGCTGCACTGCCGTGGTGTACCGCTCGAAGGTGACGGGCTTCACGATGTAGCTGTTCACGCCGAGCGCATAGCAGCGCTCGACGTCGCGCTGCTCCATCGAGGACGTGAGCATCACCACGGCGATCGCGCGGGTCCGCGGGTCGCTCTTCAGGCGCTTCAGCACCTCGACGCCATCGACCTTCGGCAGCTTGAGGTCGAGGAATACCGCCTTCGGTGCGTGGGCCACGTCGCGCCCGGCATGGCTGCCCTCGCCGAACACGAAGTCCAGCGCCTCCACCCCGTCGCGAGCCACCTCGATGGCGAGCGCCGGCTGCGTCTTCCGCAGCGCCCGCGCCGCCAGCTCGAGATCCTCTGCGGAGTCCTCGACGAGCAGGATGAAAGGGGTTCCGGTCATCGATGTGCCCCCGCGTCGACCGTGAAGTGGAACGTCGCGCCTTCTCCGACGACCGCCTCCGCCCAGACGCGGCCGCCGAGTCGGGCGACGACGCGCTGGACGATGGCGAGGCCGACGCCGGTGCCTTCGTACTCGTCCTCGCGATGGAGGCGCGAGAAGACGCCGAAGAGCTTGTGCACATACCGCATGTCGAAGCCGGTCCCGTTGTCCTTCACGAAGTACACGCGCGCACCGTCCTCCTCGCGGGAGCCGACGTGGATGACCGCCCGCTCGACGTTGCCGGTGTACTTGAGCGCGTTGGAAAGCAGATTGGCCCACACCTGCTTCAGCATCGCCGCGTCACCGACCGCCGGCGGAAGAGGGTCGACGCGGAGGTCGACGTCGCGGTGGACCCGCAGGTCGGCGAGCTCGTCCAGCGCCTCGGCGACCAGGCCCTGCATGTCGACCTCGCGCGCCACGAGTGGCAGGCGCGAGAGCCGCGCGAGGGCCAGCAGATCGTCGATCAGCGCTCCCATGCGCTGCGCGCGGGCGCGGATGGTGCGGAGGTAGCGCCGGCCCTCCTCGGGGAGCAACGCCTCGTGCTCGTCGAGCAGCGCGTGCGAGAAGCCATCGATGGCGCGCAGCGGCGCACGGAGATCGTGCGAGACCGAGTACGAGAAGGCCTCGAGCTCCTTGTTCGCGCGTTCGAGCTCGGCGGTGCGGGCGGCGACGTGATGCTCGAGCGTCTCGTTCATGCGCGCGACCGCGGCGGCCGCGAGGCGCCGCTCGGTGACGTCGAGCGAGGCGACGAGCACGCCGTCGGGCACCGGCTGGAGGACCAGCTCGAAGATCGCACGCTGCCCGTCGGGATAGGTGAAATCGTTCTCGAAGGAGACCGGGCGTCGCTCCGTCATGCAGGTCTGCAGCTTGGCGTGCAGCTCGGTGCCCTGGATGCCCGGGTACGCCTCGGACATCGTTCGCCCGATCAGCTCGGAGGCAGGTCGTCGCCCGTGCCGCGCCGCGGTCTCGTTCACGTACACGTAACGGAAGGACCTATCGATGATCTGGCAGCCCTCCATCAGGCAATCGAGCGTCGCGCGGTGGCGGGCCTCGGTGTCGCGCAGGTGCTGCGCCGCAAGGTGCCGCTCCGTGACGTCCGTGATCGTGACGTAGGCGGTGCGCTCACCCGTCGCGTCCTCGATCATGGCACCCGAGTAGCTGAAGACGCGCGACCAGGCTCCGCGCGTGACGCGCACGGTGTGATCGCGGAGCGTCTCGCCGCGGAGCACCCGCGGAAATGGCCAATCCTCGAAGGGGACGATCCGGTCCGTGTCGAGCTCCGCGAATGCGAACTGGGACGCGAACTCGGGCGTCATCCGCAGCACGTTGTCGAGGCTGTCGTAGCCGTGCATGGCGAGGGCGGCGCGGTTCCAGTGGAGCATGCGACCGCTCGAATCGGCGATCACGAGCCCCTCCCTCAGGTTCTCGGCGACCGCCTCGAGCCTCGCGTCCGCCACGCTCCTCCCGTCAATCTTCACCCCCGGCTCCAACCATACCCCGCCCGACCGGGCAGTCACCTTCGTTCGTTCGTTCGTTCAGCGTCCCAGGCAGCGTTCCAGGAGCCGCCGCGCATGCCGCGCCAGGACGACGTCCTCGTCGGTCGCGATGACTCGCTCGGCCGCGCCGAGGTGCGCGACCCCGCGGCCGATCTCCGCGCGCAGCTCCGCCGCGTGCTCGCCGATGCCGCCGGTGAACACGAGGACGTCGAGGCCGCCGAGCGTCGCCGCCAGCGCTCCGATCGCCTTTCTCACCGACATCGCGAACATCGCGAGGGCGAGCGCCGCGTCCGGGTGTTCCTCGCGGCGCGCGACGAGGCTCTCCACGTCGGAGGTGCCCGCGATCGCCATCAGACCAGCCTGGCGCTCCACGACCTCCTCGAGCTCGTCCACCGTGAGGTGCGCCTCGCGCAGCAGGTAGAGGAGGACGCCGGGATCGAGGTCGCCGGTGCGCGTGCCCATCATCACGCCGCCCGTCGGCGTCATGCCCATCGTGGTGTCGATGGCGACGCCGTCCTTCACCGCGACGAGGCTGGATCCGCTCCCGAGGTGAGCGATCACGAGGCGTGACGGCACCGGCCCCTCCTCGGCGAGGACCCCCATGACGTACTCGTAGGAGATGCCGTGGAAACCGTAGCGACGCACTCCCTGGTCCGTGAAACGCGCCGGGAGCGGCAGGCGATAGGCGACCTCCGGCAGGGTCGCGTGGAAGCCGGTATCGAAGCACGCCACCTGCGGAAGCGCCGGAAAGCGCCGCTTCATCGCGTCGATGGCCGCGAGCGCGCCCGGCATGTGCAGCGGGGCGAGCGGCGTTGCCTCGGCGAGCCGCGCGAGGACCGCGTCGTCGATGACGACCGGCGCGCCCAGGTGGGGGCCGCCGTGGACGATGCGATGGGCGATCCCCTCGAAGCCCTCCACCTCGTGCTTCACGAGGAGCGCGAGCGCGTGGTCGAGCGCGGCGGCCGGGGTCGGGCACGGTGCGTCGTCCGCGATCTCCTCGCCGTCGCCGAGCCTCACCTTGGAGTGCCCCTCCTTCTTGCCGATGGCGCCGATCGACACGCGCGCGAGCGAGCTCTCCCGGCCGCCGGCCATGTCGAACACCGCCACCTTGAGCGATGAAGAGCCGCCGTTGATGCAGAGGATGCGGTCGGCCTTCGCCGGCGGCAGCATCGAGCTCATTTGCTCTCCCACGTCCAATCGGAGATCTCCGGCAGATCCTCGAAGTTCGCGCGGATGTACGCGTCGTGCCGCTTCAGCAGCTCGTTGCACTCGTCCACGAGGAGCGCGCCGTTCGCCGGCGGATTCTTGGCCCGGCGCAGCGCCTCGATGACGAGGTGAGCGCGACTCGTGCGATTCCGGACGACCATGTCGAAGGGCGTCGTGGTCGTGCCCTCTTCCTCGTAACCGCGCACGTGGAAGCGGCTGCTGTTGGTGCGCCCGTGGAGCACCTGGTGGATCGCCCCGGGATAGCCGTGGAACGCGAAGACGACGTGCGTGTGCTCGCCGAACAGCTCGAGGAACCGATCGTTCGTCATGCCGTGCGGGTGGTGCTCGGGGGCATAGAGCGACATGAGGTCGACGACGTTGACGACCCGCACCCGAAGAGCGGGCGCGTGCTTGCGGAGGAACCAGGCGGCAGCGATCGTCTCGAGCGTGGGGATGTCACCGGCACAGGCGAGCACCACGTCGGGCTCCTGGTCCCCGCTCGTCGACGCCCAGTCCCAGGTCGACGCTCCTCGCGCGCAGTGCGCGAGCGCCGCGTCGTAGTCGAGCCACTGCAGCTGGGGCTGCTTGTCGATGATGACGAGGTTCACGTAGTTGCGGCTGCGGAAGCAGTGGTCGGCCACGCTGAGCAGGCAGTTGGCGTCCGGCGGCAGGTAGATGCGCGCCACGGTCGGCTTCTTCGAGAGCACCGTGTCCATGAAGCCCGGCCCCTGATGGCTGAACCCGTTGTGGTCGTTCCGCCAGCAGGTGGACGTCAGCAGGATGTTGAGCGAAGGGATGGGCTCGCGCCACGGTAGCTCGTGGCAGGCATCGAGCCATTTCGCGTGCTGCGTCGTCATGGAGGCCACGATCAGCGCGAACGCCTCGTACGTCGCGAAGAGCCCGTGGCGACCGGTGAGGAGATAGCCCTCGAGCCAGCCCTCGCAGTTGTGCTCGCTGAGCACCTCCATCACGCGCCCGTTCGCGGTCACGTGATCGTCGCCCTCCTGGGGAGGACGCACGAGGCAGCGCGTCTCGTTCTCGAACACCGCGCCGAGGCGGTTCGAGCTCGTCTCGTCGGGACAGAAGAGGCGAAAGTTCTTCGGGTTCTTCCGGTAGATGTCGCGCATCAGCTCGCCGAGCCGCCGCGTCGACTCGTGGTGCTCGGCGCCGCTCCGGGGCACCGGCACCGCGTAGGCGCGCGGGTCGGGGATATCGAGGGCGACGGTGAGCTTGCCGCCGTTCGCCTGCGGGTTGGCGCCCATGCGCCGCGTACCCTTGGGCGCGAGCGCTGCGAGGCGCGGAAGGAGCCGACCGCTCGCGTCGAAGAGCTTCTCGGGCTCGTAGCTCTTCATCCAGCGCTCGAGGATCGCGAGGTGCTCGGGGTTCTTGCGCACCTCGGACAGCGGGACCTGGTGCGCGCGGAACGTGCCCTCGACGCGCTTGCCGTCGACCTCCTTGGGGCCGGTCCAGCCCTTGGGCGTACGCAGCACGATGAGCGGCCAGCGCGGCCGGTCGGTCACGACGCCGGCGGCGCGGGCCTCGGTCTGGATGCGCTTGATGTCGTCGAGGCAGCGATCGAGCGTCGTCGCGAACGCCTCGTGGACACGCGCCGGATCGTCGCCCTCGACGAAGTGCACGTCGTAGCCATGGCCGGAGAGGATGCTCTTCACGCTCTCGTCGGACGAGCGACCGAGCACCGTGGGTCCGGCGATCTTGTAGCCGTTGAGGTGCAGGATCGGCAGCACCGCGCCGTCGTGGACGGGGTTCAGGAAGCTGACGCCCTTCCACGAGCCCTCGAGCGGACCGGTCTCCGCCTCGCCATCACCGACCACCGCGACGACCAGGAGATCGGGGTTGTCGAAGGCCGCGCCGAACGCATGGGTGAGCACGTAGCCGAGCTCGCCGCCCTCATGGATCGAGCCGGGGGTCGGAGGGCTCACGTGGCTCGGGATGCCGCCCGGCGTCGAGAACTGCCGGAACAGCGCGCGCATGCCCCCGGCGTCCTCGGTGATGTGCGGATAGACCTCCGAGTACGTGCCCTCGAGATACACGTTCGCCACGATGGCCGGCCCGCCGTGGCCGGGGCCGGCGAGATAGATCACGTCGAGATCGCGCTGCTTGATCGCGCGATTGAGGTGCACGTACACGAGCGAGAGGCCAGGGGACGTGCCCCAGTGTCCGAGCAGGCGGGGCTTGACGTGGCTCGGCTGGAGCGGCTCGCGCAGGAGAACGTTCTCCTGCAGGTAGATCTGGCCGATCGTGAGGTAGTTCGCGGCGCGCCAGTACGCATCGATGTCGGAAAGCTCTTCGGGAGAAAGGGTAGTGTCGGTCATCGCGTGCTCCGGCCGGCGGCGGCTGCAAGCAGCGTACGCGAGGCGACGTCGCTTGTCGGCGCGGTCACGATGCGGCGGGCGGCCCGCGGCGACAGCCTCCAGCATCGGCCTCCAGCATCGACGCCGCTGCAAGAGTTGCGCGCCCGGCGCAAGACGCGCGCGAACGACGGCGGTCGCTCTAGACTGGCCGCGCATGAACCTCGCCCGCGCCCTTGCCGCCGTGTCGCTCGTCGCCGTCGTTGCCTGCGGAGGCGCCGCCGACTCGCAACGCCCGCGCTCGGAAGGCGCGGCGCGAATCCCCACGAAGGTCGCTGTCGCGGCGACACCTGGAGCTCCGATGGCGAAGAAGATCCCGACCGAGACCACGATCCACGGACGCACGCGCGTCGACGAGTACGCGTGGCTCCGCAACAAGGGCGCGCCCGACGTCGTCTCCCATCTCCAGGAAGAGAACGCATTCACGGCGAAGATGACCGCCGGCACCGAGGGTCTGCGCACGAAGCTCTACGACGAGCTCCTCGCCCGCGTGAAGCAGGACGACAGCACGCCGCCGTACAGCGAAGGCGATTACCTCTATTACCGGCGCTTCGAGGCCGGCAAGCAGTACCCGATCCGCGCCCGCAAGAAGAAGGGCACGGACAAGGAGCTCGTGCTCCTCGATCTCAACGAGATCGCGAAGACCGAGAAGTTCGTGGACGTCCGCACGTTCGAGGTCTCGGACGACGGCAACGTCGGCGCCTATCTCCTCGATACCGCGGGCTTCCGGCAATACACGCTGAAGACGAAGGATCTGCGCTCCGGCAAGACGGGCTCCGAGTCCATCCCGCGCGTGGACGACGTGCGGTTCGCCAAGGATGGCACGACGCTCTTCTACGTCACGGAGGACGAGCAGACGAAGCGAAGCGACAAGCTCTGGCGCCACACCCTCGGGCAGGACGCGGCCAAGGACACGCTCGTCTACCAGGAGAAGGACGAGATGTTCGACCTTCGCCTCGATCGCACGCTCGACGGCGCCTTCCTCGTGGCCACCAGCGCGAGCAAGACCGCGAGCGAGGTGCGCGTCATCGACGCCGGCAAGCCGACGAGCGCGCCGGTGCTCATCGCGCCGCGCGAGAAGGACCACGAGTACTACGTGGACCACCGGCAGGGCACCTTCTACATCCGCACCAACTCGGGCGGCCGGAACTTCCGCCTCGTCACCGCGCCCGTGAACGCGCCGCAGCGCGCGAGCTGGAAGGAGGTCATCCCGCACCGGCCCGACGTGATGCTCGAGGACGTCGGCCTCTTCCAGGACTTCTGGGTCGCCTACGAACGAAAGGACGCGCTACCGCTCCTCTCGATTCACGAGTTCGCGACCAACACGACGAGCGTCGTCGAGCAGCCGGAGCAGGTCTACGACGTCGTGCCGACCGACAATCACGAGTTCGCGGCGAAGACGATCCGCTTTCGTTACCAGTCGCTGAAGACGCCGGTGACCTGGATCGATCACGACGTGAAGACGAAGAAGCGCACCGTCGTGAAGCGGACCGAGGTCCCGACCTACGACGAGAGCAAGTACGAGACGAAGCGCGTCACCATCCCGGCGCGGGACGGGACGCCGGTGCTGGTCTCGCTGGTCTTCGCGAAGGGCACGACGCCCGACGGGACCCACCCGCTCTATCTCTACGCGTACGGATCCTACGGCCTCACGCTCCCGCTCTCGTTCTCCTCCGATCGCATCTCGCTCATCGATCGCGGGTTCGTCTACGCGTTCGCTCACATCCGCGGCGGCGGCGACATGGGCAAGAAGTGGCACGACCAGGGCCGGATGATGGCCAAGATGAACACGTTCAACGACTTCATCGACGTCACCGAAGGCCTGCAGAAGGCGGGCTGGGCCAGGAAGGACGCGACGGTCGCGGCGGGCGGGAGCGCGGGCGGCCTGCTCATGGGCGCCGTCGCCAACATGAGGCCCGACCTCTACAAGGTGATCCTCGCGTACGTGCCGTTCGTCGACGTCATCAACACCATGCTCGACGAGACGCTCCCGCTCACGGTCGGCGAGTTCGAGGAGTGGGGCAACCCGAAGGAGAAGGCCGCCTACGACACCATGATGGCGTACAGCCCGTACGACAACGTGAAGCGGCAGGCCTATCCGACGATGCTCGTACGTACGAGCTACAACGACAGCCAGGTCATGTACTGGGAGCCCGCCAAGTGGGTGGCGCGCCTCCGCGAGGCGAAGACCGACACGAATACGCTCCTCTTCAAGATCGCGATGGAGCCGGCCGGCCATGGCGGGCAGTCCGGCCGGTTCGACCGCCTGAAAGATGCCGCATTCGACTACGCCTTCGTGCTCGACCAGCTCGGCATGGCGCACTGAGCCCGCCCGGATCGTCTCACGTACTCCCCACGGGCCATATCGGCGCCCGCGGCGCGGCCGTTTCCATCCTCACGATGACAGGCCGCGAATTCGTGGGAGCACTCGAGAAGCACGGTTTCACGGTGCGTCGCCGTTCGCGGAGCTTCGTGTGGCTGCTGCGCGGCGACCAGAGCCTGATGGTCGACGAGGAGGCGAACGTCCCCGACGCCTTCCTCGAGCGGCTGCTCGGGCCGTCGGCTCGACCGTCCCGCGCCCCTCGTAGCTCGCGGCGGCCGAGCCTCTCGCGGTCGCTCGGCTCCATCGGCAGCCCGGCGCGGGCCGTCCCGAAGGCCTGACGCTCAGCGCGCCCGGGCCGTGCCGCCGCCCGGCGTCACGGGGACCGGGTGGTCCTTGAGGAGCTTGCTGGCGAGGAACATCCGGTAACGGCTCTCGGTCCCGCCGCGTTCACAGGAGCCGGACATGAACTGCGCGAGCCGGTCGTCGGGGCGCTGCCTGGTGCACGCTTGCAGCGAGGCGCGGATGATCTTGAGCGCGGCGCGCGTGCAGAGCTCCGGGTCTTCCAGGGCCTTCTGCGGCTCGGGCAGGTGCCGCTTGTCGACCTGGTAGAGACACAGCCACTGGCCGTTCTTCGAGCGGGCGTTCGGCTTGAGGCGGCTCTCGTACCAGGCGATCGAGACGAGCAGCGCGGCGGTGCGTTCCTCGCCGCGCTCGTCGAACAGCGGGTCGCTCTCGGCGACGCGGGCGATCGCCTCGGCCGTCTTCTCGAACGTCGGGCGCCAGGGGGCGCTCGGCTCGAGCGCCACCAGCAGACCGACTACCCATGCGACCGGAACCGTCATCGAAGGCACCCACCATTCGATCCTGGGCCTCGAGGTGCAAGCGGCCGATCGCCCCACGATCGCCGCTGCGAGGGATCACGGCAGGTTAGCGTTGCACAAAAAAGCGAGCCGGTCCGTCGACTGACCAGCGTGCATGTGCGGGGGTCGCGCAGGTCCGGATCATTGACATCCCAAGGGGGTCGGAGCATGAAAAGGTCGTGCGTTTCCGTAGCTTCCGGCGCTTCTCGTCCTTCCTGATCGTCACCGCGGTCGCTGCTCTCGGGGGCATCGTCGCGGGCGGCGCGATGACGGGCTGCGAGGACGAGCTGAACACGGTGCGCACCCGGGGCGACGGTGGCGAGGCGGGCGCCGAGGGCGGCACGGGCCTCCTCTCCTGCGGCGTCCCGATCCCGCAGACGTACGACAGCCCGTCGTTCGCGGCGAACACCTCGGGCGAGCTCGCGCTCCAGCAGGCGGTCGTTTCGCTCGATGCGAAGATGAAGAGCGCCGAAGGCAGCGCGCCCGCGGCGGTCACCACCGCCGACCTGTCGGCGATCTTCGCGGGCGGCGCGCCCTCGCTGCGCAGCGTCGCGAGCGCGTTCGGCCAGTCGACCATCGACACGTACCTGACGCAGCTCGGCGACTTCGCCCCGCGCACGTGGACCACCGCCGACCCGGAGGGCGACGGCGGCACGACGAGCGGCGGTCGTTACGAGGGCGACGTCATCGTGTCCGCCACCGGGCTCGCCCTGCGGAACGCCACCGGCGCGACGCTCCTGAACGCGTCGCTCTACAACTACGCGCTCGGTCTCGCGACCGGCCCCATCACCGGGGCCACGATCGATCGCGTGGCGGCGGCGTACGGCACCACCCCGGCGTTCTCGTCGCTCGTCGCGGACGGCGGCGGACCGCCCGACGTGCTCGTCGCTGCGCTGGCCTCGAAGCGCGACGACAAGGTGTCGTCGGTGCCCGGTCCTTACCGCAAGATCCGCTCGTCGCTGCTCGTCGCCAAGGCGGCGGCGAGCGATCCCGACAAGTGCCGGGCCGACCTCGACGGCGCCTTCCGCATCCTCTTCCTCGAATGGGAGAAGTCGACCTACCTCGGCGTCATCTACGCGCTGAACCAGGCGGCGACGAGCGCCCTCCAGGTCCCGCAGGTGCCCGCGAAGAACGTCGCCGCGCTGCAGTCCTTCGGCGAGGCGGTCGGCCTCGCGCAGAGCTTCAAGGGAATCCCCCAGGACCGCCGCAAGATCACCGACGCGCAGATCGACGCGCTCCTCACGCGCATCGGCGCGACGACCGCCTACCAGCTCATCACCCAGGCCTCGACCCGGGCCGTGGCCTTCAACACCGCCTTCCAGGACATCGGGGCGGTGTACGGGCTCACGCAGACCGAGATCGAGGACGCAAAGAAAGCCTACTGATGGCGGAGGGCGGTGTGGCGGGCGTCCTCGGCCTCGAGGAGGCGGTCGCGAAGCTGTCGCGGCAGGGTCGGGACCCGGGGGCGAGCCATCCTCCGGACACGGCGCCGGCTGCCGTCGCCGCCATCCTGCGCGAGGGCGAGGCGGGCGGCGGGGCGGAGCTCTTCTTCATCCGCCGCGCGCTCTCCCCGAAGGATCCGTGGTCGGGCCACGTCGCCTTTCCGGGGGGCGGTCGCGAGCCCGCCGACGAGTCCCTGCTGGCGACCGCGATCCGCGAGACCTGGGAAGAGGTGGGGATCGATCTCGGGCGCGCCGAGCTCGTGTGCCGGCTGCCCGACGTGCCCGCCATCATCCGCACGAAGCGCGGCCGCATGGTGGTGACCCCGTTCGTGTTCGCGCTGCGCGAGCCCGTCACCCCGGTCCCGAACGACGCGGAGGTGGCGGGCGTCTTCTGGGTGCCGCTCACGACGCTGATGCGCGGCGAAGGGCGCGGAACGCACACGTACACCTGGCAGAACGTGCAGCACGAAGCGCCGTGCGTGCGCCTCGAGCCCGACCAGCACGTCCTCTGGGGCATGACCCATCAGATGATGATGACGATGCTCGAGGCGCTCGCCTAGCAGGTGGCCGGGCCACCGCCTGGCCTGGCCGGGCCACCCCGGGAGCGCGCCAAATCCGCGATGCCGCTCGGGGAGGGGAGTGGCGCGAGGCGTGCTGGAGAGGTCGCATGACCACCACCACCACCGCCTGGGGGACGGCGAGCGTCCTCGAGCAGGTCGAGATCAAGCAGCGGGCCGGCGACCGCGCGTACGGCACCCTCGTCCAGCTCCTCGAGGATGCCGACGGAATGCGGCTCGTGCGGTTCGCGTACACCACGGACGGGCGCGCGCGCCGCGGTCCCGTCACCCTGCGCCTCGAGGACCTCGCGAAGCTGCGCAAGGGCCTCGCACGTGCACCGAAGCTCCAGGCGGCGCTCGGCTTCGGCTGACCTGGGCAGCCGCGTGGACGAGGAGGAGACGTGTTCGCGTCGCGCGTCACCTCGCGCACGCTGCACGTGAAGGACGGGACGGTGCGGTGATCAGCCGAGGAGCGCGCGGCCGCCGCCATCGAACGCCTTCACGGGCATGCGCCGCGCGGGGCTCGCCTCGTGGTCCTTGGCGAGCAACGTGAACACGAGCGCGTCCTCGATGGCCCCCGACGAGACCACCAGCCGGTCACGGAGGACCGCCTCGTGCGCGAAGCCGAGCGCCCGCGGAATGCCGGCGCTCGCCGCGTTCGAGGCGGCGCAGCGGATCTCGACCCAGCGGAGGCGGTGCACCTCGAACCCGACGCGCGTGAGCGCCGCCGCCATCTCCGTCGCGATCCCGCGGCGGAGATGGTCCGCGTGCACCCAGTAGCCCACCTCCATCCCGCCGCTGCCGGCGCGCGGGTGCAGGCCGGTGCCCCCGACGCAAGCGCCCTCGCTCCCGTCGGCGCGCCGCTCGAAGGCGCCGAACATGAAGTCGTCGCCCTTGTCGAACCACGAGCGGAACATCCGCAGCTTGTCGATGACGTCGAGCAGCGGCTCCGGCTCGCGGTTCGCCCAGAGCATGTACGGCCTCAGGTGCTCGCGGCTCGCGTCCTCCGCCGCCTTCACCCGCTCCGCGTCCTCGGGGCTCCAGCAGCGGATCACGAGGCGCGGGGTCTCGATGCGGTACGCGGCGGGCGGCATTCGTTCTAGGCGCGAGCGATGCCCACCGGGCACGAGACGCCGGTGCCGCCGATACCGCAATAGCCGTCGGGGTTCTTCGCGAGGTACTGCTGGTGGTAGTCCTCGGCGTAGTAGAACGGCGGCGCGTCGATCACCTCGGTCGTGATCTTGCCGAAGCCGCTCTTGTCGAGCTCGAGCTGGTACGTGGCGCGCGAGGCCTCGGCCGCGGCCTTCTGCGCGGGCGTCAGCGCGTAGACGCCGGAGCGGTACTGCGTGCCCACGTCGTTGCCCTGCCGCATGCCCTGCGTCGGGTCGTGGTTCTCCCAGAACGTCTTGAGCAGCGTCTCGTACGAGACCTTCTTCGGGTCGAACACGATGCGCACGACCTCGTTGTGGCCGGTCTTGCCGCTGCACACCTCGCGGTAGGAGGCGTTCGCCGTGAAGCCGCCCGCGTAGCCGACCTGCGTCGAGACGACCCCGGGCACCTGCCAGAACTTCCGCTCGACGCCCCAGAAGCAGCCCGCGCCGAACATCGCGATCTCGAGCCCTTCGCCGAACGGCTCGCGCATCGGGGTGCCGAGGACCGCGTGCCGGTCGGTGACGGTGACCGCCTCGCTGCGTCCGGGAAGCGCCTGGTCGGCGGTGGGAAGGTTGACCTTGTCTTGCGTGAAGAAGCCCATCTCGTCTCTCCTCTCGTCAGGAAGGGAATCTGTACCCTCGTTCTACGCTCGCAATGCGGACTTCGTATCGCTCGTAGAAGGAGCGGCGGCCTTCCTCCTGCGCCGCGCGGTGCGCGGCCACGTCTTTCCACGCCTTTATCGCGGGCAGCGAGTCCCAGTACGACACCGTGATCCCCGAGCCGTCCGGGTTTCGCGCGCTCTCCATGCCGAGGTAGCCCGGCTGCTTCCGCGCGAGCTCGTCCATCGCGCGGCTCGTGCGGGCGTACGCCTCGTCGCCGGTCGCGGTCCGTTGCGAGCTGAAGATGACCGCGAAGCAGTGCTGGGCGGTCGTCGGGTCGGGGGTGGTGGCCGGCGCCGGCGCCGCCTGCAGCGCTTCCACCTCGAGGCGCGCGGCCTCTTCCCACTCCTTCATCGCGGGAAGGGCGAGCATGGTCTCGAGATAGGCGCGCGCGTGCGGCTCGGTGACCTCGACCGCGTAGCTGCGGAACCGGTAGGCCACCGGCGCGAACATGGCGTCGGCCACCGAAAAGGCGCCGAACAGGAACGGGCCCGGCGTGCCCGCCGCCTCGCTGCGCGTGCGCGCGTCGGTCCAGATGGCGAGGACGCGCGCGATCTGGGCGCTCGCCTCCGCCGAGACCGGCCCTGGCGCGAAGCGTGCGGTCACGTCCATCGAGAGCTCCGAGCGGAGCTGCGGGAACCCGGAATGCATCTCGGCGCTCATCGCACGAGCCAGCGCGCGCGCCGCGCGGTCGGCGGGCCACAGGCGCGCTTCGGGGAACGTCTCGGCAACGTACTCGGCAATCGCGAGGGAGTCCCAGATGGCGATTGTGCCGTGACGGAGCGCCGGCACCCGACCCGACGGCGACAGCGCCCCGATGGCGGTTCGCCAGCCCGGCGTCTCGAAGAGGACGAGGTGCTCGCGGAACGGGATCCCGGCCTGACGGAGGAGCAGCCACGGCCGGAGCGACCATGACGAGAGGTTCTTGTTGCCGATGAGGAGGACGATCTCTTCCGTCATCGCCTGGTCATACCGCGGCGCCGCGTCAGGGGCGAGGAGCGCCCCGCGTCTCGACCGCGGTGGTCGCCTCCTCGAGCGCGCCGTCCCGCCGCAAGCATGCCCAGCAGTCGTTACGACCGAGGAAGCCGCACCCGCGCGTCGCCTTCAGGGTCTTGAGGGCCGGCGCGACGCGCGCATCGCCGCTCTCCTTCACGCGGGGGAGGACGTCGTGCTTGGCGGTGCACGTCGTCGCTGCCTTCAGATCGAGGAACGCGGCAGCGGCGGGTGACGCGTGCGCCCGCACCTCGGGCCTCGCGAGGCTGCGCGTGGCGCGCACCTTCACGCTCGTCTTTCCCGAGGCGAGCTCGATGAGCGCGTCGACGCCGCGCGCACCGAGCGGACCCTCGAGCAGCGCGAAGGCCTCGTCGTCGTCCTCGCCCTTGCCGCGCGCCGCCGCGGTGCTCACGAGGTCGACCAGCTCGTCGTCGTTCACGGCCTCGGGATGCGCGGCGATGGCCGCTCGCACCGTGCGGAGGGCCTCGGCGGTGCGGCCCTGCGCCTGCTGGGCCACTGCCAGCCGCGGAAGCAGCGAGGCATCGTCCGGGAACTCCTTCCCGAGCGCCTCGAGCGCCTCGGGCCCGAGCGCGATCGCCGCCTTGACCCGGCTCTCCGGCGCGAGCCGCGTCGCCACCTCACCGGCCTCGGCGGGCGCCGCACCGTCGACGCCCTTGATCCGCCCGCTGCCCTTGCCGCGCGCGAGGACGGCGACCAGCACGATGACGATGAACCCGAGCGGCAGCGCGGCGAGCACCGCGAGCTTCACCCGGTTCGGCTGCCGGCGCAGGGTGTCCATGGTGCTGGTCGGCCCGGCCGACGGCGCCGCGACGTCACGGGCCGGCGCGTCGCGGTAGGCGCCGGTCACCGGCGGGGGCGTGCCGAGCGCGGTCTGCGCGAACACCTCGACGTTCCGGAGCGAGGCCGGGGGAGCCGGCACGTCGTCCATCGCCTCGGTCCGCTCCGCCTGCTCGATCGCGTCCGCCAGCTCGCGCGCCGAGGCGTAGCGCTTCTTCGACTCCTTCTCGAGGAGGCGACGAACGATGGCCTCGACCGCCTCCGGCACGACGATCTCCGGCGCGCGGTCCTCCATGCGGGGCACGGGCGCGACGATGTGGAACGAGAGCATCGCCGTCCGGTCGGGCGGGTCGAACGGATGAAGCCCCGTCATCATCTCGTAGAGCATGACGCCGACCGCGTAGAGATCGGCGGCCGGGGCCACCGCCTCCCCGAGCGCCTGTTCGGGCGCCATGTACTCGGGGGTCCCGAGGATCGTGCCGAGACGCGTGAGCGGCTGCGAGCTCTGCTGACGCTCGGCCATGTGTGACGCGGCGGCGCCGATCTCCATGACCTTGGCGATGCCGAAGTCGAGCACCTTCACGAAGTCGGGCTCCTCGGCGCGGCTCACCAGCATCACGTTCTCGGGCTTGAGATCGCGGTGCACGATGCCGGCGTCGTGAGCGCGCTCGAGGGCGTAGGCGATCTGCTTGCCGATCCGGAGCGCACGCGCGACGCTGATCGGCCCCTTGGCGAGCACGTCGCGAAGGCTCGTGCCTTCCACGTACTCGAGGACCAGGAAGTACGCGCCGTCCGCGGTGCGACCGAAATCGGTCGCCGCTGCCACGTTCGGATGCTCCACGTGAGATGCGGCCATCGCCTCGCGCTCGAAGCGAGACTGCACCTCGGCGTTGTCGCTCATCTCCGGATGGAGGAGCTTCAGCGCCACGCGCTTCTTCATGTGCACGTGCTCGGCCAGGTACACCGCGCCCATGCCGCCCTCGCCGAGCAGCTCGAGGATCCGGTACCGGTCCGAGATGACGGTCCCGATCCGCGAGGTCGCGGGTGCGTTCTCCGGCGGGATCATGGAGGAGCCGGTCCCGAGCCTACGCGGACGTCCCGGCGGTCGCAACCTGGCCCGGGATCGTGGCGACGGGCCAGCCGACGATCACGACCGTCTCGTACGGGATCGTGACGAGCCCGTCCGCTTCGACGTGCCGATCGAACACCGCCCCGAGCGCCTCGAACGTCGCGGCGTGATCCGGGTCTCCGGGCGGAGGGGCATACGAGGACGACCTCAACCGGCTCGCGAGCCCCTCGCGATCGAGGCGCTGCGCGTTGGTGGCGACGTGGCGCGACCAGCCGCCCGCCCCGAAGAGCGCGTCGAAGGCATGGGTGGCGTTCGCCTTGCCCTGGAGCTCGCGGTACTTCGAGCAGCGCGTGAGGAGGAGCTCCTCGTAGCCCCGGAGGAACGGCGTGCTCAGGACATCGCGGTCGTTCCACACCAGCGCGACGTTGCCGCCGCGGGTGTCACCCGCCGGTCTCGGCCGCAGGACGCGACGCATCTCGCGACGCGCAGCCTCGAGGTCGAACCAGTGGAAGGCCTGCGCGGCGGTCACGAGGTGGACGCTCGCGTCGGGGAGCGTGGTCGCCTCGGCGCGGCTCGCCACGCTGCGGAAGGAAGGCTGCCCGCCGAGCGCCGACTCGGCCGCCGCCCGCATCTCGTCGTTCGGCTCGACCGCGTGCACCGTGGCGCCGCTCTCGAGGAGCCCCGCCGTGAAGATGCCGGTACCCGAGCCGAGATCGGCGACCACCGACCCGGCCGCGAGCCC